>CAXTNG010000257.1:3077-5135 GCA_964245475.1 uncultured Sphingomonas sp. | reverse complement strand
AACAGCGCATGACCGGATAACCCAGCGTGTCCGCCAAACCCGGGGAAGATCAGCGGTTGGATCTTAAGGTACGCCTAAGCCAAGTATGGCAGGTCATTACCTTCGCACGAAGCCGCTTCAGGAAATCAGGTAGGTGCACGACGCTCGACGAAGGCGGCGCCATGCGGAACCTTCTCTACGTCGTGTTGAGGTTTGCTGACGGTTGGGTATGGCAGAGTTATCTGCCGTCCGGCAAGTCCGTCTTTGCTTCCTCATTCTGCTTCGGCACTCGTGCCGAAGCAGAGCGCGACGCGCGAGAGTTTCTCGGCATGACCAGCTAATCGAGCATCACGGTGGCGAAGGGCTCTGGGCTATAAGCCCAGAGCCTACTTCTACGAACCGCTCCTAATCAACCCGATTGCCACCGCCGCCAGCCGCGCGGCGACCAGCGCCGAGCTCCGCAGGGCATCGTCGCGCTCGGGCACATATTCCGCCACGATCAGCCCCGCGATCGTCCCCCCGCGGCTGAGCCCATGCAGTAGGTCGAGGCAGTCTTCGTAGGTCAGCCCGCCCGGCGTCGGCATCGCCACCGCCGGGAACACCGACGGGTCGATCCCGTCGCAGTCGATCGACAGCACGAACCGGCAGCCCTCGGGCAGCTTCGCCAGCACAGCCTCCGCACCCAGCCGGTGCCACTCGCGCGCCGTCACGAGCCTGCTGCCCCAGGCCCGCGCGTCGTCGTGCTGCCACGCCTCGCCGCTGCCCAGCCCGCGGATGCCGACCTGGAGCATGCCCGCGACGTGCCCCATCTCGCTCGCTCGCCGCATCGGCGAGCCGTAGCCGTTCGCCTCGCCCCGGATCACGTCGCCCCAGTCGACATGCGCGTCGACCTGCACCACCGTCACCGGCCCGTGCTCGGCGAACCCGGCGAGCACCGGGATCGGTACCGAATCGTCCCCGCCCAGCACCACCGGCACCGCGCCCGCGGCGAGCACCGCCCGCGTCGCCGCCTCGATCACGGCACGGTTCTCGGCAGGGATCTTGGGCTTGGTCGCGACGTCCCCCAGGTCGACCCCGATCCACCCTGCATCGCCCTCGTCCGGCGGAAAGGGCAGGGGCGTCGCCCCGAGGTCGAAGTCGTGCTGCCGAAGCTGTCCCTTGAACGAGGCGGAAGCCGCCCGGATCGCGCCCGGCGCCAGCGCCGAATGGCTCGCCTCCGCCGGGTCATACGGCGTCGCTTCTGCTGCCCCGAACACGGCGACACGGCCCGGTTCCAGATCGGCAAGCGTGCCGGCAGGCAGGCCCATCAAGGTCGGATAGGTGAAGGAGGTCATCCGGGACAAACCCATAGGTCGGCACCAGGTTCACCCTCACCCTTCCGGCGCTGCGCGCCTCCCTCCCTCTCCCATCGGGAGAAGGAACAGCCCGCCGCAGGCGGGCGAAAGGGTGAGGGCGACACGCTCAACCGCCCTGCTGCGCCAGCACCTCATACGCCATCACCGCCGTCGCCACCGCCGCGTTGAGGCTGTCGGCCTTGCCCAGCATTGGCAGCTTGACCAGCACGTCGCACGCCGCGGCATACTCGGCGGGCAGGCCCTGCGCCTCGTTGCCGGTGAGCAGGAAGGTGGGCTCAGCGTAGCGCACGTCGCGGTAGCCGGTCTCGGTGTCGAGGCTCAGCCCCACCAGCTGCCCCGGCCCGCCGCGCAGCCAGGCGAGGAACGGCGCCCACTCGGTCCTTACGACCGGCACCGTGAACAGCGCCCCCATGCTCGCTCGCACCGCTTCCACCGAGAAGGGATCGACGCATTCGCCCAGCAGGATCAGCCCGCCCGCGCCGACCGCGTCGCCGGTGCGCAGGATCGTGCCGAGATTGCCGGGATCGCGCAGCGCCTGCGCGACGATCCAGATGCCGGCGGCCGCCCGGTCGAGTGCCGCAAGATCGGTGGCGAACTCGGGATAGACGCCGATCACCGTCTGCGGATTGTCCTTGCCCGAGAGCTTGTGAAGAATCTCGCGGTCGGTCTCGATCGCCTCGCCGCCGGCGGCCCCGACCGCGAGATTCTTCACAAGCTCTCGGGC
>CAXTNG010000257.1:0-3067 GCA_964245475.1 uncultured Sphingomonas sp. | reverse complement strand
GGATTGTCCTTGCCCGAGAGCATGGCAAGGATGTCGGGCGTAGTTCGGATCGCCTCGCCGCCGGACGCCTCGACCTCGCGGGAGAGCGCTGCGACCAGCGGATGAGCCTCGCTGGCGGCGGCGAAGAACAGGGTGCGCGGCAGCCGCCCGGTTTCGCGCGCTTCGGTCAGGATGCGCAGCCCCTCGGCCAAGAACTGCCGCGCCTCGCGCCGGTGCCGCTTGTCGCGCAGGTCGCGGGCGTATTTGATCAGCGGGTTGGAGAAGGCGGTGATTTCGCGGGGCATCAGTCCCCCGCGTCAGTCTTCACCGAACTTGGCCTCGACCAACTTGCACAGCGCCGCCACCGCGCCTTCGGCACCTTCACCCTCGGCGCTGATCGTGATCGTGTCGCCCATCGCCGCGCCAAGCATCATCAGCCCCATGATCGACGTGCCGGTAACGCCCGAACCAGGCTCCTTCTCGACGCGTACCTCGCAGCGCTGGGAGGCGGCGAGCGTCACGAACTTGGCGCTGGCCCGGGCATGCAGCCCGCGTCGGTTCGTGATTAGCACCTGGCGCGCCGTCACGCAGCCGCCTCGCCTAGTACCTCGGAGGCGACGGAAATGTACTTGCGCCCCGCCTCGCGCGCGGCCGCCACCGCATCGACGACCTTCATCGCCTTGCGCGCGGAGCCGAGGCGGATGAGCATCGGCAGGTTCATGCCTGCGATCACCTCGACCTGCCCGCGCCGCATCAGCGAGATGGCGAGATTGGAGGGCGTGCCCCCGAACAGGTCGGTCAGCACGATCACGCCTTGCCCCCCGTCGACCGACTCGATGGCCGCGGCGATGTCGCTGCGCCGCTCTTCCATGTCGTCGTCCGGGCCGATCGCGATCGCCGCGATGCGCTCCTGCGGGCCGACGACGTGCGCCATCGCCGTGACGAACTCGTCCGCCAGGTGCCCGTGCGTCACCAGAACCAGGCCGATCATATCAGTTGCGAATCCATGCTCACAGGCCGGCCGGCTTTCCCTCAAGCGAGTCCTGGGGGGCGGTGCCCAGATCGCGGTGGAAAACCGTGGGCGAAAATCCGGCGCTCTGCAACCGTCTCACGATGCGATCGGCGACGTGAACCGACCGGTGTCTCCCGCCGGTACAGCCGACGCCGACAGTGACGTAGCTCTTCCCCTCCGCGCGATAGCGGGGCAGCAGCAGCAGCAGGAGGTCCTCGATCCGGCTCACCGCCTCATCATAGGCTGGATCGGCGGCGACATAAGCGGCGACATTCGCGTCGAGCCCGGTGCCGGGCCTGAGCTCAGGATCCCAGTGAGGGTTCCGCAGGAAGCGCATGACGAAGACGACAACCGCGTTGCGCGGCCGCCCCCGCGAGAAGCCGAAGGACATGACCTGCAGCGTCGGCTCGCCCAGGCCGTCACGCGCGAACAACTCGCGGACTTGCTGCGCCAGCTGGTTGGCGGTCAGCCGCGTCGTGTCGATCAGCCGGTTGGCGAAGTCCTGGAGAGGACGGAGCAGCTCGCGTTCGCGAGCGATGCCGTCGCTCGGCGGGCGATCGAGCGCCAGCGGGTGCCGACGGCGCGTTTCTGCGTAGCGGCGCTCCAGTTCGAAGTCCGCCGAGTCGAGAAACAGCGTGCTCACCTCCAGCCCGTGCTTCTCGCGCAGCACATTGATGCGCCGCACGATGCGTGCGGGATCGAAGTCGCGGGTGCGCGGGCCGATGCCGATCGCCAGCGGCTGCGAGCGCCCGTCTGCCCCCGCCGGCAGCGGCGCATCGAGCAGGCGGTCGAGGAGGACGAGCGGCAGATTGTCGACAACCTCCCAGCCGAGGTCCTCCAGCGTCTTGAGCACGGTCGACTTGCCCGCCCCGGACATGCCGGTGACGAGCAGGATCGGCGGGCTGTCGCTCATTCGGGCATTGCCTCGGGTTGGCGCAGCGCGATCTCAACGGCGATCGGCGCGGAGGCAGGGCGGGGATCGAGTGCCAGCGTCCTGACGGGGACGCCAGCGATCGTCCGCTGGCGGCGCTCGGGGAGTCGAGGCGGCTGCGGGTCGAGGCGGACGAGCAACGCCACAGGCGCTTGAACGACATGAGGAACGGTAGCGACGCCGACGCCGCGCACCTCGATCTGGCCCGTCATGCGCTCCGGCGCCTGTGCGACCAGCCCGTTCCCGGCACGGACCAGGAGGCTGCGATCGTCGCTCACCAGCCTGGCGCCGCGGTCGATCAGCCGCAGCGCGAGATCGGACTTGCCGGCCCCCGACACGCCCTCGATCACCACGGCCAAGCCGTCGATGGCGACGGTTGTGGCATGGAGGGTCTCGGAACTGACGACAGGCAAGGCTGGTCCTACACATCCGCGAGCGGGAGCCGGACGACGAAGCGGGCGCCCGCCGTTCCGTTGCCGCGCGATTCGGCGGTGATCGTGCCCTGATGCGCCTCGACGATGGTGCGCGCAATGGCGAGGCCGAGCCCCGAATGGCGGCCGAACGCCTCGGCGGCGGGACGGATCGACTGGAAGCGGCGAAACACCATCTCGCGTGCGTCCTCGGGAATGCCGGGACCCTCATCGTCCACCTGAACGACGAGTTTGCCGCGCTCGCGCCACGTCGCGATCGCCACCAGCCCGCCTTCCGGCGAGAAGGAGAGGGCGTTGTCGATCAGGTTTTCGACTACGCGCTCCAGCCGCGCACCCTCGCCCAACACGACGGTATCGTGCGGACCGTCGCGCTCGGAGCGCAGCCGGACCCCGCGCTCCACCCCGCGTGCCTCACGCTGGGCGCGCAACCCCTCGATCATCGCCGCGACGTCGACCCGCACGAACGTCGCGCGGGTCAGCTGCGCGTCGAGCCGGGATGCCTCGGAGATGTCGGTGATCAGCCGGTCGAGCCGGAGCACGTCGTCGCGGACGATGCCGAGCAGCTTGCCCTGGAGCTCGGGATCCTTGACTCGCGCCAACCCCTCCACCGCGGAACGCAGCGAGGCGAGCGGGTTCTTGAGTTCGTGGCTCACGTCGGCGGCGAAAGCCTCCGTCGCATCGATCCGGGCTCTCAGCGCCAGGCTCATGTCGGAG
>CAXTNG010000256.1:0-5137 GCA_964245475.1 uncultured Sphingomonas sp. | reverse complement strand
GGTGCCCGGGGCGCGGCGGCTGCGCTGGCTGTTCACCGCTATCGCCGGCATCTAATCGCTCTATCTCGCCACGCTCCGTGAGGGGGGCGCGACGCTGACCAACGGGGCGGGAATCAACGCGATAGCGGTGGCGGAATATGCCGTGCTCGGTATGCTCGCGGCGGCGAAGCGCTTCGACACGGTGATGCGGATGGCCGACCGGCGCGAGTGGCCGGACTATGCGCCGGGACGCGTGGAGCTGTTCGAGACCGCCGCGCTGGTCATCGGCTATGGCGCGATCGGTCGGCTGATCGGCGAGCGGCTGGAGGGATTCGGCGTTCAGGTGACCGGCGTGACGCGATCGGGGCGCGACGGCACGCTGGCCGCCGGCGCCTGGCGGGACCGGCTCGGCGCGTTCGACTGGGTGGTGCTGGCGGCCCCCTCGACCGCCGAGACGCATGCACTGATCGGCGCCGCGGAGCTTCGCGCGATGAAGCGCAGCGCCTGGCTCGTCAACACCGCGCGCGGCGACATGATCGACGACGATGCGCTGCTCGCGGCATTGCGCGAGGGGCGGATCGCCGGCGCGTTCCTCGACCCGACCGAGCCCGAGCCGCTGCCGTCGGACCATCCGTTCTGGTGCGAGCCCAATGTGATCCTGTCGATGCATCTGTCCGGCCGCAGCCAGACACGGATGTTCCAGCGTGCGGCGGCGCTGTTCCTCGACAACCTCGGCGCGTTCCTGGCGGGCACGCCGATGCGCAACGTCGTCGACCTCGACGCGGGCTATTGAGATGACGGCCCACGCCATTGTCGTGCAGTATCGCGCATTCATCGGCTGGATCGGAGACGGCACCGGCCTGCCCGACACCTTACTCCACATCCACGCCGGCATGCTGGTGCTGATGCTGGCGCGGGTCGCGACCGGCCGGTCGCTCGGCAGCCTGGTGCCGCTGGCGATCGTCGCAGCCGCAGAGGCGTTCAACGAGGTGATGGACCGGGTGACCTTCGGGTCATGGCGCTGGGCGGACACGACCCAGGATGCCGTCAACACGCTGCTGTGGCCGACCGTGATCTGCCTCGGCATCCGGCTGCGCCCGCTCGTCCCGACGCGGCGGCGGCGAGCGTAGGCTTAGTCGAGCGGCGAATCGCGGGTGGCGAGGATCGGCGGGCGGTCGGGTGTGGGCGCATCCGCCGGGATATGCGCGATCTCCGCCTCGATCGCGTCGGCACGCGCCTTCGACGACGGGTGCGTGCGGCTGCGGAAGAGGCCGCCGTCGACCTCGCCGCCGTGCTCGCGCCAGAAGCGCACCGCCACCCGCGGATCGTAGCCCGCATTGCGGAGCAGGTGGACGCTCAGCAGATCGGCTTCGGTCTCGGTCCGGCGGAACAGCCGCCCGTTGCGGCCGATCTCGGACAAGAGCCCGCGCTGCACCCCCGCCGCGTCGAGACGCGCGGGATGGCGCAGAATGACGTGCGCAAGCTCATGCGCGGCGACGGCGGCGACCTCGTCGTCACGGTAGCGCTCGAAGAAGCGAACGCCCAGCTGGACGATCCTGCCGTCCGACGAGGCGTCCATCTTCGGCCCCAGCAGCACCTCGAAGCTGCTTCGGCACCCCGGTGATGCAGGCACCGCGATGGGAACCTGCCGCCCGCGGCGCATGACGACGATCCGCAGCGGCTGCGACGGCGGCTGACGGGCGATCACGGCGAGCGCCGCATCGCGGTCCGCGCTGTTGGCTCTGGCCGACACGGCAGCCCCGAACGGCTCGCCGTTGAGCGCGACGAGCCCGTCGTCCTCGGCCAGCCCCGCCTGCGCCGCAGCGCTGCCGGGCACCACCGCCTCGACCGCGACCGATGCGGCGAAGCCGAACGCCTCCCGCGCCTCCGCCCGCGATGCCGGATCGTACTGGCCGAGCGCGTGGATTGCCCATCCCGGCACTGGCGTGAGGCTGTCGCAGAGCGGCGCATTCGCCGTGGTCAGCCGCCACGCGATCGTCGCCATCCTTCGATCCACGTCGCGCAAGGCCTTGAAGAAGCTGGGATCCGCCGCGGGCACCAGCGCGAGCGAAAGGGCGAGCAGGCGAGCGATCATCGCTTTCCCCTACCGATGTGAGGACACAAGCAACAGCGAGACGGTTGATCGAGCGCAAGTTCCGTCGCAAGAGGAGCCTATTCACGAACGGAATGAATAGATGGTCGCGAACTGGTCGCCGGACAGCTGGACCCGTGCGGAGGCACGGCAAATGCCGGAGTATATGGACAGGCAGGCGCTCGACGCCGCCTGCGGGCAGCTCGCCAGCTACCCCCCGCTGGTCTTCGCCGGCGAGGCGCGCAACCTGACCGCGCATCTCGCCAAAGTCAGCACGGGCGAGGCGTTCCTGCTCCAGGGCGGTGACTGCGCCGAGAGCTTCCTCGAGCACAGCGCCAACAATATTCGCGACACGTTCCGCGTCATCCTGCAGATGGCGGTGGTCCTCACCTATGCCTCCAAGCTGCCGGTGGTGAAGCTGGGGCGCATGGCGGGCCAATTCGCCAAGCCGCGCTCGGCACCGACCGAAACGATTGACGGGGTCGAGCTACCGTCCTACCGCGGCGACATCGTCAACGACATCGCCTTCACCCCCGAGGCGCGCGCGAACGATCCGCAGCGGATGATCCGGGCCTATTCGCAATCGGCGGCGACGCTGAACCTGCTCCGCGCCTTTGCGCAGGGGGGCTACGCCAACCTGCACCAGGTCCACCGCTGGACCCTCGACTTCATGGGCCGCAGCCCTTGGGCCACGAAATTCGCAGAGACCGCCGACCGGATCGGCGACGCGCTGGAGTTCATGGCCGCCTGCGGCATCGATCCCGAGACGGTTCCGCAACTCGCCCAGACCGAGTTCTACACCAGCCACGAGGCGCTGCTGCTCCGCTACGAGCAGGCGCTGACCCGGCAGGACTCGCTGACCGGCGACTGGTACGACACCTCGGCGCATTTCCTGTGGATCGGCGACCGGACGCGTTTCGACGGCTCGGCGCATGTCGAATACCTTCGCGGCATCGGCAACCCGATCGGGGTGAAGTGCGGGCCGAGCCTCGAGCCCGACGCGCTGCTCCGCCTGCTCGACACGCTCAATCCGGCGCGCAAGGCAGGCCGGATGACGCTGATCACCCGCTACGGCCACGACAAGATCGAGGGCGGGCTGCCCAAGCTCATCCGCGCCGTCCAGCGCGAGGGGCACCCGGTCGTATGGAGCTGCGACCCGATGCACGGCAACGTCATCAAGGCCGCCAACGGCTACAAGACGCGCCCCTTCGACCGCATCCTTGCTGAGGTGCGCGGCTTCTTCGCGGCGCATCGGGCCGAAGGCAGCTTTGCCGGCGGCATCCACGCCGAGATGACCGGCCAGAACGTCACCGAATGCACCGGCGGCGCGGTCGCGGTTACCGAACAGGCGCTTGCCGACCGCTACCACACGCATTGCGACCCGCGGCTCAACGCGGGCCAAAGCCTGGAACTCGCCTTCCTCCTCGCCGAAATGCTCAACGAGGAGCTGAAGGAACGCCGGCAGGCAGCGTGACGGAAGGGGGGACCGAGAAGCCGGGCGTACCCCCTTCAGCCTTCCGGATGCCGGAGGGCCTGTCGATCCGCTATGACCAGGCTCATCCGTCGATCGCCGACTCGATCAGCGGCTATCACGTCTATGCTGTACAGGGCCGGGACGAGAAGGAGGATTGGTTCCTCCCCGGCACCGCCAACATTCGCGTCATGCTCGATGGCGGGCCCCTCACCTACTCCGTCCGCCGCCGGACCTATCACCCGCTCCCCGAGGCATCGCTGTTCGGGCCGACGAGCCAGGCGATGCGCGCGGTCCACCGCGGCGGCATGATGATCGGCTTCGGGCTGAGCGCGCTCGGCTGGTGGCGACTGATCCCCCGCGCGGCGAGCGACTTCCGCGACCGGGTGGTGCCGCTCGCGGATGTCCTGCCGACCGCCTTCGTCGAAGAGTTCCGCAAGGTCGTAACCGCAACCGACCGCGCGCACGAGGTCAAGCCCGCGCTTGACGCGCTCCTGCTGCGACACATGGGTCCGCCGCACTCTGATGCGGCGCAGATCAGGCGGCTGATGGCGCTGATCGTCGAAGACGACATCACCAACCTCGCCACGCTGACACGGGAGATGGGGGTGCCGGGGCACACGCTGCGGCGGCTGTCCGCCCGGCACTTCGGCTTCCCGCCCAAGATGCTGCTGCTCCGCGCGCGCTTCCTGCGCACCTTCACGCGGATGGTGCACGAGGGCAACGTGCTCGACTATTCGCACATCGGCGGGGCCTATTACGACGCGTCGCACTTCCTGCGCGACGCCCGTGCGTTCCTGGGCACCACGCCTAAGCGCTTCATGGCGCAGGGGACCACCTTCCTCCAGGCCAGCCTGCGCGCGCGCAACGCGGTGCTCGGCGCGCCCTTGCAGGCGCTCCACGGCCCCGAGCCGGAGGCGCTTGACGTGCTGGAACCCGCGCCGTAGACGCGCGCTTCCGCCGGAGCCATGGCCCCTTCGTCTAGCGGTCTAGGACGTCGCCCTCTCACGGCGAAAACACGGGTTCGATTCCCGTAGGGGTCACCAGCGCCGTCTAAGTGGCGGATTTGGCGGTTTTCCGTTCGTTTACGTCCCGGTGGGTACACCTGATGGGTACACCGGAGACGAATGGATGGCGAAGACCAAGGGGCTTTGGCAGGATCCGCGGAGCGGCATCTACTACCTCAAGCGCAAGATCCCGGAGGCGCTCAGGCCCTCGTTCGCTTGCGGCGAGCTGTACAAGGTGTCGCTGGGCACCGGCGATGTGCGCGAGGCGGAGAAGCGCTTCGCCGTTGCCAATGGCGAGTACGAGCACAAGCTTGCGACCTTCCGCGAGGCGCTAACCAAGGGTGGCGAAGGCCGACTCACGGCTGAGCAGACTGCGGCTTTGGTAATCGGCATCTGACCTCCCGCTCACGCTCCGGCTTTGCCTCGGGCGGAGTGGAAGTCGCCTTCATCCTGCTTGAACTCGACAAGGGGGTGGCGGATC
Organism: uncultured Sphingomonas sp.; assembly: GCA_964245475.1. Classification (GTDB taxonomy): domain Bacteria; phylum Pseudomonadota; class Alphaproteobacteria; order Sphingomonadales; family Sphingomonadaceae; genus Sphingomonas. The sequence continues at coordinate 107 of CAXTNG010000256.1, read as the reverse complement.
TCGCCGGTTTGCATCAGCCAACTGCGCAGTCGATGTCGGCGGAGGACTGGGTTGATCTTCCCTCGGTTTGACGGACACCGATGATAGGCTCTGGGGAGCCAGGAGGT
>CAXTNG010000255.1:4472-5189 GCA_964245475.1 uncultured Sphingomonas sp. | reverse complement strand
TCACCGGCGGTCTGCCGCGCGTCGCCGAGCTGTTCGAGGCGCGCAAGCCCAAGGAAAACGCGATCATCGCGAAGGGCTCTGGCCGTGTCGTGTTCGGCAAGGACTACAAGGCCAAGCGCAAGATCGGCATCCAGCCCGAGGACGGCGGCGAGGTCGTGGAGTATCTGGTGCCCAAGTCGAAGGTCATCGACGTGCAGGAAGGCGATTACGTCAAGCGCGGCGACAACCTGATCGGCGGCAGCCCCGATCCGCACGACATCCTCGAGGTGCTCGGCATCGAGCCGCTGGCGGAATATCTCGTCTCGGAAATCCAGGAGGTCTATCGTCTGCAGGGCGTGAAGATCAACGACAAGCACATCGAGACGATCGTCCGCCAGATGCTGCAGAAGGTCGAGATCACCGCGTCGGGCGACAGCACCTATCTGGTCGGCGAGCAGGTCGAGCGCGAGGACATGGAGGCGGACAACCGCAAGCTGGTGGCCGAGAAGCGCGCACCGGCGGAGGGCAAGCCGGTCCTGCTCGGTATCACCAAGGCGAGCTTGCAGACCCGCAGCTTCATCTCGGCGGCGTCGTTCCAGGAAACCACGCGCGTGCTGACCGAGGCCTCGGTCCAGGGCAAGATCGACAATCTGGTCGGCCTCAAGGAGAACGTCATCGTCGGCCGGCTGATCCCGGCGGGCACCGGCGCGGGCATGAACCGCCTGCGCGTGGCAGCGC
>CAXTNG010000255.1:0-4462 GCA_964245475.1 uncultured Sphingomonas sp. | reverse complement strand
CGCCAGATGCTGCAAAAGGTCGAGATCACCAATGGCGGCGACACCGTGCTGCTGGCGGGCGAACAGGTCGATCGCGACGAAATGGACGAAGCCAATGCCAAGCTGACCAAGGGCCAGGCGCCCGCGGAAGGCAAGCCGGTGCTGCTCGGCATCACCAAGGCGTCGCTGCAGACCCGCAGCTTCATCTCGGCGGCGTCGTTCCAGGAGACCACCCGCGTCCTCACCGAGGCGGCGGTCCAGGGCAAGCAGGACACGCTGATGGGCCTGAAGGAGAATGTCATCGTCGGCCGCCTGATCCCGGCGGGCACCGGCGCGGGCATGAACCGCCTCCGCGTCGCCGCCACCAGCGCCGACGCCGCCATCCGCGCCCAGCAGCGCGCGCTGTCGGCAGCCCTGGTCGCGCCTGCAAGCGCCGCCGAAGAGCGCCAGGCCGAAGCCGCCCGCTCGGTCCGCGACGCCGCCGGCACCGGCGACGATGCGCTGGCAGCCGTGGTCGCCAGCGGCTCGGGCCGCGACGAGGACGCAGGCGAGTATCTGAACGACTGACGCTCAGCACTCCGCCTGCGGGCTACAGGGAGCCGCCGTCCGGGATGCCGGGCGGCGGCTTTCCTGTTGGCGCGATCTACTCGACCCAACCACCCCCGTCACCCCGGGCTTGATCCGGGGTCCCGCTTCTTCTTTCTCACTGACGGAAGTAAGCTGGACCCGACCGCGCAACCCGGTGACAAAGGCAGCGGTGACCCGCGACGCCCGCCACATTTCACTAAGACCGGACACGTGCGTCGCGCTATGGCAGCGCCACGGCGACCAACTCGACCAGCTCTGGCAAGCAAGATTCGGCCACGGCATCGACTGCCTCACCGAAGTCGAAGCTCTCCAGCTATCCCGTCAGCCATCCCTTGCCGCCATCGAGCCAAGCGTCCAGCCATGTAGCCGATTGCGCTACAGATAGCGTATCCACCAAGCTCCCGACTGGCGTTTCACCTCCCGAACGAGCGGGTGAGTAGCCTACCACCACGCGGCGGCAGCGGCCTGGGGCGGCATCAGAAAGCGTATCGCAGCCGCGCGACCGCCTGCCGCGGCGCGCCGGGCGTTACCCACACGCGCGAGTAGGAGCTCGGATAATAGGTCTTGTTGAACAGGTTGCTGACGTCGACGGCCAGTCGAAGACGCGGCAGGATATCGATCGCGGCGGTCGCACCGGCGATCACATAGGCAGGCAGCTCGAACTGACTGCCGTCGGCGTAGCGAAAGCCAGTCTGTCCCAACCTTCGGCCGACGTAATTCGCGGTGATCCCCAGCGTGGCGACACGTTCGCCGACCGGTATCGTCTTGAGCAGGATCGCACTCGCACTGTTCCGGGGGACGTTGATCAGCCGGTCGCCTTTCCGCAAGGCGAAGCCGAAATTCGGATCAAGGGCGTCACGCGCAATCGCCGCATCGATGTACGCGTAGTTGAGCACCAGCTCGAATCCCTGCGGAAGCCTGCCGGACAGCGATGCCTCGACACCACGGCTGCGTGCCTCACCGATTGCGAGCGAGAAACCGCTGTTGATCGGGTCGGCGGTCAGCACGTTGCTGCGCTTCATCGTATAAAGCGCCACCGACCCGGTCAGGCGATTGCTCAAGAGAGCCATCTTCCCGCCGATCTCGGCCGAGCGCGTGCGCTCGGGCGAAAAGGCGTCTCCGACGACGTTGAATCCAGTGTTCGGACGAAAACCCCGGCCATAGCTGGCGTAAAGGGTGAGATCGCGGGTGGGCAACACGCTGATGCCGACCTGTGGGCTGAACGCCGACTTGTTCTGGCTGCGTTGCACGCGCGCGAGACGGTCATTCAGGTGCTGCTCGAACCAGTCGAGACGACCCCCGGCGCGCAGGTGCAGCCAAGGGGCAAGCTCGATCATGTCCTGCAGATAGATGCCATACTCCTCATCCTCCTCCCGGCTGCTGATGAAGAGAGGCCCGCCGGGCTGATTGCCGTACACCGGCGCAAAGATGTCAATCGCGTCGCCGGCCGTTAGCGTCGTCTGGGCGGCCACCGCCGGCGGCCGGAAACGCGTGACATTCTGGTCAAAGGTGAACCAGTCCCAGTCGGCTCCGATCTGAAGCCGATGCTCGATACCGCCCGTGATCAATCGTCCGCTCAATTCGGCACGGACCGTCGTGTCGCCCGTGTCGTAATCGCGAAAGCGGCGCTGCCGCGACAACGTGCGGCCATCGGTGAACAGTTTCTGACGGGCGATGGCGTTCTCCGCATCCGTAGCAAACCCCGCAAAACTGGTATCGCGATAGGACGCGCCGAGCAGCAGCGACCATCTGTCGCTTAAATCATGCTGCAGCTGAAGCTGATGGCCTAGCGCCTCCGTCACGATGGGGCCGTCCCCGGGCTCGCCCAGAAATCGTGAGCGGGAGATAATACCGAGCTTCCCGCCTACCGAGACGACGCCGCGGTCGAGCGGAATCGCCTGGTGCAGATACTCCAGCTCGTAGGTCAGGCTGGTGGCGCCGTCGGGCTTCCACAACAGACTGGGGGTTACCGTATAGGCCCGACGGTGGACGAAGTCGCGAAAGCTGTCGCCATCGTCGAACGCCCCGGTCACGCGCAGCGCAAGCCCATCGCTGAGCTTCGCGTTGATGTCGGCCTCGATGCGGTATTGATCGTAGCGGCCCGCCGAGCCCTCAACACTGCCGCCGAAGCCGAAGAACGGCTTCTTGGTCACGATGTTCACCACGCCGCCCGGATCACCGCGGCCGAACAATGCGGATGTCGGCCCCTTCACGACCTCGATCCGCTCGATGTTCGATGCGTCACGCGGTCCGCCGAAGCCGCGCGACGCATTGAAGCCGTTCAGCAGGTAATTGCCTGCGAGATTCTCGTCGCCGGCAAAACCGCGGATGGCATAGCCGTCGAACAATCCACCCAAATTGTTCTGTCGCGCGACGCCGGCAACGAAATCCAGCGCCGATTGCAGCCGCGTGATTCCCGCCGCGTCCAGCGTCTTGGCGTCGAGCGTCTGCACCTCCTGCGGCAACTGGCGAAGCGGCACGTCTCCCAGATAGGGTTGCCGCTGCGCCGTGACGATCACATCATCGTCGTTCGCCGACTCCGCGCTTGCGGGCGCCAGACCAGCAATGCCTTGAGCATGGACCGGCATTGCCGTCAGGCTGGCTGTGGCAAGCAGAACACGCCACCGTAACATCGTCATGCTGCACCCCTGCGCCGCCCACCTAGTCTGGCTTTATTGATACAATATACTATCACGTCAATGGTGGTTATTCTGAGCAATCTCGGGGCACTGTCCTACACGCCGCCGCCGTGTCACCATCGCCCAGCGACTCAGCCTCGACCGAGCGTCCGCTCTTTCTTATCTACGAAGGCGCCGTCCCGTTCCGGCGCCATCGCGACCGGATCTCTTCGCTACGGTGCGCGTCACCTTAGCCAACGTCGGCGTGTCGTGGCCACTCCGCCGGAACAGCGACAGCCCCGCACGGCAGCCGCCGATAGCGTCAACCTGGTGTCAACTTCGGCCGCGGCCCGCCCCCGAACGACGGTCGGCCTACGTCAGAGCGGCGGCCTCCCCGCATACCATTAGGCGAAGCGGACGCGCGTCGTCGGGCGGGGGCGGCGGAGCGCCGCGCCGGCCAGGCCGAAGCCAGGATCATCATCCCCCACGTCGTCATTCCCGCACCCTCGAAAGCGCGAGCACGCCATATTCCGACGCATCGCGGGCCACCCGGACGAAGACGGGCCCCCGCGCATCCGCGGCCAGCCCGGCCCCTGGCCCGGCAAGGCCGGGCGCCGCAACGGTGCGCAGCGTCCGTCCCGTCTCGCCATCGCGCAGCACCAGCCGAGGCCGATCGCGATCGCTCCGGTCGGGCAGCCAGATGCCTTCGCCGGTCGCGCGCCAGTTGACGATATCGAACAGCGTCAGGTCCACAGCCAGCCGGCGCGCGCGGCGGTCGAGCCGCCACAGCTCGCGGATACCCGTCGCCTCGCCGGCCCGCACCGCGTACAGCGCCGACCCGACGGACTGCACGACCGCGAAGCCGGGCAGGCCCATGTCGCGCGGGCGAGCGCCCCCGAACGGGTCCAGCGCGACCAGCCGCCAGCCCGAGCCGTCGAGCACCGGCGCGATCAGCTGCCGCCCGTCCTCGCTCCACGCCGCCGCGTTGAGCGAGCGTGCGTGCGGGTTCCAGCGGTATGCGGGTGCGCCGCCCGCATCGAACACGACGATCTCCCGCCCCGCGTCTCCGGTGACGAGCGCCGCGGTGAGCCGTCCGTCGGGCGACGGCGCCAGCCATCCGACACGCGCACTGACGAACGCGCCCCATGGCCGGAGCGAGCCGCCCGGGTCCTGTTCCCAGATCCGCGCCACGCCGGCGGACGTGACCGGGAAGCGCAGGCGGCCGTCGCGCAGCAGGGTGGCTCCGGCGATCCGCCCGCGCACCGTCGCAAGCGGCG
>CAXTNG010000254.1:3658-5192 GCA_964245475.1 uncultured Sphingomonas sp. | reverse complement strand
GGCTGCCGCCGATCACCTGCTCCAACCGGCCCCGCACCGCCGCCGCCGCGCCCGCATCGCCGCGCGCGCGCTCCTCGATCACGCGTTCCAGCGCGGAGACGGCGAAGGTCACGCCGGCCGCCTTGACGCACTGCAAGTCGATCGGGCTCAGCAACGCACCGGCCGCGACGACGGCGTCGAGCGGCCCGAGCGCCTCGCCTCGCGCGGCGTCGCGGTCCGCCAGCTCGACCAGCACGGCCACGGTCGGAGCGACAATGCTCATGTCATGGACCACGCCGCCGGCGACGAGCACGGGCGAGGGACCGGCATCGCGCGCCACGCGTCCGATGAAGGTGCCGCTCCGCCAATCCTCCGGCAGCCAGGAGGTCCCAGTCGCGAGATCCAGCGAATTGTCCGAGGATTGCACCATGGCGTTGGTTACCGTCCGACCTCGCGAAAGACAAGCTTCCACGCCCTTTGGCCGACTTATATTTACTCATCTCGCATGAGTATGTCATGTCTCGTCAATCAAGCGCGGCAGGGGGATGGGATGGACAGGCGGGACTTTCTTGCGGGCGGCGCTTGGCTGTGTGGATCGGTGCTGGCCCCCGCCCGCGCCGCCCGCGCCATCCCCGCGCGCGGCTTTCCCAAGGGTTTCCACTGGGATGCCGCGACGGCAGCCTACCAGATCGAAGGGGCGGTCGACATGGACGGGCGCGGCCCCTCGATCTGGGACAGGTTCGCGCATCTGCCGAGCAAGACCCGAAACGGCGACACCGGCGACACCGCCTGCGACAGCTATCGCCGCTGACGCGAAGACATCGGGCTGATGAAGCGGCTGGGCCTCAAGAGCTATCGCTTCTCGGTCGCCTGGCCGCGCATCCAGCCGACCGGCGCTGGGGTGGCGAACCAGCGCGGGCTCGATCATTACCGTCGTCTGGTCGATGCCTTGCTCGAGGCCGGCATCCGTCCCCTGCCGACGCTGTATCACTGGGATCTGCCGCAGGCGCTCGAGGAAGCCGGTGGCTGGCCGAACCGCGATCTGGCCGGGCGGTTCGCCGATTAAGCCGGCATCGTCGGCCGCGCGCTCGCCGATCGCGTCGCCGACTGGGCGATGTTCAACGAGTCTGCCGCGTTCCTCGGCCTCGGGTATCTCGCCGGCCTCCACGCGCCCGGGCGAGCCGAACCGCTGGCCTTTCTGCGGGCGACGCATTCGTCAACCTGGCCCACGCCGCCGGTGCGCGCGCGATCAGGGCCATCGCCCCGCACGCGCGCATCGGCGGCGCGTTCAACGTGTCGCCGATGATCCCCGCCACCGGCAGCGCCGGCGACCAGGCCGCGGCCGCACGCTACGATGCCTTCTCGAACCTGTGGTTTCTGGGCACGACGATGACCGGCCGCTACCCCGACGGCGTCCTGCAGCCGTCGCGCCGCGAGGCGCTGTTGGGGTGGCGGCCGGGGGACGAGGCATTGCTGCGCCAACCGCTCGATTTCGTGGGGCTCAATTACTATTGCCCGATGACCGTCGCCGCCGACGCCAGCGAGCCGGCGATCC
>CAXTNG010000254.1:1347-3648 GCA_964245475.1 uncultured Sphingomonas sp. | reverse complement strand
GAGACGGCGATCCCGGGCCTGGCGGCGAGCGCACGCTGGGCATTCGTGCCCGACAATGCACGGTATCCGCGAACCGACTTCGACTGGATCGTCTACCCGCAGGGCCTGCGCGCCATCCTGAACCGCATTCACCAAGTGACCGGCGGGGTGCCGATCGAGATCACCGAGAACGGCGCGTCCTACGGCGACGGTCCGGACTCCGCCGGTCGCGTTCGAGACAACCGCCGCATCGAATACCTTCGCGGCCACCTGGATGCCGTCGCGGGCGCGATCGCGGACGGGGTCCCGGTGCGCGGCTATCACGCGTGGAGCCTGCTCGACAATTTCGAGTGGGCGGAAGGCTATGCGCAGCGCTTCGGCCTGGTCCATGTGGACTTCGCGAACGGCCAGCGGCGGCGGGTCAAAGACTCGGCCCTGTGGTATGCGCGTTACATCGCCGCCCAATCGGGACCTTAACCCTATGCCGGGGTCGCGCCGGTCTTCGGATGGACGTCCATCCACTCAAGCAGCCAGGCCCAGGTCGCCGCGTCGCTGCGCACGGTCGGTGGAGGCGGCACGCGGTCCGGCAGGTGCACGGGCGTTCCGCGATAGCGATCGGCAAGGGCGCGGAAGCGCCGGCCCTGCGGCTTGATCCGGCCGCGATCGTCGATCAGCCCGAGCGTATATTCGAACGGGTTGAAGTCGAACCGGCGGGAGACGTCGTGGCTCGACCACCAGGTGAACCAGCTCACGCCATGCTCGATCCCGGCCTCGATCGCGCGTTCCATGAAGCGCGGCACGTCGGCCTCGGGCATCTCGACATTGCATGCGCCGAATTCTTGCGCCCACATCGGCTTGGTGGGCGCGTCGCCGATGCTGCGCGCGAGCGCCGCCATGCCGGCGATCAGGTGCGTATAGGGCTTGTCGAGCGGACCGCCGAACTTCCCCGCCCCGGTCCAGTATGGCCAGCAATGCAGCGCGACCATGCGCTGCCGCGCGACCAGCGCCTTCGCCGAGAACGTGTCGTCCGAGAACCACGGCGTATGATCGACGCCGTTGACGTGCAGTCGGCCGGGCGCGATCGCCTGCATCCGCTCCAGCATCCGCGCGGTCCACGCGTCCCCGTCGCGCGGGGAAGCCTTCCAGTTGCAGCCGAGCTCGTTGCCGAGACAGAAGCCCGCGAAGTTGCGGTGCGCGACCAGCCGCCGCGACAGCGCGGTCACGTAGAAATCCTGCGCCTTGACGAACTTGGCCGAGGTGTAGAAGGGTTCGGCATCGTAGAAGCACGGGTTGAAGCGATAGCCGCTGAGCCACCCGGTGAAGACGCTCGGAAACACGTCGAGCCCGGCGGCGGCGGCGGCGCGCATCAGCGTGTCGAGCCGGTCGAGATGCGCTTCGCTCATCGCGGTCGGGTTGGGCTGGAACCACGGCCAGATGACCATGACGCGGATATGGTCCGCGCCAAGCTCGGCGATGCGGGCGAGATCGGCCCTGATCGCCTCGGGCTTCCAGTCGTTGTAGCAGAAATACCAGTTGCCCGAAGGAACGTAGTTCACGCCGAAGCGGTGCCGCAGGAGCGTGTCGGCCGGAGCCGCCATGCGGGGTGCCGCCACGCCGGCTCCGGCGGCGGCCACCGGCAGCGCCAGGGCCGCCGCGGCGAGCGGCACCGCCAACGCTTCGCGCCGGGTCGGCCCGCTCGGGGAATGGTCGTCAGTCACGGTGGTTCTCCCGGTCTCTAGAGGCGTGCGAAGACGTGCGGACGCGTCGCGAGCACGTCCAGGATGAGCTCGCCGAACAGCGTGTTGGCCCAGGCGAACCAGGGGCGGCTGAAGGCGCGCGGGTCGTCCGCGTCGAAGGATTCGTGCATGAAGCCGAGACCCGCATCGGTTCCCGCCAGCATGCGCAGCGCGGCGACGATCTCACCGTCGTCGGTGCTCGTCAGCGCGCGCATCGCGATGGCGATCGGCCAGATCCGCGCGCCCGGCGTGTGCGGGCTGCCGACGCCCTCCGCCGCCTTGCCGCGGTGGAACCACGGATTGCCGTCGCCGAGCACCAGCGCGCGCGTCCGGCGATAGACCGGGTCGTCCTTCGCGCACCAGCCGAGATAGGGCAGCGACAACAGGCTCGGCACGTTGGCGTCGTCCATGAACAGCGCGCCGCCATATCCATCGACCTCATACGCCCAGACGCTGCCGTGGCGCGGGTGGTCGATCTGCGCGTGTTCGCGCAGCGCGTGTTCGACCTCGTCGGCGAGCGCGCGGCATTCGGCCGCGAACGCCGCGTCGGCGAACAGCGCGGCATGCATCTCGGCGAGCTGCCGCA
>CAXTNG010000254.1:0-1337 GCA_964245475.1 uncultured Sphingomonas sp. | reverse complement strand
GCCGGCAGCACGACGAGCAGCACGACCACCGCGAACATGTTCGACGGGACGAGGAACGGGAAGATCGTCGCGTCGTCCGACGGCCGGAAGACCGATGCGATCAGCCCGACCGGGCGGACGGGGTTGCCATGACCTTCGTTCGGCACCGGATCCGGGTTCCATCCGGTCTCGCGCTGGAACCGGTAGGGGCCGGGGCCGTGCTTGCGCTGCTGTACGCGAAAGGTCGCGACGCTCAGCCGCCCGGCGCGGCGCCAGCGCTCGTCGAACGGGCGGGTGTCGCCGGTCGCGCGCCAATATCCGTGCGCCAGACGGATCGGGTAGCAGAGCGAATCGATCTCCCATTTCCGCTCGAACACGCCGGGCTTCATGTCGGTCTGGTCGGTCGCGTGCGGGCCGGCGACCGCGCTGCTGCTGAAGGCGTTGGCATAGGGGTCGAGCAGGATGCAGTCGGTCTGGCGGTTGACGACGCCCGCGATCAGCCGCGCGAGCCGCGGGTCCTCGCGCGCCGCCTGCAGATAAGGCCAGACCTGCGCGCTCGAATCGCGCAGCCACATCGCCACGATGTCGCCGGTGACGACGAAGGTGTCGGGCCGGCCGTCGAGGCCGCCCGCCGCGACGGTCGTATCGAGCGTGTCGGGGAAGCATCCCGCGAACATCGCCGCGAGCTTCGCCGCGACCGGGTTCGCCGTCCGCACCCGCTCGATCGTCCGCTTGATCGCGGCGCTGGCGAAGCGGCGCGCGCCGGGCGCGGGGCGTCCGCGATCGATCGGCGTGACCGCCCCCGGAACGGCCGACATGACGGCAGCGGGCACGGCGGCGGCCGCGGCCGACGCGACGACCGCCCGCAGCACGGACCGACGGTCTGCATCGCTCCGTCGCGGCACGCTCATCCGTGCCTTCCATCGAAGCGGCACGCCGGCAGCGGGTGCCCGACGACGGGGCTGGGCAGCGCCATCAGGCGACCGGCGGTGCGGTCCTGGCCGGCGGGATTGTCGCGAATCGACAGTGACGTGATGAACAGCCGGTCATACCCCGCGCCGCCGAAGGCGGGCTTGGTCGGATAGGCGAGCGGCAATGCGATCGTCCGGTCGTGGCGCCCGTCGGGCTCGAAGCGGTGGAGGCAGCCGCCATCGACACCCGCGATCCAATAGCCGCCGTCGCGGTCCACCGCGGCACCGTCCGGCCGCCCGTCGAAGCCGCGCATATCGACGAAGACATGCGGCGGGCCGACCGTGGCATCACCGGGCCGATAATCGGCATGCCAGACCCGGTTCACGGCGGCCGCGCTGTCCGACCAGTAGAGAGTGCGGCCATCGGGCGCGACCGCGAGACCGTTG
>CAXTNG010000253.1:0-5221 GCA_964245475.1 uncultured Sphingomonas sp. | reverse complement strand
CGCTGATCCACGAGCGCTTCCGCACCGACTGGGAGGGTCGCGCGCGCGTCGTCACGCACGCGCTCGAGATTGCGGACGGTCATGCCGTCCTGCCCGACCGTCCGGGGCTCGGCATCGATATCGTTCCCGAGGAGATCGCCAAGCATCCGCCGGGGACCAACGTCGCCGCCCATAACGACAAGTTCCTGGCGGCCTACGAAGCGGGGACGGCGGGCGAGGCGGTCTATACGCAGCCTCGACGCGGGCGGGCCGCGCTGTTTCGCGGCCCCGAAGGCGCCTGACGCCCGCCGGTCGCCGGTGCCTCGCGGGTCAGGGGCCGGCCTCTATCCACTCGGCGGCCTTGGCGCCGCCGAGCAGCGGCCATTCGGAAATGCGGTCGGTGTCCACCCCGGCGGCCCGCAAACGCGCGACATGGTCCTCCGCATCGTCACGCGGTGCGTAGCCGATCGCGCGTGCGACCGGATCGTCGATGCGGAGCCGGGTGTTGGCCGAAACGCCCCACACCATGCGATAGCCGGGCTCGGCATGGCGCAGGCAGGCATCGACCAGCCTCGCCGCATCGTCCCAGCTGAGCCACAGCCGCAGGTCGCGCGCCTCGACCGGCGCCGGCTTGAAGCAGCAGATCCGCCACGTATAGGCCGCGATGCCGGTCGCGTCCGCCTCCGCCCGCAACAGCGCCTCGCCGAACGCCTTGGACACGCCGTACAACCCGGCCGGGGCGACCGGCAGCGCCGGCGAGAGCATGCTGTCGGCGGGGTTCAGGCCGCACATCTGGTTGGAGCTGGCATAGACGATCGTCCGGATGCCGGCACGCCGCGCCGCCCGGAAAGCATTGTAGGTGCCGGTGACGTTGCGCTCCTGCAGGACCGGCCAGTCGATGTCGCGCGGGTGTCCGGCAAGGTGGACCAGCGCCCGGCAGCCCGCCATCGCCTCCGCCATCGCGTCCTGATCGGCGAGATCGGTGCGCACGAAACCGGCGCGGTCGCCGTCCTCGGGCTCATGCAGGTCGGTAAAACGGACGTCGTACCCCGCCGGGCGCAAACGCTCGCGCAGGCACGTCCCGATGCGGCCCGAGCCGCCCGTGATGATCACCGGACCCGCAGGTGCGGGGTCCAGACCCAGATCAACCACGCGCGTTACGCGCCGTCGAACGACGGCGGCGGGTTGTCGCGGCTGTAGTCATCATACTCAGCGAGCGTCGCCGCGTCGGCGGGATACGTGCCGATGACCGGACGCCCGCCGCGCACCAGCGATTGCGCGAACGGCTCGAAATGCTCCATCCCCAACCCCTCCTCGATCACCGCGTCGAGCAGGTGGAGCGGAATCACCATCACGCCGTCGCCGTCGCCGAGCATGACGTCGCCGGGATAGACCGCCACCCCGCCGCAGCCGACGGGCACGTTGATGTCGCAGGCGTGGTGCTTCGACAGGTTGGTCGGCGCGGAGCGCGCCGCGACGTAGATCGGCAGGTCGAGTCCCGCCGCATAGTCGCTGTCGCGGATCCCCGCGTCGGACACGACGCCGGCGCATCCACGGACGTCGAGCCGCGTCGCGAGGATCCCGCCGAGCGACGCGGCGCTGGCGTCGCGGCGGCAATCGAGCACCAGCACGTCGCCCTTCGGCACGCTCTCGACCGCGACTCGCTGCGGATGGTCGGGCTCGCGGAAGATCGCCGCCACGTCGATATCCTCGCGCGCAGGGATGTGGCGGAGCGTGAACGCCTGGCCGACCATGGGCCGGTCGTGCCGGGTCAGCCGGAAGACGCCCTGCACGAACTGATTGCGCAGTCCCTTGCGGTGCAGGATCGTGGCGACCGTCGCGGTCGAGATGGTGCGGAGTTTCGCCCGCGCGGCCTCATCGAGACGTCGTGCGGAATCGGGTGCGATGGCGGTCATGGCTAATCCAGGATCGAGGTTCGGCGCGTATCGGTATGCGTGGCGGCGGAGAAGCGGGCGGCGGGCAACGTCACCTCCACGCGCCGGCGAACATCATCCGACGCGGCGGCGAGCTGCAGCTCGTACCTACCGGCCGCGATCACCCACTCGCGCGTTCGGGGATCGAAGGTGGCAAGCAGTCGGGGATCGACGCTCAGCCTGACGGTACTGGTCTGTCCCGGATCGAGCGCGATCTTGCCGAACGCGCCGAGCCTGCGCGGCGCTTCCCATCCGCCCGCGCGCGGTGCGACATAGACCTGCGCGACCGCCGCTCCCTCCCGCGGGCCGCGGTTGGTGACCGAGAAGCTGATGCCCAGCTTCTGCTTGCCCGCCGTCGCGCGGGCATCGGAGAACTCGAATCGCGTGTAGCTGAGGCCGTGTCCGAACGCGAACAGCGGCCTCAGCGCCTTCACGTCGTGCCACTTGTAGCCGACGGCGGCGCCCTCGGCATAGCGCACGGTAAAGGGTTGCTCGGGCGGCAGGCCCTTCCCGTCGAGCGCGGGGCGCGGCAGCTGCGCTTCGTACGCGGGAAAGGTGATCGGCAGGTGACCGGACGGATTGACCGCGCCGGTCAGGACGCGCGCGATGGCCGCTCCGCCGCGCGTGGCGGGATACCACGCCTCGACGATCGCCGGTACGGCATCCACCCACGGCATCGCGATCGCGCCGCCGCTCTCCACGACCACGATCGTATTGGGATTGGCCGCTGCTACCGCGGCGACCAGGGCGTCCTGGTTGCCGGAGAGCGACAGGGACGCGGCGTCGAACGATTCGCCGACCCATTGATGCACGAACACGATCGCGACCTCGCTCGCCTTGGCGGTTGCGACCGCCCGCGCGATGTCGAAGCCCGATTCGTAGCGCACCTGCGCGTCCGGCCGAAGCGCCCGCACTTCCGCGACCGGCGACGAGGGGTGCCACATCATCGGCCCTGGCCAGACGGACGGCTCCAGCCCGGCGACGGCATTGCCGCCGACGGGCGTGACGAGTGACGAGCCCCCGCCGGCCAATACGCCATGCTCGGCGAACGAGCCGATCATGGCGATCGTCCGGGTCGCCGCGAGCGGCAACAGATTGCGCTCGTTCTTGAGCAGCACGATCGACGCTTCCGCCGCGGCCTGGGTCACCTTAGCGTGCGCGGCGAAATCGATCGCTTCGATGCGGCGCGGCGCGTCCATGACACCCTTGTCGAACATCGCCCAAAGGACGCGACCGGCCATCTGGTCCAGCCGCGCGGGCGATATCGATCCGTCGGCCAGCGCGTCCGTCAGCATCGAACGGAAAAACGGGCTTTTGTCGAACGGATAGCCCGATTGCTGGTCGAGCCCGGCATTGGCGGCCTGGACGGTGCTGTGCACCGCCCCCCAATCCGACATCACATAGCCCTTATAGCCCCAGTCGCGTCGCAACACGTCGGTCAGCAAAGCCGCGTTCTCGCACGCATAGACGTCGTTGATCCGGTTGTACGAGCACATCACCGAGCCCGGGCTCGACTTCTCGATCGCGAATTCGAACGCCAGATAATCGCTCGTCCGCGCCGCCGCCTCGCCGATCTGCGAACTGACCACGAAGCGGCCGGTCTCCTGCGAATTGATCGCGAAGTGCTTGACCGTCGACACGATCCCGTTCGACTGCACCCCCCGCACCAATCCCGCGGCCATCGTCCCTGCCAGCAAGGGGTCTTCGCCGGTATATTCAAAATTCCGTCCGTTCCGCGCTTCGCGGACCAGGTTGACGCCGCCTGCCAGCATCACGTTGAAGCCCGAACGCCGCGCCTCGTCGCCGATCATCCGACCGCCCGCTTCGGAGATCGCGGGATCCCAGCTTGCCGCGGTCGCGAGCGAGGACGGAAGGCCCGTCCGCTCGAGATTGGCATTGCGCACGCCCAGGCTCGCGTCGGTCTCGTATTGCGGCGGGATGCCCAGCCGCTCGACTCCCGGGACGTATCCGGCGGAACCGGGGACCGCCGCGGCAAGATATCGCGCGCGCTCCGCGGGCGGCAGCACCGCATCCGGGATCTCGGCAAGTCGATCCGGCCAGTATCCGAGCAGGATGAGCTGCTTTTCCGTCGGCGTCATCGCGCCGAGCAGCAACGCGACGCGCCGTTCGGTCGGCAATGCGCGGTTCATCCACGGACGTGCCGGGGCCTCGGCCTGCGATACGCCTTGCGCGAGGGTCGTCGTTGCGGTGACGGCGAGCGCCCGCATCATGAGCCTGCCGGCGAAAAAGACCCACCGTCCGACCTCAACCGTGACCTTGTGCTTTTTCCTCACCATGCTCTCCAACGTCGATGCTTGTCCTACCGACCTGTCGCCGGATTAGTATGAATATGTCAATTGCTGTTGTGAGACTGGCGGCCGTCGGTTGACAGGCGCAGGGGAATGAGTGATCGAACCGGGATTAGCGGAGGAGGCGAAGACGGTTCAGGCTCTAGATCAACGCCTAGGCGAGACTGCTGCTTCGATTGTCAATACTTCCGGCCCGCTCAAGCTGAGCGACGTGGCCTACGCGCGGATCGTCGCGGGGATAACGAACGGAGATTACCCGGTTGGCGGCAAGTTGCCGACCGAGAACGAACTAGCGGAACTGTTGTCGGTCTCGCGCCCGGTCGTTCGCGAGGCGCTGTCGCGGCTCCGCGACGATGGTCTGGTCGTCTCGCGGCGCGGATCCGGCACCTACGTACGAACCGTGCCGGCACCAGGAGACCGGAGGCTCACCACCCTGTCGTCGATCGGCGACATGCGCAAATGCTTGGAATACCGCATCGGCTTCGAAGGGGAGACGGCTTTCCACGCCGCGCGAGACCTTGCGCCAGAGGGTGAGGCGGCGATCAAGGCGGCACTTGCAAGGCTCGAGGTCGCTGTGTCCAGCGGCGAGATCGATATCGACGACGATTTCGGTCTACACTTCGCGGTCGCCTGTGCGACCGAGAACCGGTTCTTCGCTGCCGGCTTGTCGGCGATGCGCGTGCCGGTCATGGCGGGGATGACGATCACGCGGCATTTCTCGCTTTTGCGCACGCGCAAACGGCTGCAGGAATTGCACGACGAGCACGTCCAGATCGTCGACGCCATTCTGGCGCGCGACCCGGAGCAGGCGCGTACCGCCATGCGCACCCACCTCGAAAACGCAGTCGTCCGCGCATTCGAGGGCACCGGCGCCTGATCGATCGGTACATCGCGCGAGCGATGTCCTGGACTGGAAATCAGGCCCGCAATCGTCCTGCTGATCTTCCCTCGGATCGACGGACACCGATGATAGGCTCTGCGGAGCCCGGAGGTGTAATA
>CAXTNG010000252.1:0-5232 GCA_964245475.1 uncultured Sphingomonas sp. | reverse complement strand
CGGTCTGACGTGCTGGGCGCGCGGACAGCGGCGCGGATGGCGGCGGAGCTGGAGGGCGCGGAGCTGGTGACGGTGCCGCGCGTCGGCCATGCGCCGACGCTCGGCGAGCCGGTGCTGGAAGAGCCGATCGCGCGTTGGCTGGCGCGCATGGCCGGCTCCGTGGGGAGGGCCGCTTGACCTATCCCTTCGATGCGCTCGTGTTCGGGCCGGACGACGTCGACCTGTCGCGCTCGCCGCTCGCGGGGAAGGTCGATGCCGAGACCTATGTGCTGGGTGCGTTCAATCCGGGGATGACGCGGCTGCCGGGCGGCAACCTGCTGCTGATGGTGCGGGTGGCCGAGGCGCTGCGTGAACCGGTGTGGGACGGGCATGCGCATGCGATCCGGTGGGAGGAGGGCGCCTATCGCCTGGACGCCTGGCCGCTCAACCAGGTGGAAATGGACGACCCACGGCATTTCCGGCTGCGCGATCCCGCAGCGCGGGTGATGGCGCTGACGAGCCTGTCGTGGCTGCTGCCGGTCGAGTTGGATGCCGGGGGACGGCGGGTGGTGGCGGTGCATTATGATCGTGCGATCGCTCCGTCGGCATCGTACCAATGCTATGGGATCGAGGACGCACGGATCAGCCGGGTAGGCGGGCGCTGGCTGATGACCACCTGTGCGGTCAGCCCGGAGCGGCACGCGACGGCGCTCTACGTGTCGGAGGATGCGCTGGACTGGCGGCTGGAGGGGCTGATCCTCGATCACCAGAACAAGGATATGCTGATCTTCGAGGGGCTGATCGGCGGCACGTTCTGGGCGCAGACGCGGCCTTTGGGCGAGGTATATTTCGCCTATCCGCCGGGGAGCGAGTGGCGGGCGGGGCCGTCGATCAACCTCGCTTCGTCGCCCGATGGCCTGCACTGGAAGCCGCACGACAAGCCGGGTATCCGGCCGCATGCCGCAACCTTGTCGACCGCGCGGATGGGTGGGGGCGCGCCGCCCATCCCGACCGACGAAGGCTGGCTGAGCCTGTGGCACGGGGTGGCGCCGTCGGGAGCGGTGGGGACGTATCGCACCTATTGGACGATCCTCGACCGCGACGATCCGAGCGTGGCGGTGCGGACCGAGCATGAGGCGTTGCTGGAGGCGAGGCCAGACCTGACCGAACCGATGGCCGACCGGATGTATGTGGACGGCGTGGTGTTCACCTGCGGGATCGCGGATGCGGGCGACCATTATGTGGTGGCGAGCGGCGAGGCGGACCTGGCGTGCCGGATCACGCATATTCCAAAGCGCGTGTTCGCCCGCTAACGCCCGGCCATGACGCGGCCGCACATCCTGCATCTTCATTCGAGCTTCTCGCTGGGCGGCAAGGAGTGGCGTGCAGTCAGGCTGATGAACGCCTTCGGCGATGCGGCGCGGCACACGATCGTGTCGGGGGTGCCCGACGCGCTCGATGCGCAGGACGCGATCGCCAAGGGCATCGCGTACGAGATCGCGCAGGACCCGCCGCCGCTGACCGGCCGGCCATCGGTCGCGCGGTTCGAGGCGATCGCGCGGTTCATGCGGCGGTTCGACCTGGTGCTCACCTATAATTGGGGGGCGATCGACGGGGTGATGGCGAAGCGTGCCTTCCCCAAGGACGTTCCGCCGCTGGTCCACCACGAGGACGGGTTCAACGCCGACGAGGCGGGCGGGCTCAAGATCGAGCGCAACATCTATCGCCGCATCGCCCTACCTGCCGCGCACGCGCTGGCGGTGCCGTCGGAGACGCTGGAAGGAATCGCGCTCGGGACCTGGAAGCAGCCGCGCGCCAGGGTGCAGCGGATTGCCAACGGCATCCGCACGGACCTGTACGCGCAGAAGCCCGATCCCAAGGCCATCCCGGGCTTCCGGCGCGACGACAAGGACGTGGTGATCGGCGCGCTGGCAGGGCTGCGCGTCGTCAAGGACCTGCCGTTGCTGGTGCGCGCCTGCGGCGGGCTTTCCGGCCGGTTCCGGCTGGTCATCGTCGGCGAGGGGCCGGAACGCGCCAACATCAAGCAGGCCGCGGCGGCGATGGGGATTGCGGACAGGCTGGTGCTGCCCGGCTTCCTGCCAGAGCCGCATCGGTACGTCGGTCTGTTCGACCTGCTGGCGGTGTCGTCGCAGTCGGAGCAGTTCCCGGTGTCGGTGATCGAGGCGATGGCCGCGGGGCTGCCAGTCGCGAGCCTGCCGGTGGGCGATGTCGCGCGGATGGTGGCGGCCGAGAACCAGCCGTTCATCGCGCCTTACAAGAACGAGGTTGGGTTGCGGGACATGATCCAGCCGCTGCTGCTCGACGCTGAGTTGCGCGCGCGGGTGGGCGCGGCGAACCGGGCAAAGGCGCGAGCCGAATATGACGAGGCGGGAATGATCGGGCGGTATCGGGCGCTCTACGAGGGCGCGATGGGACGGCCCGGTGCACTGGGCTAAATTATTCGCGCGCGCGTTATCTTGCGTTATATGTCCGTTTGTTCATCTCCGTTCTCGAAGGTAGCCGCTCCGTGTTCAAGGGCCTGACCCCGATCAGCTATAATGGCCGCGAGGTCTGGCCGTTGGTCGAGGGCGGCAAGGGCGTCGCGGCGACCAACCATGCCTCTGCCGGCGCCTGGGCTGCGGCTGGGGGGATCGGCACCGTCTCCGCGGTCAACGCCGACAGCTATGACCCCGAGGGGCGGATCATCCCGCAGATCTATCGTGCGCTGACCCGGCGCGAGCGGCACGAGGAGCTGATCCAGTATGCGATCGAGGGCGCGGTGCAGCAGGTCCAGCGCGCGTGGGAGATCGCCGGGGGCAAGGGCGCCATCAACATCAACGTGCTGTGGGAGATGGGCGGCGCGCAAAGGGTGCTGCAAGGGGTCTTGGCGCGCACCAAGGGGCTGGTCGCGGGCGTGACCTGCGGGGCGGGGATGCCGTACAAGCTGTCCGAGATCGCCGCCGAGCATCAGGTTTCGTATCTGCCGATCGTGAGCTCGGGACGTGCGTTCCGGGCGTTGTGGAAGCGGGCCTATTCGAAGGCGTCGGAGTGGCTTGCGGCGGTGGTCTATGAGGACCCGTGGCTGGCTGGCGGGCACAATGGGCTGTCGAACGCGGAGGACCCGCTCAAGCCCGAGGATCCCTATCCTCGCGTGAAGGCGCTGCGCGACACGATGCGCGAGGGGGGCATCCCGGACACGACGCCGATCGTGATGGCCGGCGGCGTCTGGTACCTGCGCGACTGGAACGACTGGATCGACAATCCCGAGCTGGGGCAGATCGTCTTTCAATACGGAACCCGGCCGCTGCTGACCCAGGAAAGCCCGATCCCGCAGGGGTGGAAGGACCAGCTGACCCGGATCGAGGAAGGCGAGGTGCTGCTCCACCGCTTCTCGCCGACCGGCTTCTATTCGAGCGCCGTGCGCAACCCGTTCTTGCGCGCGCTGGAGGCGCGATCGGCGCGGCAGATCGCTTTTTCGACGCAGGAGGCGGGGGACCACGTCTTCCAGCTCGACGTCGGGGTGAAGGGCAAGAACTTCTGGGTAACCCAGGGCGACCTGCTGCGCGCGCGGGGCTGGTTCGGCGAGGGCTATCAGATGGCGCTCAAGACTCCCGACAACACCTTGGTCTTCGTCCATACGGAGGAGGCGAAGGAGATCAGGAAGGACCAGGCGGACTGCATGGGTTGCCTGTCGCAATGCCTGTTCTCGTCCTGGGCGGACACCGAGACCAACTCGACCGGACGGCTCGCCGACCCTCGCAGCTTCTGCATCCAGAAGACGCTGCAGGACATCGCGCACGGCGGCGACACCGACCAGAATCTGATGTTCGCCGGCCATGCCGCGTACAATTTCAAGCGCGACCCGTTCTATTCCAACGGCTTCGTGCCGACGGTGAAGCAACTGGTGGACCGGATCCTGACGGGGGACTAGCTCGGTCGAGTCGCTTACGGAGGCAGACGCTATGGGTCACGAAACGGCCATAAGGGTCGATATCACCGGCGATCTCGCCGCATATGTCGCCGCATATGTCGGCGATCACGGCTTCTATGAGACTGCTACGGAATATGTACGCGATCTCATCCGGCGGGACATCGAGCGCGAGAAACATGCGTTCGAGGCGTTAAGGGGAGAGTTGCAGGAGGCGTTCGCGGTGTCGGAGAGCGAAGCCTATCTGTTCGATGCCGAGGCTTTCCGTCAGCGGATGCGCGACCGACACGCATGATCGTGCGGATTACGCCTCGCGCGGAGGCAAATCTTGAGAGTATCTTTGACGAGAGCGTCGATCGGTGGGGCATCGATCAGGCGCGAAGCTACACGGACGCGATCATCGAAATGTTCGACCATATCGCGGAGCGACGCGTCATGTGGCGGTCCATACCGGTTGAAGCCGGTATGGACGCATATCGTTGCCGTGCCGTGCGGCACTTTATCTACTGGCGCGTAACGGAGCATGCCGTGACGATTGTTGCGATCCTGCACGACCGCATGGACCAGGCTCGGCAACTGGCGGACGAGCGGAACTAAGCCCAGCCCTCCAGTACTTGGTCGGGCGGGCGGTGGCCGTCGGCCCACATGCGGATGTTGGCGATCACCTTTTCGCCGGTGGCGACGCGGCCCTCGTAGGTCGCGGAGCCCATGTGCGGGGTCATCACCACGTTGGGCAGCGCCAGCAGGCGCGGGTCGATCGCGGGCTCGTGGCGCCAGACGTCGAGGCCGGCGCCCGCCAGCCGCCCGCCCTCCAGCGCGTCGACCAGTGCGTCCTCGTCGACAATGCCGCCGCGGCTGGCGTTGATCAGGTAGACATGCGGGCGGAGCAGCGCGATGCGCTCCGCGCTGAGCAGGTTCTCGCTGTCGGCGTTGCGCGGGGTGTGGATGGTGAGGATGTCGATCCCCGCCAGCATCTCGTCGAGATTGGGGTGCCATTGCGCATTGAGCTCGGCCTCGACGACCTTGGGCAGGCGGTGGCGGTTGTGGTAGTGGATCGACAGGCCGAAGGCGCGGGCGCGGCGCGCGACCGCCTGGCCGATGCGGCCCATGCCGACGATGCCCAAGGCCTTGCCGCCGATACGGTGGCCGAGCATGCCGCCCGGGCTCCACCCTTTCCACTCGCCCGAGCGGACCAGCTTCTCGCCCTCGGCCAGGCGACGGGGGACTGAGACGATCAGCGCCATGGTCATGTCGGCGGTGTCCTCGGTGAGGACGCCGGGGGTGTTCGTCACGATGATCTTGCGAGCGCGAGCGGCCCTGAGATC
>CAXTNG010000251.1:0-5236 GCA_964245475.1 uncultured Sphingomonas sp. | reverse complement strand
TGCCGGGTTCCCAGCTGTCGTAGCCCGGCTCGCAGACCACACCGCTGGTCGTCGGCGGGCTTCATATGGTAGACCCAGGCGACCTGGAGCCTGCTCACGTTCGCGGACGTGATCTCGGCAAGCGGCGAGAAGCGCTGGCCGCCCTTGTCATGGCCATAGGTCGGCCAGTCGCCGTCGGGCTGGCCGTCTTGGGCCGCGGCGGCGCTCGCGAGCAGGGCAAGCGATGCGCTCGCGGCCAGCCGAATCCTGTGCTTCATCGGGCACCTCTCCTTTTGTATGTACCGGTTCGTACATTTTGCTTTGCAAGGCAATGGCGATACGGTAGGGGCGGGCAAAATCCGCAGGGAAGCGGACAGGAGGGGAGTTGCCGGTGGCCGTCGTCCACGTCTTCAGCGGACCGAACCTGAACCTGCTCGGCGAGCGGGAGCCGCATATCTACGGGCACGAGACGCTCGCCGACGTCGAGGCGATGTGCCGGGCGGAGGCCGATGCGGCGGGTTTCGAGCTGGATTTCCGCCAGACCAACGCCGAGCATGAGATGGTCGACTGGATCCAGGGCGCGCGGAAGGGCGCGGCGGGGATCGTGATCAATCCGGCCGCCTTCACCTATGCCGCCTATCCGGTGCTCGACGCGCTCAAGCTGTGCGACTGCCCGATTGTCGAGGTGCATATCTCGAACATCCACCGGCGCGAGGCCGAGTGGCGCTCCAAGTCGATCATGACACAGGTGGTGACCGGAATCATCTCGGGGCTGGGCGTCAACGGCTATCCGCTCGCGATCCGGCATATCGCCTGGGCGCAGGGCCGGGCGCAATGAGCACCCCTGCCGTCGATGCCATGCCCGGCCAGGTCGGCCCTGCCCGTGCGACGCGGGTGCGGTTGACCGTGTTGGTGCTGATGACCGCGGCGACGATGCTCAACTATCTCGACCGCTCGGTGATGGGCGTGGCCAAGCCGGCGCTAACCGCCGAGCTCGGCATCGATGCGGCGACGATGGGGTTCATCTTCTCGGCCTTTTCTTGGACCTATGCGCTGGCGCAGATCCCGGGCGGCGCGCTGCTCGACCGGCTGGGGGTGCGGATCACCTATGCCGGGTCGCTGGTGCTGTGGAGCCTCGCGACGCTCGCGCACGGGCTAACGGCGAGCGTCGCCGGGCTGTTCTCCGCGCGGCTCGCGCTCGGGCTGGCGGAGGCGCCCTGCTACCCGTCGAACAGCCGGCTGCTCAACACCTGGTTCCCACAAGCCGAACGGGCGAGCGCGACCGGAGTCTATTCGATCGGGCAATATGTCGGGCTGGGGTTCATGATCCCGGTGCTCGGCTGGATCGTCGCGACCTGGGGGTGGCGCTCGCTGTTCTTCATCGTCGGCGCGCTGGGCGTGGTGTTCGGGCTGATCTTCTTCGCCGTCTATCGCGATCCGGCCGAGTCGAAGCGGGTCAATCAGGCGGAGATCGACCTGATCCACGCCGGCGAGACGCCGTACAGCGGCGAGCGGGTGCCGTTTACCCTCGCCAACATCGGGCGACTGCTATCGAAGCGGCAGATCGCGGGCGCGTCGATCGGCCAGTTCTGCGGCAATTCGACGCTGGTCTTCTTCCTGACCTGGTTCCCCAGCTACCTCGCCGACGAGCGCGGGATGGACTGGATCAAGTCGGGGTTCGCCGCATCGATGCCCTATATCGCCGCATCGGTCGGCGTGCTGCTCGGCGGCATCGTATCCGACCGGATCATTCGCCGTACGGGGTCGGCGACGTTGGGCCGGAAACTGCCGATCATCACGGGGCTGCTGATGACCTCGACGATGATCGCCGCCAATTACGTACAGGACAACACTCTGGTCATCGCGATCATGTCGGTCGCCTTCTTCGGGCAGGGGATGGTCAACCTCGGTTGGACGTTGATCTCCGATGTCGCGCCCAAATCGATGATCGGGCTGACCGGGGGCGTGTTCAACCTGTGCGCGAACCTTGCCGGGATCGTGACGCCGATCGTCATCGGACTGGTCGTGCAATGGACCGGCAGCTTCTATGGCGCGCTGTTCTACGTCGGGCTCCTCGGGATCGTCGGCGCGCTCGCCTATGTCTTCGTCGTCGGGCCGGTGGAGCGCGTTACGCTCGACTGACCAACTGAAATCGTTTGACGTACCAGTCCGTACACATTATAAAACGAACCAGATGGTACACGTTCGCCGAAGAACGGCGTGTTGAAAACGGGGAGAGAATGCCATGACTTCGCTGCGTCGACTCGCACTGGGCGCGTCCACCCTGTCGCTGACGCTGGGCAGTGCCGCCTTCGCACAAGGCGTGCCAGTCACCGAGAAGCCCGCGCCCGAGCAGGGCACGCCGGAAGCGCAAAGTGCTGCCGACTAGGCGCCCGCGAACGCCAATGACGCGCCCGAAGCGGCTGCGGACATCATCGTGACGGGCTCGTCGCTGCGCGGCGTCGCGCCGGTCGGCTCGAACCTGGTCAGCGTCGGCCGCGCAGAGCTGGAGGACATCGCGCCGCAGACGGTGCAGCAGGTGCTCAAGACCGTTCCCGCCGTCACCGGCCTCCAGTCGACCGGCCAGGGCGCGTTCGGATCGGCCGACGGTGCCGGCACCAACGCACCGACGATCCACGGCCTCGGCGCGTCTGCCTCCAACTCGACGCTGGTGCTGATCAACGGCCACCGCCTGCCGGTCAGCGGCATAAACCACGTCCTTGCCGACCCGAACATCGTCGCGCCGCTCGCGATCGAGCGGGTCGAGGTGCTCGCCGACGGCGCGTCCTCGGTCTACGGCTCGGACGCGGTCGCGGGCGTGATCAACTTCATTACCCGGCGCAAGTACGACGGCATCGACGCGACCATCCAGCGCGGCTTCGGCCATCAGTACGACACGTTCAGCGGCGGGCTGCTCGCAGGCAAGACGTGGGACACCGGCTCGGTCCTCGTCGCCTACAATTACTCGAACCGCTCGGCGCTGGCCGCGTCCGACCGCAGCTTCACCAAGGCGGATCACCGGTCGCAGGGCGGCACCAACTTCGCCAACTTCGCCTGCTCGCCGGCGACGATCACAACCGGCGGGCTGGTCTATTACTCGCCGTACAACGCGGCAGGGGTGGCCAACAACGCCGCCCTCAACGGCCGCTGCGATCCCACCCCCTATTACGATATCGTGCCGGAAGAGAAGCGCCACAGCGTCATCGCGACCGTGCGCCAGGAGATCGGCGACAAGTTCAGCGGCACGTTCGACGTCATCTATTCGGACCGCAAAAACAACCAGCGTGTGTCGCGCGGATCGGCGCAGGCGACGATCTTCGGCCCCGGGTCGGCCAATGCGGCGCAGATCAATCCGTTCTACACCTTCCCCACTGCGCTCCCGGCGAACACGATCATCCCGACGTCGGAGACGGTCAATTACGACGCGAACCAGCTGTTCGGGCCCGGCGCCTATATCGCATCGAGCGCGGAGACGTTCTACGCGCACGCCGACGGCGAATATGAGATTAGCGACGCGTGGCGGTTCAACTTCGGCGGGGTCTACGGCCACGACCAGGCGACGCAGTTCAACTCGGGCCAGCTCAACGCGAGCGCCTTCAACCTCGCGGTCAACGGCACGACCAACGGCGGCGGCAACCTGACCGCACCGTCAATCCCCGGTACGACGACGGTGGTGCTCAACACGCCGCTGACCACCGCCAATGCCTTCGACCCGTTCGGCGTGCCGGGCCGCTCGTCGGCGGCGACGCTCGCCAAGCTGATCGACAACAACCAGACGCAGATCGGCACGCAGAACGTCAGCAACGCCTATGCGAAGATCGACGGCTCGCTGTTCAACCTGCCCGGCGGCGCGGCGCGGATCGCGATCGGCGGCGAATACATCCACTATACGCTGCGCCAGGACATCACACGGCCGAATAACACCGGCCCAGCCTCGACCGGATCGGCGACGTTCCGCATCAACTATCGGCGCACGGTCAAGTCGGCGTTCGCCGAGCTATACCTGCCGATCATCGGGCCTGAGAACGAGATCCCGCTCGTCCATCGCTTCGATCTCAACGTCTCCGGCCGCTACGACGATTACAGCGACTTCGGCTCGACCAAGAACCCCAAGGTCGCGGCGAACTGGGAGGTGGTCGAGGGCGTCAAGTTCCGCGGCAACTATGCCGAGAGCTTCGTGGCGCCGGCGCTGACCAGCCGCGGCTCGAACGCAGCGGGCCTGACTGGCGAATCGGGCTTCTCGGGCGTCAACGGCACCGGCCTGCCCGGCGGCTCTCCCAACGTGCTGATCGCCAACTTCCCCGGCGTCCAGAACATCCCGGGCGCGAGCTGCACCGCGACGACCTGCACGCTGGGCGCCAACGTCACCGGCATCCTGCTGACCGGCGGCAACGGCAACCTCAAGCCGCAGACCGGCCAGGCGTACAGCTTCGGCGTCGACCTGACGCCGAGCATGGTGCCCGGCTTACGCATCGCGCTGACCTATTGGGTCAACAAGCTGCGCGGCGGCATCACCGCGCCGCAGACCGCGCTGGCACTGGGCGCGGCGGACCTCTCCTACCTGCTCCAGCTCTATCCCGCCGGGGCGACGGCAGCGCAGATCAGCGCCGCGACCGCCGGCCTGCCGCAGCAGGCCGCGCTCAACGCCAACACCTATTTCATCTACAACTTCCAGCAGCAGAACGTGCTGAACCTCGATGTCGCGGGCATCGACGTCTCAGCCAATTACCAGGCGAC
The DNA here is from genome assembly GCA_964245475.1 of uncultured Sphingomonas sp. Lineage (GTDB taxonomy): Bacteria > Pseudomonadota > Alphaproteobacteria > Sphingomonadales > Sphingomonadaceae > Sphingomonas. The sequence goes on along the minus strand of CAXTNG010000251.1, from coordinate 520 downwards.
GACCGATTACGGCAAGTTCACGCTGGGCGGCGGCTTCGCGCGCAAGACCAAGTTCGACCAGTTCTTCGGCGCCACCGGCACGAAGTTCAGCGTGCTCGGCACCGCGGGCTTCAACACGACCTTCCCGTCGGTGAAGTTCGAGGGGCGGTTCAACGTCGGCTGGGAGCTGGGCGGGCTCGAGGTCAACACGTATTTCAACTATCTCGGCAAGTACAAGAATTGGAGCGGCACCGCGGCCAACCCGGTCACCCGCAGCAACGGCGTGCCGACCGGCGGCGGCGATGTCGTCCAGGCGTACAAGACGATGGACCTCAACGTGTCGTACAAGCTGAAGGACCTGGGCTTCCTCAACGAAGGCACGGTGTTCGTCGATGCGACCAACCTGTTCGACCGCGACCCGCCGTTCTACAACACCTTCACGCTCAACGGCGCCAGCGGCTATGACCCGATCAACGCCAGCCCGCTCGGCCGGATCGTGACGGTCGGGCTGCGGGCCAAGTTCTGATGTTCGCGCAAGGGG
>CAXTNG010000250.1:4730-5269 GCA_964245475.1 uncultured Sphingomonas sp. | reverse complement strand
ATCGTCGGCAGCAGGTGGAAGGCCTGCAACACGATGCCGATCCGGCCGCGGCGCGCCAGCGCGAGTGCGTCCTCGTCGAGGCTCGCGAAGTCGAGTCCGGTGACCTCGACCGACCCGCTCGTCGGCCGCTCAAGCCCCGACAGGATCGCCATCAGCGACGACTTGCCCGACCCCGACGGGCCGAGCAGCGCGACGCTGGCCCCCGCCGCCACATCGAGGTCGATGCCGTGGAGGATGTGGACCGGCGGGCGGCCGAGCGACAGCCGCACGTTGCGCGCGGCGATGACGGGACTAGGGGAAGAGAATGACACGCACAATGCGATATGGGCCGGCTGGCGTGATTGTCCATCTGCTGATGTGGCTGGGACTGACCGGTGCGGCCCCGGTCCCGAAGCTGGTCTGGGCGTTCGGCGACAGTTTGACCGCGGGCTACGGCCTGCCGCCTGCGCAGGGCTTTACCGCGCAGTTGCAGGCGGCGCTCGTCCGTTCGGGGGTGGCCGCGGAGGTACGCAACGGCGGCGTCTCGGGCGACACTGCGG
>CAXTNG010000250.1:0-4720 GCA_964245475.1 uncultured Sphingomonas sp. | reverse complement strand
AGTTGGGCGCCAACGACATGCTGCGCGGCCTGCCGTCGGAGCAGGCGCGCGCGAATTTGGAACGCATTCTGGGCGAGCTGACCGGGCGGCGCATCCCCGTGCTGCTGGCCGGGATGCGCGCGGCGCCGAACCTCGGGCCGGACTATCGCCGGTCGTTCGAAGCGATCTATCCGGAGCTGGCGCGGAAATACCGGGTGCCGCTCTACCCGTTCTTCGTCGAGGGCGTGGCGGGAAACCGCGCGCTGCTGCAGGCCGACGGGCTGCACCCCAATGCGCGGGGCGTGGCAATGGTGGTGCGCGGGATCCTGCCGTGGGTGCGGCGCGCGCTCAGCCGGTGACGATCCGGCCGTCGCGCACGGTCACCGGCCAGGGCGTGAGCCGGGAACCGCCGCAAGGGCCGCCGACGCACGCGCCCGTCTCCGGCTCGAACAGCGCCGCATGCCAGCTGCACGCGATCAGGCTGCCGTCAGGCGTCAGATACCGGTCGAGCTGTTGGGCGAGCGGCAGGCCCATGTGCGGGCAGCGGTCGACATAGCCGAACACCGCCTGCCCGCGGCGGACGACAAAGCCGTGGAAGCGCCCGGCGCGCATCTGGAGGACGTAGTTGCGCGCCTTGCCGTCGGCGATCTGGTCGAGCGGGCCGAGCGTCACGCCCGCCGGAGTGACGGTCAGGCGTTCGTCGCTCATCCCGGTAATCGGGCCTTGGGAAAGTCCGCCCACACCGCGTCGTAATCGAGCTGGGCGTGTTCCAGCGCGTAGGCGGTGGGTTTGTAGGGCCAGCAGCTCTCCAGCATGAAGGCCATCGTGCCCTCGATCCTGTGGGGCTTGAGGTCGGCGGCGCTTGCGCCTTGCCAGCTTGCCAGGTCAGGGCCATGGCCGGCCATGAGGTTGTGCAGCGACAGCCCGCCCGGGCGGAAGCCCTCCGCCTTGGCGTCGTACGCGCCGGTGATCAGCCCCATCGCTTCCGACATGACGTTGCGGTGGAACCACGGCGGGCGGAAGGTGTCCTCCGCCACCATCCAGCGCGGCGGGAAGATGACGAAATCGGCGTTGGCGCGGCCCGGCACGTCGCTGGGCGAGGTCAGCAGCGTGAAGATCGACGGGTCGGGATGGTCGAAGCTCACCGTGTTGATCGTGTTGAACCGCGCAAGGTCGTAGCGCCACGGCGCGAGGTTGCCGTGCCAGGCGACGACATCGAGCGGGCTATGGTCCAGCGTCGTCGTCCAAAGGGTCCCCATGAACTTCTGGACGACCTCGGTCGGCTCGTCGCGGTCCTCGAACCAGGCGACCGGCGTTTCGAAGTCGCGCGGGTTGGCGAGGCCGTTGGCGCCGATCGGGCCGAGATCGGGGAGGCGGAACAGGCTGCCGTGGTTCTCGCACACATAGCCGCGAGCGGTGCCGTCGGGGAGCTCGGCGCGGAAGCGGATGCCGCGCGGGACCAAGGCGATCTGCCCCGGCGCGACCTCGATCCGTCCGAGTTCGGTGACGAGCAGCAGCTGCCCCTCCTGCGGCACGAACAGCAATTCGCCGTCCGCGTCGAAGAACACGCGGGCCATGTCGCGGTCGGCGGCGTAGAGGTGGAGCGCGACGCCCTCCAGGTCGGCCGGGTCGCGGTTGGCGAGCATGGTGGTCATGCCGTCGATCAGATCGACCCCGCCCGGTGCGTCGGTCGGGTCCCAGCGCAGCCGGTTGGGGGCGAGCGGCGCGTCGCAGGTGCCGGGGGCAAAGCGCCGGGCGCCCTCGTAGCGTTGGAACGGCGGGTGCTCGGCGGTGGGACGCAGGCGGTAGAGCCACGAGCGCCGGTTCTCGTGCCGGGGCGCGGTGAAGGCGGTGCCGGAGAGCTGCTCGGCGTACAGCCCGAACGGCGGCCGCTGCGGCGAGTTGCGCCCGACCGGCAGCGCCCCCGCCACCGCCTCGGTGGAGACGTGGTTGCCGAAGCCGGGGATGTAGCCGGTCACGGTGTCAGGCATCGACGGCGATCACCCCGCGGCGGATCTGGTCGAGCTCGATCGATTCGAACAGCGCCTGGAAATTGCCGTTGCCGAAGCCCTCGTTGCCCTTGCGCTGGATGATCTCGAAGAAGATCGGGCCGACCATGTTCTCGGTGAAGATCTGGAGGAGGATGCCCTCCTCGCCGACGTTGCCGTCGATCAGGATGCGGTTGCGCTTCAGGCGCTCCAAGTCCTCGCCGTGGCCGGGGACGCGCTTGTCGACCAGCTCGTAATAGGTCTCGATCGTGTCCTGGAGGCGGACGCCGCGGGTGCGCAGCTTCTCGACCGTGCCGTAGATGTCGGCGGTGGTCAGCGCGAGGTGCTGGATGCCCTCGCCGTGATATTCGCGGATGAATTCCTCGATCTGGCTGTTGTCGTCCTGGCTCTCATTCAAAGGGATGCGGATCGCCTTGTCGGGCGCGATCATCGCCTGGCTGAACAGGCCAGTCGCCTTGCCCTTGATGTCGAAATACTTCTGCTCCTCGAAGCCGAACAGCGTCTTGTAGAAGGCGCTCCACACCTGCATCTGGCCGCGGCGGACGTTGTGGGTGAGGTGGTCGAGCAGGTCGAGCCCGACGTTGTTGCGCGCCTCCGCCTCCTGCCAGCCGGGGAACTCCGCCCAGTCGGCGTAGAGGTCCGCGTCGGCGGGGACGAAGTAGAGGTAGGAGCCGCCGATTCCCTTGATGACGGTGTCGTCCTCCTCCGTCCGCTCGCCGCCGTGCGCAAGCGCCCAGTCGAGCGCACGGGCCGGATCGGCGACGCGGAACGCCATCGCGCTGGCCGAGGCGCCATGGGCGTTGCGGAAGTCCTTCACGCGCCCCGCCTCGTCGCGGTTGAGCATCAGGTTGATGCGGCCCTGCTTGTAGCGGGTGATGTTCTTGGTCGGGTGCCGGTGCGTGGGCGTGAAGCCCATCTGCTCGAACTGCTGCGCGAGCGTCTCCGGCTCGGGCGAGGTGAACTCGCAGAACTCGAAGCCGTCGAGGCCGAGCGGGTTGTCCAACGGAAGTGGACTAAAGTCGACCATAAAGAGCACCCTGATTCAGTAACATCTGTTACTACATGCCTTCCACGCTGCCGCGAGTCAATCGACGCGGCCGGTTAGAAGGCAAACGCCTGCTGGGCGGCGGCGGTTGCGCCTTCGAGCGCGAGCATCCGGGCCTTGGTGCTGGCGCCGCCGGGCGCGGAAAAGCCGCCGAGCGCGCCGCCCGCGGCGAGGACGCGGTGGCAGGGCACGATCAATGGCACCGGGTTGGTCGCCATCGCTCGCCCCACGGCCCGCGCCGCCTCCGGTCCGGCGCCGAGATCGCGCGCGACCGCGCCATAGGTCGTGGTCTCGCCCCAACCGAGCTTGCGGATGTGCGCGTAAACGTCGGCAGCGAAGCCGGTGGCGGAGCCGAGGTCGAGCGCGACGTCGGCGAAGTCGACGGCCTCGCCCGCGAAGTAGCGCTGGATCGCGGCGATGGTGACCGCGATCTGCTCGGGCGGCTCGCCGGGCGTCGCATCCGGGAGGTCGCGGCGCACGGTCTGCTCGGTCTCGGCCTGAGAAGCGGCAGGCAGGCGCAAGCGGGTGATCACGTCCCCGCGCCACGCCACCGCTGCGAAGCCGAACGCGGTTAGGAAGATGTGATAACCTGTCACCGCTCATCCTCCCGCCACTCGCCGCCCAAGTCTTCGTCGCCCCGGACTTAATCCGGGGCAAGGCTGCCTTTTCACCGACCGAAGAAGAAGCCCAACCCCGGGTCAAGCCCAGGGTGACGAACCTCTCTCGCCGATCAGGCCCGGCCCGAGGAGGAGCAGCACCTTGGCGTCGACTGCCACGCCTGCCGCCCGTCGCCCGGCGACGAAGGTGGCGAGTTCGGCCAGCGGCACACGATGCACGGTGATCGCCTCGTCGCCCTCGCCGCCGCCTTCGCCGACCTTGGTCAGGCCGGTGGCGCGGACCAGCTCGAAATGCTCGCTGGTCATGCCGGGCGACGACTGGAAGGTGCCGAGCCGCTCGACGTGGGCAGCGCGGTAGCCGGTTTCCTCCTCCAGCTCGCGATTCGCGGCCTGCTCGATGCTCTCGCCCGAATCCTCGTCGCCGACCAGGCCCGCGGGCAATTCGAGGCAGGGTGCGCCTACGGGGATACGCTGCTGCTCGACGAGGATCACCTGACCGTCGTCGTCGACCGCCAGAATTACCGCCGCGCCGATGTTGCCGGTGCGCTCGGCATATTCCCAGCTGCCTTGCTTGCGAACCTGGAGCCAGCGGCCTTTCCAGGCGATCTCGCTCACAGCACGATCAGCCGGTCGGGAAGCTCGTTCACGTCGCCGTCGCTGCGCGGGAAGTGCTCGGCGAGCACCGCGCCGATGCGGGTCACCGCTTCGGCCATGCCGTCGCCGGGGCGGCCATCCTTGAGCGCGGCGACCAGCGCGGCCATGGCCTCGCCCCACACCTTGCCGTGGATCGCGGCGTCGGCGACGATTTCGGCGCGGCGCTCGGCGAGGCTGAGGTAGAGCAGCACGCCGGTGCGCGCGACCGTGCGCTGCTCGGCGGCGGTGCGGAACAGCGCGAGCGCGCGGCGGCGGACGCGGCGTGCCCTGGTGGCGTGCGGGGTGAGCGCGAGGCGCAGCGGCGTCCAGGCGAGGATCAGGCGCACGGCGAGGAACTTGACCGTGACGACGATCAGCGCGGTGGTCAGCGCGGCACGGATCGTCGGCGCCGCTTCCCACGGATCGGCGACAAGGCC
>CAXTNG010000249.1:0-5302 GCA_964245475.1 uncultured Sphingomonas sp. | reverse complement strand
TGCGCGCACCGGCTCGCCGCCGTTGGTGAACCGTGCGCCCCACGGCGCGCCGGCTGGAAACCGCTTACAAGGATCGCCAGCGGTGTCCGTCTTAGGCTCGACCAACCGACAAGACTCGACGTTGCCGTCCACGCCGATGATCCACTCGATCTCGGTCCCGAGCGTGAAAGGCTTGGCAAGGTCGATGATTTCGATTTCGGCGCTGTTGTCGTTCTCCGGGAGCACCCATCGAACAGGAAGCAGGTAGACGCTCGCGATCGGGTTCCCCTTCCGGTCCGTTGCCGGCTCGAAGCGGCCGCGCTCCGTCACCAACTCGCAGGTCCGCTGATCGAGCGACGTTGTTCCGCTGGACACCCGCACCTTGCAGGCAATGACTTTTCCCGCGGAGTCGAGACCGACGTCAACCACCACGCGGCCCGCTCGTCCCGACCGCTGGGCGTCAACCGGGTAAGCCTCCGGCGGGAACCATTCTGCAGCATTGCCCACGACGATGGCGTTCATCCGCCGTTTCGCACGCTGTGCCTCCGCCGGGGTGATGAGTAACCCGCCGACCAATACCGCCGCGACGCCTCCCGCCGCAGCCTTCCATTTACCCATTGCAACCATGCCTAACCGTCAGACGCTGCTGGGAAACCTGTAGCTGCGCAGACGCCAGATTGTCTACGTCGGACGCGGGTGCGCCGCAGCGCAGGTCTGGTTTCGAGCGCCTGCCCGTCCTATCGCTTGCGCCATGGACCGCTCCCCCCTTGCCCTGCCCTTCCCCGACCTGCCGCCGATCGCGGGCGTAACTCCGCGTGTCGCCCGCGCGCGCTACAAGGCATGGGACCGGTGCGACCTGACCTTCGTTTCGCTGGACGAAGGCACCAGCGTGGCGGGCGTACTGACGCAGAGCCGCTGCCCGTCGCCTGAGGTGGAGTGGTGCCGGCAGGCGCTGGTGCTCGGCCGCGCGCGGGCGCTGGTGGTGAACGCTGGCAATTCCAACGCCTTCACCGGGCACCGCGGGCGGGCGGCAGTGGAGGCGATTGCGGCGCGGACGGCGGCGCACCTCGGCTGCCAGCCATCGGACGTGTTCGTCGCGTCAACCGGGGTGATCGGCGTGCCGCTACCGATCGACAAGGCGGAGGCGGGGCTCGACGCCGCCTTTACCGCCGAGCCTTGCGGCTGGGAAGATGCCGCCGCCACGATCATGACCACCGACACCTTCGCCAAGGGTGCGGCGACCACCGCGATCGTCGACGGCCACACGGCGACGCTCGCCGGTATCGTCAAGGGCTCGGGGATGATTGCGCCCGACATGGCGACGATGCTGGGCTTCGTCTTCACCGACGCGGCGGTCGAGCCGGCGTTCCTCCAGCGCGCGCTCTCTGCGGCCAATGCCTCGACCTTCTCGTGCATCACGGTGGACGGCGACACCTCGACCAGCGACACCGTACTCGCCTTCGCCACCGGCAAGGCTGGCAACGTGCCGCTCGCCGACGACGACAGTGCAGGCGCCGATGCGTTCAGGGCGGCGCTGACCGACCTGTGCCGCCGGCTCGCGCTGCTCGTCGTGCGCGACGGCGAAGGCGCGTCCAAGCTGATCGAGATCGCCGTCGACGGCGCCGAGAGCGACCGCAGCGCGCACCGGATCGCGATGAGCATCGCTAACTCGCCGCTGGTCAAGACCGCGATCGCGGGCGAGGATGCGAACTGGGGGCGCGTCGTCATGGCGGTGGGCAAGGCGGGCGAGCCCGCCGAGCGCGACAAGCTCGCGATTCGCTTCGGCGAGGTGCAGGTGGCCCGCGACGGGCTGGCGGTCGAAGGCTATGACGAGGCGCCGGTCGCCGTGCACCTCCAGGGGCAGGAGGTGTCGATCGGCGTCGACCTCGGCCTCGGAGAGGGTCGCGCGACCGTGTGGACCTGCGACCTGACGCACGGCTACATCGCGATCAACGCCGATTACCGGAGCTAATGCGCCGCGATGGTGCCGCGCCCTGACAGGTCCAGCGACTGCGGCGTGATCCAACCCTCGACGTAGTTCAGATAGTAGAGCCCGAACAGCATTGTCGCGAGGATGGTCACCCGCGCCAGCAGGCGCTTGAGATGGAACTCGTGCGGCGCGCTGTCCGCTTGGCCGGGGACGCGCTCGCCGCCGGCTTCCTCCGTCGTCCGCACCCCCCAGGGCAGCACCAGGAACACCGAGAACGCCCAGAACAGCGGGTAGATCGCCAGCACGGACGTCCAGCGCACGTCAGCCCTCGATTACCAGCACGTCGACGATCGGCTTCTTGCCAGTCCAGCGCGTCGCGACCCGGCGCACCGCGAGCCCCCCGTCCTCGCGCAGCCGGTCGGGACCACGGCGCGACTCCGCGACCGCCTTTCCCGCCGCCTCGCACGCTTCCGCGATAAAGGCGTCGCGCTCGTCCTCGACCGGCACGCCCTGGACGCGCACCTGCGGACGGCCGATCGCGCGGCCGCCCTTGCCGAGCGCCACCGCAACCGAGATCTGGCCGTTGAGCGCCAGCTTGCGCCGCTCGTTGATCGTCGAGCCGTCCGACGGCAGGATCACGTCCCCGTCGAGCACCAGCCGCCCGACCGGCGCATGACCGATCTTCCTGGCGGGCCCAGGCAGCAGGCGGACGAGATCGCCGTCCGCCTGCACCAGCGTGTGCGGCACGCCTTCGGACAGGCCGAAGCGCGCATGCTCCATCATGTGCCGCATTTCACCGTGCACCGGTACGAGCGTCTGCGGTCTGATCCACCGGTACATCTGCGCAAGCTCGGGCCGCCCCGGATGACCCGAGACGTGGACGTGCGCCTGGCGCTCGGTGATCATGGTCACGCCCTTGCCAGCCAGCGTGTTCTGGATGCGGCCGATCGCGACCTCGTTGCCGGGAATTTGCTTGGAGGAGAACACCACCGTGTCGCCCTGCTCCAGCGCGATCGTGTGGCTGCCGTCGGCGACCCGCGCCAGCGCCGCGCGCGGCTCGCCCTGCCCGCCGGTGGCGACGATCAGCACCTTGTTGCGCGGCAGGCGCATCGCCGTCTCGGGATCGATCGTGTCGGGGAAGTCGGTGAAATAGCCGCACGCCTTGCCGACTTTCAGAATGCGATCCAGCGAGCGTCCAGTCACGCAGAGCTTGCGCCCGGTCTCGCGCGCGACCTCGCCGAGGGTCACCAGCCGCGCCGCGTTGGACGCGAAGGAGGTGACCAGCACCCGCCCCTTGGCATGGCCGACGACCTCGGCGAGGCCTTGCCGCACGCTCGATTCAGAGCCGGACGCCTCGGCGTTGAACACATTGGTCGAATCGCAAACCAGCACGTCGACGCTGGCATCGCCGATGGCGGAGAGCTGCTCGGCGGTCGCGGGGTTGCCGATGATCGGCGCCGCGTCGATCTTCCAGTCGCCGGTGTGGAAGACCTTGCCCGCTTGCGTCTCGATCAGCAGCGCGTTGGCCTCGGGGATCGAGTGCGACACCTCGACGAAGGTGAAGCCGAACGGCCCGACGTCGAAGCGCTTGCCCGGTTCGACCAGGCGCAGCTTGACGCGATCGGCAATGCCCTCCTCGTCGAGCTTGCCGCGGATCAGGCCGGCGGTGAAGGCGGTCGCATAGAGCGGCACGCCGAGGTCCTCGGCGAGATAGGGCAAGGCGCCGATATGGTCCTCGTGCCCGTGGGTCAGCACAATGCCGACTAGGTCGTCGATCCGCTCCTCGATGAAGGACAGGTCGGGCAGGATCACGTCGATGCCAGGGTAGGCCGCGTCGGCGAAGGTCACGCCGCAGTCGACCATCACCCATTTGCCGCAGGTGCCGTAGAGATTGACGTTCATGCCAATCTCGCCGGAGCCGCCGAGCGCGCAGAAAAGAAGTTCGTTTTGGGGAGTCATCAAATGCTTTCGTTGGAATTCGTCGGTCAGCGGGCCGGAATCAGCGCGACCATTACGCGCGCATATGGGCGCGCTCGACCATGATCGCCAGCCCCTGAATGGTCAGGTCCGGCTCGATCGCATCGAACAGCGTGGTGTGCTGCTCGAACAGGGTGGCCAGGCCGCCGGTCGCGATCACCTTCGCCGGACGGCCCACTTCGGCCTTCATCCGTTCGGCCAAGCCCTCGATCATCGCCAGATAGCCCCAGAAGATGCCGATATGCATCTGGTCGACGGTGTTGCGCCCGATGACGCTCCGGCTCGCCGGTGATTCGATCGCGATGCGCGGCAGCTTGGCGGCAGCGGTGACGAGCGCGTCGAGCGACAGGTTGATCCCCGGCGCGATGATCCCGCCCTTATAGGCGCCGGTGAAATCGCTCCAGTCGAGCGTCGTCGCCGTGCCGAAGTCGATTACGATCAGGTCGCCCTGATGCAGCGCGTGGGCTGCGATCGTGTTCACCGCACGGTCGGCGCCGAGCGACTGCGGCTCGTCGACGTCGATCGCTATGCTCCAGTCGAGCGCGCCCCTGCCCGCGATCAGCGCCTCCGCGCCGAAATACTTCGTGCTGAGCACCTGCAGATTGTGCAGCGCCCGCGGCACCACGGTCGAGATCGCGACCGTCTCTACCTGTGCCCGCTCATAGCCCTCCAGCGTCAGCAATTGGCTCAGCCACACCGCATATTCGTCCGCCGTCCGCCGCGGGTCGGTGGCGATCCGCCACCGTGCCCTGATCCGCCGGCCGAGCGGTGCCGCAGTGTCGACCAGCGCGAACACGATGTTGGTGTTGCCGGCGTCGATGGCGAGCAGCATCGGCTGGGTCCTTCAGAGCAGGAAGACGTCGCCGGCGTGAATGACACGCCGTTGCCCCCCGGCCAAGCGGAGGATCAGAGCGCCGTCCGCGTCGAGCCCGTCGAACAACCCGTCGAGTGCGCTGCCGTCGGGCAGTCTCGCCGACAGCGCAGTCCCTGCCGGGTGCGCCCGCGCCAGCCATCGCTCGCGGACGGGTGCAAGCCCCTCGCCACGCCAGCGCGACAGCCAGCGAGCGAAAGCTTCGGCGAGCGTGTCGAGGAACGCGGCAGGCGAGACCGGGCTGCCATGCGCGGCAAGGCTGGTGGCCGGGCGATCGGGCAGCTCGGGATGGTGCGCGAGATTGACGCCGAAGCCGATCACCACCGCATCCTCCGCGCGCTCGAGCAGGATGCCTGCGAGCTTGGCGCTTCCGAGCAGCAGGTCGTTGGGCCATTTAAGCTGGAGCGCCGCGCCGCGCAGGTACGCACTCGCGGCCTCCGCCAGCGCCACGCCCGCCATCAGCGCCAGCGTCGCGGCCGACGGGTCGGCCGGCCGCAGCCGCACCAGCGTGCTCGCGTAGAGATTGCCCTCGGGTGACACCCAGA
>CAXTNG010000248.1:0-5329 GCA_964245475.1 uncultured Sphingomonas sp. | reverse complement strand
GCAAGCCTACCTCCCGCGCCTCGTCTCCGGCGAGTGGACGGGCACGATGTGCCTGACCGAGGCGCATTGCGGCACCGACCTCGGCCTGCTGCGCACCAAGGCGGTGCCGCAGGCGGACGGCAGCTACAAGGTGACCGGCAACAAGATCTTCATCTCGGCCGGCGATCACGATTTGACCCGCAACATCGTCCACCTGGTGCTGGCGCGGATGGCGGATGCGCCGGCCGGCGTGAAGGGCATCAGCCTGTTCCTCGTCCCCAAGTATCTGCCGAAGGAGGACGGTTCGGTCGGACCCTCCAACGGCGTACAGTGCACGGCGATCGAGCACAAGATGGGGCTCAAGGGCTCGGCGACCTGCCAGCTCAGCTTCGACGAGTCCGTCGGCTGGCTCGTGGGCAAGCCCCACAAGGGCATGGAAGCCATGTTCACGATGATGAACACCGAACGCGTCGGCGTCGGGGTCCAGGGTCTGGGCATCGGCGAGGCGGCCTACCAGTCGGCCGTCTACTATGCCAAGGACCGGCTTCAGGGACGCGCACTGTCCGGGCCCAAGCATCCGGATCGACCCGCCGACCCGATCATCGTCCACCCCGACGTGCGCCGCATGCTGATGACGATGCGCGCGTACAACGAGGGTTGCCGCGCGATGTGCGCGTGGATCAGCCGGGCGCTCGACGCCGAGAAGCATGCGGCCGAGCCCGAGGTGCGGCAGCGCGCGGGCGATCTCGTCGCGCTGATGACGCCGGTCGTGAAGGCGTTCTTCACCGACCTGGGGCTGGAGAGCGCCAACCTGGCGGTGCAGGTCTATGGAGGCCATGGCTACATTCGGGAGAGCGGCGTGGAGCAATATGTCCGCGATGCCCGGATCGCGATGATCTACGAGGGCACCAACGGCATCCAGGCGCTCGATCTGGTGGGCCGCAAGCTCGGCGCGCATAGCGGCCGCTACCTCCGCGCCTTCTTCCATCCGGTCGCCGCCTTCCTGGAAGACCATGCGAAGGACGAGGCGCTGGCCGACGTGGTGCCGGCGCTCGCCCGGGCGTTCGGAATGCTGCAGCTCGCGACCGGCACGATCGCGCAGAAGGGCCCAAAGGACCCGGAAGAGGCGGCCGCCGCGGCGACGGACTACCTGCGTCTGCTCGGGCTGGTGGCGATGGGCTATTGCTTCGCCCGCGCGATAACCGTCGCGCAGTCGGCGCTGGCGACGGGATCGGAGGAGCGCGGCTTCTACGAGGCGAAGCTCGCCACGGCGCGCTTCTTCTTCGCGCGCATCCTGCCGCAGGCGACCGCCTGTTTCCTGACGATCAAGGCCGGCAAGGCGACGACGATGGCGCTGACCGAGGAGGCGTTTTGATCGGAGGGAGTTCGCTCCTCGAGATCCGCCGCGCCGCCCTCGTCAAGGATGTCGGAACCTGCCGACGATCGTCGTCGAACCCGTGACATGTCCGTCCAGCTTCGGCAGCAGTTCCTCACGCGTGAGTCCGGCAGGCAGCGCGTCCGGCGGCAAATCGATGGCAAGCGCCATGAAGGTATAATGGTGCCAATCGGTCGCGGGCGGTGTGCACGGTCCCAGATAGTGGTTCAGCCCCTTCGTGCTCTTGCCGGCCAGGTAACCGATCGCGGGCCGGGCTGCTTCCCCTTCCGCGAACTGGCCCTTCTCCGGCGGGATGCCGTAGGCGATCCAGTGGGCGACCCCGGCGCCCGAATTGCCCTCCACGTCGAACATGAACAATACGATGCTGGTCGTTCCCGCCGGCACATTGTGCCACGCCAGCTGCGGCGACACATTCTCGCCCATACAGTTCGGATTGGTGGCGAGGTTGCCCGCGAATTTCTTCCTCAGCACCTCGCCGTCCTTGAACCCGGTCGAGCTCAGCCTGAACACCGGCGGGGGCGGCGCTGCGGCCGTCAGCAATGCGGCCAGCGCGGCCAGTCGAATTAAGCTCATCGTCGCTCTCCCTTTTCTGCGCAAATGACCGCATCTCACCGCGGCGCGACGGGAAGCGTCAGTGTCGATCCCCCCTTGCCGGTCGCGATCGTCACAGCCCGCGCCGGTATCGTCGCGCCGCCGAAATGCGCGCGATCGGACCCGACCAGCACCAGCCTCACCCGGCTGCCCGCGGCGAAGCGGTGCGCGATCGGCAATAACGCGATCCGCATGGTGACGTCCCGGCCAGGCACCGGCATCGCGTGATCGCGCCGCAACCCGGAAGCGAGCAGTCCGATCGTTCGATAAGGCGCCGCCCCGCGCCGCGCCGACATGCGCAACAGGCCGTCCGTGACGCGCCACGCATGGCCGGCCGCATCCGCCTCCTCGAGGTAGACGAACCAGTCGCCGTCGGGCGCGGTATCCGAAACCCTCAGCGTCGCCACGGGGCTGCCGGCGATTTCCATCGGTTCGCGCAGCGGCGTGGTGGTGAAGATGGGGCGCGAGCGATCGAGGTCCGCCTGGTCCGCGTGAAACACCGCGCCTGCGCCCAGCGTCGTATCCCAGCGGCCGTGCTGGTCATCGGCGGCGTCGGGCAGGCTGATCGGCGACATACGGCCCGGTGCGGTCGACGAGATCGACAGGGTTCCGTCCGAGCCAAGCCGGTAGACGGAGGATCGTGCGGGGGCCGGCCAGCCGTCGTCGCCCCGCCATCGGTTGGCCCCCGTCACGAACCAGCGCACGCGTGGTTGCTTCTCGTAGCCGTTGGAGACGCCGTCGACATAATGGTCCATGAACGCCAGGATCTCGGCGTCCTGGTCGAACGACGAGGGTGTCCGCGCGGTCGTGCCGGGCGCGTAAAAATTATGGGCGCCATGGTCGCCGGCGGCCAGGATCAGTCGTTGGCCACGCCCGCCGTTGATGAAGCGATTGATGCCGGCGCGGGCGTAGGCCGAGTCATGGCTCCCCTCGATGGACAGCACCGGCACCGAGTTGATCGCGGCGAGATGATCATAGGCTGCCGGGAAATGATCGCGAAAGGCCGCATCGTCGCGAAACGCGGCGCCGACCGCCGCCCGCGCGCTATCGACATTGTCGCGATGCTCGGCGATCGCCTGGGCCATCAGCGTGCCGTCCGGATCGGCGTCGACCGGGCACGGCGCGGCCGCGCTCGAGAGTGCCGGGTAATCGGAAGGGCGGCCGCTATCGAGCGCGCTGACGAGGGCGCTCCAGCCGGGTTGAAAGGCAGTGTTGGGGATGCCGCCGGGCCGAAACAGATCGGCGTAGAAATCGAACGCCGCCGAGACCGGCGCGATCGCCTTCAGCGCAGGGCGGCCGGTCGTTGTCAGCAGCTCGGCGATGGATCCGAGATACGACTGGCCGAACGCCCCGACGCGGCCGTTTGACCAGGGTTGGGCGACGATCCAGTCGAGCACGGCACCACCGTCGGCGATCTCGCCGGGGCTGAATTCGGAGGGCCGGCGGCCGAACGAGGCACCGCTGCCGCGGACGTCCAGGATGACCACCGCGTAGCCGCGCGCGGTGAAATACTGGGCGAGCGCGTGGTTGGCCTTGCACGAGCCGCGCGGATCGGCCTTGGACGACGTCTTGCGGTAGTAGCGGGTCTGCACGAACAGCGTCGGGACACGACGGGCGCTGTCCTTGGGAAGATAGACGTCGGCGGCGAGGCGCACGCCGTCCTTCATCGTCAGGTAGAGCGAGTGCTTGACGATGGCGAAGGTCGCCGGCCGCGCCGGGAAGCTCGATTGCCAGGGTGCGCCGTCGGGAGCCGCGGGCTGTTCGGCCGGCGCGGCAGCGCTCAGCAGGGTCGCGGCGATCGCGACCGCCATACGGCCCCGTCCAATCGTGCCGCAGAGCAGGTCGAGCATTGCGGGCCGGGTTCGCGCGCTGCCACCCTCCAAGCAGCAGGTCGTACGCCCGGCACGACCCGACACCGCAACGGTGCCGACGGTCGAAAGTCCGGCGCATCGGCGGAGCTCGTCAGGTTCGCTCACGTTCAGGGCTCCGCGGTCTCGTCAAAACAGAATGACACTATGTCTTTTGCCGTGCAATAGGGGGCCGGCCAGCGGACGGGCTCCAGCTGCGGAGGCCGGCCTGATACGGCCGTGGAAGGCAGACGAAGACGATGACCGGGCTGTGGCGCTTCCTTCGCATTGGATCGCTTTCGGGCCGTCCGTCGGACGGTATTGCAGGCGCATCGTCGACGCAGACGTCGACCGCATGGTAAGCGAGTGCGTGGCGATTACGCCCGGCTACCCGGATGTCGGCGCACTCAAGCGCCAGCTACTCGCATTCTTCGCCACCGCCTTCGCGATCACCTGGGGGTTGGCGGTCGTATTCTTCACCGTGCCGGCGCTCGTCCGCTGGCTCGGCAACGCGCCCGGGCTGCCCGCGGCGACCGGCAGCTGGCTCGCCTATCCTGCCGTCTATGCACCGACCATCTCGGCGTTGATCTGCCTTGGCGCGATGGAGGGAGGACCGGCCTATCGTCGCGCATTCGCACCGCTGCTTCGCCCGCGGCAGCCGCTGCTCTGGGCGGCGTGGCTGCTGATCGGGTTTGCCGTGCTACCGGCCGGCTGGCTGTTCGTGAGCGCGATCGCTGACGCCTCGGGCGCCGCGTGGCTCGGCCGCGCCGACGCGCATGTCCTTTTCGTTGGCGTGCCGATAGTGTTGCTGACGACGACCCACCTGCTGACCGATATCGGTCCGCTTGGCGAGGAGCTCGGCTGGCGCGGCTATGCGATGCCGCGCTTGCTCGCATTGTACCGTCCGCTGCCGGCCGGACTGATCGTCGGCACGATCTGGTCGATCTGGCACCTGCCGATCTTCTTCGTGTCCGGAAGCGGCCAGTCACAGCTCAGTTACCCACAATTCTTCGTCGGCCTGACCGGCACCAGCGTGGTATGCACGTGGCTGTATCTGCGGACGCAGGGCAATTGGCTGCTTGCCGGCATCGTTCCCCACGCGGTGATGAACGCGGCGGCCGACCTGAGCGGCTATACGGTCAAGAGCCCGATGTTCCCGCTGACCGCGGTTCTGCTTGCCCTCGCCGTCATGATCGATCCGGTCATGCGTGGCCGCGCGGCGGCGAAGGCATGACCGGGGCCGCATCGCCGTCCGCGCTGTGTCGTCTCGGGTTGATGGTCGCGACGCTCGCCTGTGCAGCCCTGGCGGTGGTACCGACGCCTACGCGGGCCGCCGCGCTGCGCTGGCTCGATCGCTGCCCGGTGGCGGCGGCTCCCGGCACGCGCTGCGGCGAATTGACGGTGCTCGAGCGGCGGGACCGGCCGCGCGGCCGCCACATCGTCGTTCCGGTCGCGATCGTGCCTGCGCCCGACCAGGCGCGGAAGGCGCCCGACCCGCTGCTGTTCCTGATGGGCG
>CAXTNG010000247.1:0-5339 GCA_964245475.1 uncultured Sphingomonas sp. | reverse complement strand
GTGGGCGCGGGGCGGGAGGGCGAGGCGGGGGTGGTCGCGGGCGGGCTGCTCGCGCACCAGGGGCTATTGCCGCTGTGGGGAGCGGGCGTAGCGTGTGCGCTGGGATCGTTCACCGCGGACCAGATCTGGTTCGCGGTGGGGCGAAGATTGCGCGACCATCGCTGGGTGGCGAAGGCGCGGAGCACCGCGGCGTTCGGCAAGGCGCTCGGGATGCTGGAGCGGCACCCGAAGGGGTTCATCTTCGGCTTCCGCTTCGTCTACGGCATCCGCACGGTGAGCCCGATCGCGATCGGCACCTCGGGGGTGGCGGCGCGGCTGTTCCTGCCGGTCAACGCGGCGGCGGCGGTCACCTGGGCGACGACGTTCACGCTGGTCGGCTATCTGTTCGGCAACGCGTTCGAGCGGTTCGTCGGCCGGTTCCGGCCGCATGGCAGCCGGCTGTGGTGGATCGTCGTGGCGCTGGTCGCGGCGGGGCTGATCGCCGCCGGGGTCCACTGGTGGCGGAGGCGGCGGGCGTGAGCTTCACGACGACGATCGTCGCGGGCGAAGGCGACATCGACGAGCTCGGCCATGTCAACAATGCCGTGTGGGTGCGCTGGGTCCAGGAGGTCGCAGTCGCGCACTGGCAGGCGGTCGCGCCGCCGGATCAGGTGGCGGCCTATGTCTGGGTCGTGACGCGGCATGCGATCGACTATCGCGGCAACGTCCGCGCGGGCGAGACGGTGACCGCCGAAACGTGGGTGCCGGACCCGCCCAAGGGCGCGCGGTTCGACCGGCACATGCGCTTCACCGGCGCGGACGGACGAGTCAAGGTGGAGGCGGTGACCACCTGGGCGATGCTCGATCGCGCAACGGGGCGGTTGCTCAGGGTACGGCCGGAGGTGGCGGCGGCGTTCGTGGGGGACGCTCGCTAGCTTGAGGAGGGACGCCTTTCACCCGTTCGCCCTGAGCGAAGTCGAAAGGCACTCCCAGGTGCTTCGACTTCGCTCAGCACGCACGGTGGAGGTCACTTGACCGCGTCAGGGTGCGCAGCAGCGAAGGCGGGGAGCGCGGTCGCCGCCTTGTCGGCTGCGGCGAGCTTCGGCCAGCGCCCGACCTGCATATCGTAGCGGCGGGCGTTGTAGAGCTGGGGGACCAGGCACAGGTCGGCGAGCCCAGGCGCTTCGCCGCCGAGCAAGGGACCCTGCCCGGCCATCTGCTCGAGCGCGTCGAGGCCTTCGCCGATCCAGTGGCGGTACCAGTCGTCGATCGCGTCCTGCTCGGCGCCGAACTGGGCCTTGAGGCGCTTCAAGACGCGCAGATTGTTGAGCGGGTGGATGTCCGCGGCGATCGCCAGCGCCTGCGCCCAGGCCCGCGCGCGGCCTGCGGGATCGCGCGGGATGAGCGGCGGATCGGGAACGGTGGCGTCGAGCCAGTCGATGATCGCGAGGCTCTGGGTGAATGGCACGCCGTCCGCTATCAGCACGGGGACGAAGCCCTGCGGGCTGACCGCGCGGTTCGCCTCGCCGCGCTGGTCGCCCGCGAGGAGGTCGATCGCGACCCGCTCGTAAGCCAGGCCTTTCAGCGCGAGCGCGATGCGGACGCGGTAGGCCGCAGACGAGCGCCAGTAATCATGCAGGACGAGGTGCACTGCGCTCCCCTTCGCGTTCGGCGCGGCGTTCGAGCGCGACCTTGGCCATGGCGGTGAACGGGTCGGCGAGCGCCAGCCCGAGCAGTCCGAACAGCGCCGAGGCGAGGATCTGGTTGCCAAGGGTCAGCGCGGGCGGCACGTCCACCGTCTTCCTCGCGACATAGGGCGCGACGACATAGCCGTCGAAGGTCTGAATCACGACATAGGTCAGGATCGCCCACAGGCCGGTGTTCACCCCCGCGCTGAACCCGACCGCGACCATCAGCACGCCGCTGACGAAGGCGCCGATGTTGGGAATGAACGCGAGGATGCCGGTGATGATGCCGAGCAGCAGCGCCAGCGGCACCCCGCCGATCATCAGCGCAAGCCAGATCAGCACGCCCTCTACCAGCATCCCGACCAGCCGCCCGAACAGCAGCCGGCGGAGGGTGAAGCCCATGCGGTCGAGCACCAGCGCGAACTCGGCACGGCTCGCGGCGGGCACCATCCATTGCAGCCCGCGGTCGTAGACGTGCGGGTCCATCGCGAAGAACAGCCCGAGCACCAGGATGAAGAAGAACGAGGTGATCGCGCCGACCGCGGTGCCGACCCAGGAGGTCAGCCGCCCGACCGAGCTCAGCGCCTGCTTCGCCAGCCCGCTGATGTCCTGCGCTCCCGGCATCACGCCCTGCTGCGAGAGCCACGCGGTGACGCGCACCGTCTGGGCTTCGAGGGTGCTACGAAGCTGGCTGACCTGCTGCCAGACGCCGACCCCCATCAGGTAGAAGGTGACGAGCAGGAAGGCGGTGACGCCGAGCACGACGATCAGCAGCCGCCAGCCGCGGCTGAGGCGGGTGACGCGGCCGAGCAACCGGACGCCGCCGTCGAACATCGTCGCGAGCACGATGCCGGAGAAGATCAGCAGCAGCGGCTGGATGAGGATCACGATCAGCGCGGCTGCGGCGGCGAAGCCGAACCAGACCTTGGCCTTCTTGATCTCGTCGCGCACCAGCGGGTCGCGAACCTCGTTGGGGCTGGGCCCCGGCTCGACATGCGCCGTCCGGATGCGCTCCGGCGCCTCATCCATTACGGGACGCGCGTCGGATGGAGCGAGGTGCCGGCGCGGCCGCCGCGCAGGCTGCCGGGCCAGGTCAGCGGGTTCCACCAGCTGGCGGTGCCGTCCATGCTGAAGGTGACGAACTCGGCGCGGCCGCCGAGGTTCTCGTACGGCACCGGGCCGCCCAGCCCCTGATCGAGCAGCGAGAAGCGGCTGTCCGCCGACTTGTCGCGATTGTCGCCCATCAGGAAGACGTGGTTGGCGGGAATGGTGATCTCGGCGAACTCGTCGCCCTGGCTCGGCCCGAGGTCGACCGTGTCGTAGCGGCGGCCGTTGGGCAGGGTCTCGGTGATCACCGGCAGGCGGCAGTGGACGAGCCCGTCGCGGCCGCGCGCCTGGATGCCCAGCCCCATGTCCGCGGGGTCGCAGGCGATGCCGCCGTTCGGCGTCGGCGTGGCACCGTAATCGGGCAGGTCGACGATGTGCTCGGGGCCGCGCCTCACCGCTGCGCCGTTAAGGAACACGACGCCGCCGTGGACCGCGAGCCGGTCGCCGGGCAGGCCGATCACGCGCTTGATATAGTCGTTGTTGGTGCCCGGCGGGGTGACGATGACCACGTCGCCGCGCTCGGGCAGGCTACCGAACAGCCGCCCCTTCCATTGCGGCATCCTGACCGTCCAGCTCTCGACCGGCTGGCGCAGCATCAGCCCGCGGACGATCGCGATCGGGTCCGGCACGGTCGGCGACACGAAGGACCAGCCGTAGGCGAACTTGTTGACGACCAGCCGGTCGCCCACCTCGAGCCCCGGCAGCATCGATTCGCTGGGGATGTAGAAGGGCTTGGCGATGAAGCTGTGGAAGCCGAGCACGGTCAGGATCAGCCAGAAGATGCCCTTAGCCTCGCCCCACCAGTCGGTGCCGCGGCGCTTGGGTGCTTCTTCCGCAGGAGCGATTTCCGGAGCCTGCTCCAACGCCACGTCCTTCATACTGCTTGTTCCGGGATCGCCTCGATGATCACAAAGGCCTGCGCCCAGGGATGATCATCGGTCATGGTGAGGTGTACGCGCGCGACGTGGCCCGCGGGGGTGAGCGCGTCAAGCCTCACCCTCGCGCCGCCGGTGAGATGGAGAGTCGGGGCGCCCGAGGGCGCGTTGACCACGCCGATGTCGCGCATGAACACGCCCGCCCTGAAGCCGGTGCCGACCGCCTTGCTATAGGCTTCCTTGGCGGCGAAGCGCTTGGCGAGCGTGCCGGCCTTGGTGAAGGGACGGCGATCCGCCTTGGCGCGCTCGGTGGCGGTGAAGACGCGGTGCTCGAAGCGGGTGCCGAAGCGGTCGAGCGAGGCCTGGATGCGCTCGATGCTGCACAGGTCGGAGCCGAGGCCGATGATCATCCGAAAAGGAACATCCCGATCGCCAGCACCCCCAAAACGACCAGCGGGACGCTTAGCACTTTCATTCCCGCACTTCGCCGTCCCGCTCGTATCAGATAGTTGCCAGTTAGCACGAAAGCTCCGGTAATGAGCAGTGGCAACATCAGCCAGATTGCCGCCATTGTGATCCAACGGCCGGTTGAAAACGGTCCACTTAGCGCATTGGCAATAACCAGAATTGCGCCACCCCAAAACATCACGATGCCGATTTCGAGCGCAACGATCCGCCGCCGCCAATTTGGTTCGATCGGTCGGGTGGTGTAACTCACCGCGCCGCATCCATCTCGGCGCGCATCCGCTTCACCGCCTCGCCCAGACCGACGAACATCGCCTCGCCGATCAGGAAATGGCCAATGTTGAGCTCGCGCACTTGCGGGATCGCGGCCACGGGCGCGACGTTGTCGTAGGTGAGGCCGTGGCCGGCGTGGACCTCGATGCCGTTCTTCGCCGCCAGCGCCGCCGCGTCCGCGAGGCGGCGCAGCTCGGTGGTGCGCGCTTCGCCGTCGAGCTCGGCATAGCGGCCGGTGTGGAGCTCGACGACCGGCGCGCGAAGGCGGAGCGCCGCCTCGATCTGAGCGGGCGCGGGCTCGATGAACAGCGACACCCGCACCTTCGCCTCAGCCAACGCGGCGACCATTGGCGCGAGGCGATCGTGCAGACCCGCGGCGTCGATGCCGCCCTCGGTCGTGCGCTCCTCCCGCTTCTCCGGCACGATGCAGGCGGCGTGCGGGCGGTGGCGGAGCGCGATGGCGAGCATCTCGTCGGTCGCCGCCATCTCCAGGTTGAGGGGAATTTCCAGCGCCGCCATCAGCCGGGCGATGTCATCGTCGGTGATGTGCCGCCGGTCCTCGCGCAGGTGCGCGGTAATGCCGTCCGCGCCGGCTTCGGCAGCGAGCTGTGCGGCGCGGACCGGGTCGGGCCAGGCGGTGCCCCGCGCATTGCGCACCGTCGCGACATGGTCGATGTTGACGCCGAGCCGCAGGTGATCGCCCATGCCCCGTCTTCTAGGCGCCGGGCGGGCCTTGCGCAACGCAGGCTCACGCAGCCGCAAAAATCCTTTGCCGGCGGCATTGAGGCAGGCAACACCCGCGCGTATAGGCCACTGGCAAAAGGGCGGTTCTGCCCTTGGCGAACGCCCGGCGGCACCGGGCGTCGACGACGGGAACACGGGGTGACGGGACGCATGCGAACATTGCAGGCATTTGGCGGTTTACGGTTGGCGGTGGCCGCAGGGCTGGCAC
>CAXTNG010000246.1:0-5352 GCA_964245475.1 uncultured Sphingomonas sp. | reverse complement strand
AGATCGCGCGGGCGCTTCATGCCGACCTGTTCATCTCTATCCATTGCGACAGCGTCGGGGCGGGGGAGGCGACCGGCGCGTCGGTCTATACCCTCTCCGAGGTCGCGTCCGACAAGGAAGCCGCAAGGCTTGCGGCGCGGGAGAACAAGGCGGACGTGATCTCGGGCGTCGATCTGGGCGATGCGGGGGCGGACGTGTCCTCGATCCTGATCGACCTGACCCAGCGCGAGACGATGAACGCGTCGGCGGGCTTCGCTAGGCTGCTCGGGCGCGAGGCGCGGCCGCTGATACCGCTCAAGCCGAACTTCCACCGGATGGCGTCGCTGATGGTGCTGAAGGCGCCCGACATGCCTTCGATCCTGTTCGAGACGGGCTATATCTCCAACCCTGGCGATGCGGCGTTTCTCGACAGCCGTGCGGGGCGCGGGCGGATTGCCGAAAGCATCCGCCGCGCGGTGGAGGTGCATTTCGCCAAGCGGATGGCGATGCGGTAGACGAAAGGCTGGCGGTCAGGACCAACTGCTCGAGACGGAGATGCGGTCGTGGATGCGACTTCCGAGCAGCACCATGCCCAACCCGGCGCTCCCGCCCAGGAAGCCGTATGCAGCCTCCACGACATTCGACCAGTGCGCCGCGCCGCGCGCCGCGGCCGGATCGTGGAACAACGCTGTCCAGCACGCAGCTGCGGCGGCGAACAGAAGCGCGCCCATGGCGCGGACGGTAAGGTCATTGCGGAACCAGGTCGAAAGCACGTCGCCCTCCAGAGGAAGGCGGTCCAATTATCGACGACCGCATAGCAATTCGAGCCTGCGTCGCCGCCGCCGCATAGTGGTTGCGTAGCGCCGGCGCTCAGCCGGTGCGCAACCGGTAGCCGACGCCCAGTTCGTTGGTGATGATCGTCGGCCGCGCAGGATCCGGCTCGATCTTCCCGCGCAGGTTGCGCACGACGATGCGAAGATACTCGATCCGCCGATCGTACTCGCGCGGCCAGGCGGCGGCGAGGATGGTCTGGTGGGTGACGACGCGATCGGGCGCGGCGGCCAGGGTCGCGAGCACCTCATATTCCTTGCGGGTCAGGTGCACCTCCTCGGCGCCGCGCGTCACCTGGCGGGCGAGGAGGTCGATCTGCAGCTCGCCCGCGGTCACGACGGACGCCGCGCCGCGTTCGCCGAGCTTGTGGCGCCGCGCGGCGCGGACGCGGGCAAGAAGCTCCTCGGTGTCGAAAGGCTTGGTGACGTAATCGTCGGCACCGAGGTCCAGCGCGGCGACCTTGTCGTCGGTCGCCTCGCGCGCGGAGACAACGAGGACGGCGGTGCTGCCGTCGCGCATCAGCGGCTGGACGAGCTCGAGCCCGTCCCGGTCGGGCAGGCCAAGGTCGAGCAGCACCAGCTCGGGCCGGGTACGCTCGGCGACGCTCAGCGCCTCGGCCGCGTTTGCGGCCTCGACTATCTGGTAGCCCGCGCGCGCCAGCGTCGCGGTCAGCAGCCGGCGGATGTAGAGCTCGTCGTCGACGATCAGCACGGTCCCGCGGCTCACGCCGGCACCTCCCCGACGTCCTTGACCAACAGCATCTCGGGAAAGCGCAGGCCGAACCGCGCGCCGCCCGCGTCCGTCCGGTTCGCGGCCGACACGCCGATGCCCATCGCCTCGGCGAAACCCTTGACGATAGCTAGCCCGAGGCCGGTGCCGCCGGGCACGCGATCAGAGCCTTCCAGGCGCCGGAACGTCTCGAACACCTCGGCTTCGTGTCCGGGCGGCAGGCCGGGCCCGCAATCGAGCACCGACAGGATCAGCTCGCCCGGCCGGCGCTCGCCGCGGATCGTGACGGGCGTATCGGCGTCGCCGTAGCGGCCGGCATTGTCGAGCAGGTTGAGCAGGCAGTGGTGGAGCAGCTGCGGGTCGGCCCGGACAAGAGGCAGATCGGGCGGGACTTCCAGCCGGATCGGGCGGCCTTCCAGCGCCCGGCGGGCGTCGTGCACCGCGGCGCCGACTGCGTCGGTGAGGTCGACCGGCTCGATCGACAGCGGCATCGCTCCCGCCTCGACGCGGGTCATGTCGAGCAGGTTGGCGACGAAGCGGTTGAGCCGCGTCGCTTCGCGCTCGATCGTGGCGACCAGCGGGTCGGGGGCGCGGCGCCCGAGTTCCGAGGCCGCGGCGAGCACGGAGGTGAGCGGCGTGCGCAGGTCGTGGCCGACCGAGGAGAGCAGAGCGGCGCGCAGCCGGTCGCGCTCGCGCACTGCGCCGAGATCGCGCATCTCCACTTCCAGCCGCAGCCGTTCGAGGGTCAGCGCGGCCTGCTCGGCGAGGCTCATCAGCAGCGGATATTGATCGGAGCGGATCGGATCGCCGCCGTCGTCCCGCGCCAGTCCCAGCACGGCGAGCACCCGTTCGCCAGCGATCAGCGGCTGAAACAGCCAGTCGGACGCGGTGAGCGTGCCCGAGCCCCGCCCGGCCGGCTTGCCGCTGTCCGCCGCCCATTGCGCCGCCGCCATCTCCATCGTGCCGAGCTGCGGGTCGGTGCCGCCCGCCGCCTCGACGCTCAGCCCCGTGTCGCCGGGGATGAGCAACACCGTTCGAAGGTCGAGCAGCCGCGCGATCTCGTCGCAGGCGGCCCGGGCCACCTCCTCGCGGGTGCCGAGCGCGGTGAGCTGGCGCAGGAAGCCGGCCAGCACGGCGTTGGAGCGCGCGCTCGACGCCGCCAGATCGGCCTGTGCGCGAACGCGCGCGGTGAGCTGGCTGGTCGCCACCGCGACGCCGAGCAGCACCACCACCGACACGACGTTCTCCGGGCTGCTGATGTTGAGCGTGCCGGTCGGCGGCAGGAAGAAGAAATTATAGGCGATGCTCGACGCCAGCCCTGCGAACAGGCCGGTCCTCAGCCCGTACAGGCTCGCCGCGACCATCACCGGCAGCAGGTAGAGCAGGGCGACGTTGCCGAGCGTCAGCACATGGCCGAGCGCCAGCCCGGCCGCGGTGACCCCTGCCACCATCGCCGAGGCGGCGGCATAGCCCAGCGGCGTGCCGCGGCCCGATCCCGTGCGCGGACGGTACGCAGGCTTCGCTCCCGCGGCGTCGTCCATCGGCAGCACATGGACGGCAACCCCCTGCGTCTCGCGCACCAGCCGGTCGACCACCGAACCGTGGCGCAGCTCGAACAGGCGCGAGCGCGCCGACTTGCCGACGATCAGCTGGGTTGCGCGGGCATCGGCGGCGAAGCTCTTCAGCCCGCCGAGCACCGTATCCGCCGGAACGCTCGCGACTTGGCCGCCGAGCCGGGTCGCGAGCGCGAGGACCGCCGCGACCCGCTCCTGCTCGGAGTCCCCGAGCCGCCGATGCCGTGGCGTTTCGACGTGAACGGCGGTCCACGACGCATGCAGCGCGTCGGCGAGGCGCTTGGCCGCCCGCACCAGGCCGTCGGCACCCGCGAGTTCGCTCACCGCCACCACGATCCGCTCGCCGCCAGCCCAGGTGCCGCCGACGCCCAGCGCGCGGACGTGCTCCAGCATCTGCGCGTCCACCGCCTGCGCCGCGCGCCGCAGCGCCAGCTCGCGCAGAGCCGACAGGTTCGATTTGGAGAAGAAGTGGTTGAGCGCCCGCGTCGCCTCCTGCGGGAGGTAGACCTTGCCGTCCTTCAGCCGCTCGATCAGCTCGTCGGGCGGGATGTCGACGACTTCGATCTCCGCCTGCTCCAGCACGCTGTCGGGAACCGTTTCGCGGACGCGGACGCGGGTGAAGCTGGCGACAACATCGTTGAGACTTTCGACGTGCTGGATGTTGAGCGTCGAATAGACGTGGATCCCGGCTTCGAGCAGTTCGATGACGTCCTGCCAACGCTTGGGATGGCGGCTGCCGGGCGCGTTGGTATGCGCGAGCTCGTCGACCAGCACGAGCTGCGGGCGGCGGGCGAGCACCGCATCCAAGTCCATCTCGGTCAGGGTGCGGCTCTCGTAGGCGATCTCGCCACGCGGGACGATCTCCTGGTCCCGGGTAAGGGCCTCCGTCTCGGCACGGCCGTGCGTCTCGACCACGCCGATCACCACGTCGGCACCCGCCGCGCGGCGCGCGGCGCCTTCTGACAGCATCTCGTAGGTCTTGCCCACGCCGGGCGCCGCGCCGAGGAAGATCTTGAGCCGCCCGCGCCCTTCCTCGGCGGCCTGGCGCAGGAAGGCTTCGGGAGAGGGCCGGTCCGGGTCGGTCACCGCGCCGGTGTAGCGGCGATCCGGTCGAGCTGTCGATTGAGCAGCAGCACATTGACGTGCGGCTCGCCGAGAAAGCCGAAGGTCGGCCGTTCGACGCTCGCCTCGACCAGCGTGCGCAGCCGTGCCGGAGCGATCCCGCGCGCTGCGGCGACGCGCGGCACCTGATACAAAGCCGCCTCGGGGCTGACATGGGGGGCGAGCCCCGAGGCGGAGGCCGTCACCAGGTCGGCGGGAACGGATTGACCCGGGGCGGAGGCGGTGAAGGTGTGCATGTCGGCGGCGACGCGGTCGTGGAGTGCCTGCGACGCGGGGCCAAGATTGGAGCCGGCGGACGCGAGCCCGTCATAGCCCTTGCCCGCGGCGGACGGACGCGGGTGGAAGTAGCCCGGCCGTGCGAACCCCTGCGCGATCAGCTCGGAGCCGATCACGCGTCCGGCGCCGTCGGTGAGAAGGCTGCCGTTCGCCTGCCGCGCGAAGAGCAGCTGGCCGACGCCGGTGATCGCCAGCGGGTAGCCGACGCCGAGCAGCAGCGCGAACAGCAGCGTCATGACGAGCGCGGGACGGAGCGAGGAAGAGAGCGTGTCCATGGAAAAAGGTCCTCAGGCCAGGCCGGCCGCGTTGACGACGAGGTCGATGAGCTTGATGCCGATGAACGGCGCCACCAGTCCGCCGAGGCCATAGATGAGCAGGTTGCGCCGGAGCAGCGGCCCTGCGCCCATCGGCCGGTAGGTCACGCCCCTGAGCGCCAAGGGCACCAGCAGCGGGATGATCAGCGCGTTGAAGATGATCGCCGACAGAATCGCGCTCGACGGCGATCCGAGCCGCATCACGTTGAGCACCGCCAGGCCGGGATAGAGCACGACGAACATCGCGGGGATGATCGCGAAATACTTGGCGACGTCGTTGGCGACCGAGAAGGTGGTGAGCGCGCCGCGGGTCATCAGCAGCTGCTTGCCGAGGCCGACCACCTCGATCAGCTTGGTCGGGTCGCTGTCGAGGTCGACCATGTTGCCGGCCTCGCGCGCGGCCTGGGTGCCGGTGTTCATCGCGACGCCCACGTCGGCCTGGGCGAGCGCGGGGGCGTCGTTGGTGCCGTCGCCGCACATCGCCACCCGACGGCCGCCCGGCTGCTACGTGGGGGTCCGCGCCAGCT
>CAXTNG010000245.1:0-5445 GCA_964245475.1 uncultured Sphingomonas sp. | reverse complement strand
ATGGCAGCTTCAGCCGCGCCGCGACCGAGGTCGGGCTGGGTCAGAGCGCGGTGAGCCGTCAGGTGGCGCTGCTCGAGGACTGGCTGCAGCTCGCGCTGTTCGAGCGGCGCGGGCGGCGGGTCGCGTTGACCGAGGCGGGCCGCGCCTATGCCGAGGCGGTCGCGCCCGCGCTGGCGCGGATCCGCCAGGCGACGTCCCGCGCGATGGCGGGCGAGGCGCGCGCGCTGCGCATCGCAACGCTGCCGAGCTTCGGCATGCGCTGGCTTGCGCCGCGGCTGCCGGCGCTCACCCGCGCACACCCCGAGGTGGTGATCGACTTCACCGCGCGCGCCGACGAGTTCGACCTTGCGCTGGAGGGCTTCGACGCCGCCGTCCATTACGGCGCGCCGCGCTGGCCGGGCGCGACGCTCGACCTGCTGTTTCGCGAGGAGAGCGTCGCGGTCGTCGCGCCTGCGCTGGCGTCTCGGCCGATCACGACTCCGGCGGACCTGCTCGCATTGCCGTTGCTGGTGCTGAGCAACCGCCGCAACGCCTGGTCGGCGTGGCTCCGGGCGGCGGGTGTCGCCGAGGAGGCGCCCGCGCCCGCGCTCGCCTTCGACCAGTTCCAGATGCTCGCGCAGGCGGCCGCCTCCGGGGTCGGCGCCGCGCTGCTGCCACGTTTCCTGATCGAGCCCGAGCTCGCCGCCGGCGCGCTCGTCGCGCCACTGGACACAAGGCTCGCGGGCGACGGCGCTTACTATCTTGCCTATGGGCCCGAACGGCTGACCGACGCGCGGTTCCGCGCCTTCCGCGACTGGCTGCTGGCGGAGGCGGGCGCGACGGGGTAGCATCGCTACCATGCCCAAGGAAGCCAAGGCCGACCCCGTCGCAGCATCGCGCCGCCCCACCTCCTACGACGTCGCGCAGCTCGCGGGCGTGTCGCAGTCGGCGGTGTCGCGCTGCTTCCGCCCGGGCAGCTCGATCGCGCCCGCGACGCGGCAGAAGGTGCTGCGCGCGGCGCGCGAGCTCGGCTACCAGCCCAATGCGATCGCCTCCGGGCTGATCACCAAGCGCTCGAACATGGTCGCGGTGCTGATCTCCAACCTCACCACCCTCTATTACCCGGCCGTGCTGGCGGGGCTGGCGGCGCGGCTTGATGCGGAGGGCGTGCGCGTCCTGCTGTTCGCGCTGCCTGCGGAGGGCGACGTCGATGCCGCGCTCGACCAGGTCTGGCGCTACCGGGTCGACGGCGCGATTGCCGCGGTGCGGCTGTCGGCCGAGCAACTCCGCCGCTTCGCACGGCACCGCGTGCCGGTGGTGCTCTACAACCGGTTCGGCGAGGAACAGGCAGCGGCGAGCGTGTGCTGCGACTCGGTCGGCGGCGAGCGGATGCTGGTCGACGGGCTGCTCGCCGCCGGGCACCGCCGCTTCGGCATCATCGGCGGGCCCGACGACAGCTATGTCAGCCGCCAGCGCGTCGAGGCGTCGCGGGCGCGATTGCAGGAAGTGGGGATCACCCCCGCGATCACCGACGGCGCGTACGACCACGACAGCGGCATGGCGGGTCTGCGGCGGCTGATGACGATGAGCGGCAACCAGCTCGACGCGGTGGTCTGCGCCAACGACCTGATGGCGGTCGGCGCGATCGACGCCGCGCGCGAGGTCTACGGGCTCGACGTGCCGCGCGACCTGTCGGTGGTCGGCTTCGACGGCGTCAGCCCCGCCGCCTGGGCGAGCTACCGCCTCACCACGGTGCGCCAGCCCGTCGGGCGGATGACCCAGGCGGCGGTGTCGATGCTGATGGAGCGTGTCGCCGACCCCGACCTGCCGCCCGAGGTCCGCACCTTCGCGGGCAAGCTCCAGCCCGGCGGCTCCGCGCGGATGGGATGAGGCCCCTTGCATTCGCAGGCAACGGCTTTAGCCTGCGCGCACGAGCGGCGAGGGGGCGGACACACATGGAGACGGCGGGAGCGGCAGGCACCCCGGCGGCGCTTCACCAGCCGCCGCTCACGGTGCGGCTCAAGGCGTTCTACGGCCTCGGCAGCACTGCGGAAGCCTTGTCGATCACCGCGTCGAGCAGCTTCCTGCTGATCTTCTACAACCAGGTGCGCGGGGTGCCCGCCGAATGGGTCGGCATGGCGCTCGCGGCGGGGCTGGTCGTCAACGCGCTGTTCGATCCGCTGGTCGGGTCGTGGTCGGATCGCACCGTCTCGCGCTGGGGGCGGCGGCATCCGTTCATGTTCGCCTCGGTGCTGCCCGCCGGGCTGCTGTTCTTCGCAGTGTTCAACCCGCCGCATTGGAGCGAGACCGCGCAACTCGTCTGGCTCGGCGTCTGCAACACGATGCTGCTCCAGGCGATGACGCTCTACCACACGCCGCACCTGGCACTGGGCGGCGAAATGGCGGACGGCTATCTCGAGCGTACCAGCGTCATGGCGTACAACACCTTCTGCCTGTGGGCCGGGGACACGATGGCGTGGCTGCTCTCCTATCGCCTGTTCTTTCGCGCCGCGCCGGGGCAGCCAAACGGCGCGCTGGTCGAGGGCCGCTACCCGCTGTTCGCGACGGCGGTCGGCATCACCATCGCGCTGGTGCTGCTGACGTCGAGCTGGGCGACGCGCAGCCGCATCCCGTACCTCAAGCAGGTGGCGAGGGACGAGCAGCATTTCGACGCGCGCCGCTTCCTGCGCGACGTCGGCCGGACGCTGACCAATCGCAATTACGTCGTGCTGCTGTTCGGGCTGGCGTTCGCGTCGCTGATGTCGGGGGTGCGGCTGGGCCTCGCGATCTACGTCAACTCCTATTACTGGCGGCTGAGCAACGACCAGATCGGGCTGTTCGTGATCGCCAGCTTCGCGGGCTATCTGTTCGCGGCGCTGGTGGTGACTCGGCTGCACGATCGGCTCGACAAGCGCTGGACCGGCGCCCTGTCGCTGCTGGTCTATTGCGTCGGCCCCGTGCTGCCGCTGCTGCTCGGCTGGTGGGGCGTGCTGACGCCGGGCACGCCGGGGCTGCTGTGGATTCTGATCGGCTTCGCGCTGCTCCAGCATTTGCCGTACAGCCTGATGACGACCACCATCTATTCGGCGCTGGCCGACATCGCCGACGAGCTCGAGCTTCGCCACGGGATGCGGCAGGAGGGCATCCTCTATTCGACCCGCACCTTCTTCGCACGCGTCGACCAGGCGCTGGGTACCGCGCTCGCCGGTTGGGTGCTCGGGCTGATCGCTTTTCCGGCGCACGCGACCCCGGGCGCGGTCGGCCAGCCGGTGCTCGACAGCCTCGTGGTGGCGCTGCTGCTCTCGACGATCCCCGGGCTGATCGCGGCGGGTTTCTACGCCATGCTGCGGGTGACTCGCGCGACCCATGATGCGACCCGCGCCGCGCTGGACGCTCGCTTGACTGCGAATGCAACAGCGACGTAAATGGCGTTGGTGGAGGGGAGTCGCTTGAACCGTCGCGTCGCAGCATCGCGCAGCCTCTCCGCCGCGGAGGCACGGGCGTGAGCGTGGTCGTCCGGCCTGCCCGCGCGTCCGACGTCGACGCCGTGCTGCGCCTGGCGATCGCCGGCGGGTCCGGGCTCACCAACCTGCCGCCCGATCGCGAGGCGCTGGCCAGGCGCATCGCAGCGAGCGAGGCGGCGATCGCCTCGGCCGATGCGCGCGAGACGGGAGCGGCGGTGCTCCTCGTCGGCGAAGACACCGGTCAAGATGAGGGCGCAATCGTCGGCACCGCGATGATCTTCGCCCGTGTCGGCGCCGAATGGCCATTCTACTCGTACCGGATCACGCGGCAGGCCTCGGTGTCGCGCGCGATCGGCCGCGCCAAGGAGCAGCGGCTGCTCAACCTCGTCAACGATTTCGATGGGGAGGTCGAGGTCGGTGGGCTGTTCGTCGATCCGACGCGGCGCGGCGAGGCGCTCGGGCGGCTGATGGCGCGGGTACGCTACCTGTTCATCGCGCGGCATCGCGGCTGGTTCGCGCACCGCGTGATCGCCGAGCTGCGCGGCTACCAGGCAGACGACGGTCGCTCGCCGGTGTGGGAGGCGATCGGGCGGCACTTCTACGACATGGACTTCCAGGACGCCGACCGCACCGGCGCGATCCACGGCAACCAGTTCATCGCCGATCTCGGCCCGCGCTATCCGCTCTACCTTTCGCTGCTTCCCACCGACGCGCGCGCCGCGCTCGGCCGGCCGCACGACGACGGCCGTCCGGCACGCGACATGCTGCTGGCCGAAGGCTTCCGCGACGAAGGCTATGTCGACATTTTCGACGGCGGACCCACTCTCGTCGCCGACATCGACGCGGTCAGGACCGTGCGCGAGACCGAGCAGCTGGTGGTAAGTGCGACCGACGCCGCGGGCGCGCCGATGCTGGCGAGCGCCGGCGAGGCCGTCGGCTTCCGCGCGGCGATCGGGGAATGCGAGAAGCGCGGCGATGGTATCGCGGTCGCGCCCGCGCTGGCGCAAGCGCTTGCGGTCACGCCGGGCGATCGGTTGTGCCTGGCGCCGGCCTGAGGAGATGCATGTGACGCCTTTCGTCCTGCCCGAACGCCCGCCCGTCACGCGTCTGCGTGGGCGCTCGACCGCCGAGGTTCGCGCATTCGGAGGCGAGCGGACGCAGGCACTGCCCGGCTTCGAACCGCAGTGGCGCGACATCGTCCATTACATCGTCGGCATCACCGAGGAGATTTGGACCGACGCCGCGGTCGACCGCATCCGCGCGACCTATGCCGAGGACTGCGTGATCCACACCAGCATGGGCACCGCGCGCGGCGTCGAGGGGGTGATCGCGGGCACGGTGCAGTCGATGTGGGCCTATACCGACTTCTCGACCGAGCATCGCAACGTCGCCTGGAGCCAGGACGGCGACGATTTCTACACTAGCCACCTGGGCTTCGCGCAGTCGGTCAACACCGGCAGGACGACGCTGGGTCCGGCGACCAACGCATCGCTCGCGCGTCACTTCGTCGCCGATTGCGTCAGCCGCGACAACAAGATCCACACCGAATGGCTGGCGCGCGACAACACCACGGGCCTGCTCCAGATGGGTCTCGATCCGGTCGCGGTCGCGCGCGCGCTTGCCGAGATGCCGGTCGCCGAGCCGATGGTGCCGCTCGCCGCCGATGCGCCGGGATTGCCCGAGGCGCACGAGCTTGAGACGCTCGACGGCTGGGTTGCCGGGCTGTTCGCCGCATGGAACGCGCGGGCCTTCGCGAGCGGGGCGGCACGCTACGCTGCCGATGCGGTCGCGCATTGGCCGGGCCTGCGCGAGGCGAGCGGCCCGCGCGGGATCACCCAGCTCGTCATCGGCCTCCTCGCCCGCGTTGCCGGCGCGCTGATAGGCGAGCGTCAGTTGGTAGCGCGCCGTGCGCTGGCGCTGTGGGTCGAGGCGGATCACCTTGTGCAACAACTCGATCGCCAGGGCCGGCTCGCCGTTCTCGACGGCGAGCGAACTCCGGCCC
>CAXTNG010000244.1:0-5455 GCA_964245475.1 uncultured Sphingomonas sp. | reverse complement strand
CCCCCGGCGCGCGCCGCGTCGCCTATCTCGTCTGGCCCGCCCGCCGCTGCCGCCGCGCGACGCTGTGCTTTCCGCTCGGTCACGCGCGCGCCGCCAAGCGCGCGGCGATCGCGCGCTACCGGACCCAGATGGGATTGATCCGCGACGACCCCCACGGCTTCGCCATCGCGCGTCACGAGCTCCGCGCCTTCTCGCGCCCGTTCGAGCGTTTCGAGGCGCTCCCGCGGTGACCAGGCCGATCACCCTGGCAGGCTTCGACGACCGCTTCGCCGGCGACCCGGACCCCTGGTCCACCTTCTCCGCGCGTGACGAGGCGCTGAAGCGCCACGCCATCCTCCACGCGCTCGGTCCCGCCATTCACGGTCGCGTGCTCGAGCTCGCCGCGGGCAACGGCTCGAACAGCGTCGCGCTCGCCCCCCGCGCGCTCCGCCTCGACGCGACCGAGGGCACCAACGCCGGCACCGCGCTCGTCCGCAAGGCGGTTGGCGGTAACCGCCGCGTCCGCGCCGAGCTGCTCGTCCTGCCCGGCCGCTTTCCGCGTGCGACCTACGACGCGATCGTGGTCGCCGAGATCCTCTACTACCTTTCGCGCCGCGACATGGCGGCGGTTGCCCGCGACACCGCGCATGCGCTCCGCCCCGGCGGCACGCTGATCCTAGCGCATCACCGAGTCGACTTCCACGACTTCGCCCAGCACGCCGCGCACATTCACGTCCGCTTCCTCCGCGACAGCGGAGCGGCCTGGCATGCGGGGCAGGGGCGGCGCACCGGCCATTGGATCGTGCGAAGCTACAATCGTGGCTGACCGCCCGTTACGAGTCGCCATGCTAGGCCCGATCGCCTGGCGCACCCCGCCGCGCGCCTATGGCGCCTGGGAGCTGGTCACCAGCCTGCTCACCGAGGCGTTGGTCGCGCGCGGCCACGACGTCACCCTGTTCGCCACGCAGGACAGCCTCACCGCGGCCAAGCTCGACGCGGTCGTCCCAGCGCCCTATTCGGAAGACCCGTCGGTGGATGCGAAGGTCTGGGAAATCCGCCACGTCGCCCACGCGATGGAACGGGCGGGCGACTTCGACATCATCCACAACCAGGCCGATTTCGTGCCGCTCGGCTTCAGCCGGCTGGTGAGGACGCCGATGGTGATGACCCTCCATGCAAAGCCGTCCGACGCCATCCTGCCGATGCTCGCCGAATATCAGCACGATGCCCATTACGTTGCGATCAGCGATTCGGATCGGCACCCTGATCTGCGTTACGCTGCGACGATCCTCCACGGCATCGACGTCGGCTCCTTCCCCTTCGTCGCCGAGCCACAAGAGGACCTGCTCTTCTTCGGCCGCTTCCACCCCGACAAGGGCCCCGCCGACGCGATCCGCGCCGCAAGGCTCGCCGGCCGCAAGCTGCGCATGGCCGGGATCGTCCAGGACCAGGGTTATTTCGCTCGCGAGGTCGCGCCGCACATCGACGGCGAGCAGATCGTGTTCGAAGGCGCGCTCGGCGGCCAGGCGCGGCTCGACGCGCTCGGTCAGGCCCGCGCGATGCTCCACCTGATCGGCTTCGACGAGCCCTTCGGCCTGTCGGTGGTCGAGGCGCTCGCCTGCGGAACCCCAGTTATCGCCTTCCGCCGCGGCTCGATGGCGACGCTGATCCGCCACGGCGAAACCGGCTTCGTGGTCGACACGCTCGACGAAGCGGTCGAGGCGATCGGCAGGATAGGGGAGATCGATCGCGCCGCCTGCCGTGCCGATGTGGCGAAGCGCTTCTCGGTCGACACGATGGCCGACGCCTACGTCGACCTCTACCGTCGCGTCCTCAGTTAGCCGGTATCTCCGCCCGTGGCCGGGCGATCGTGCTGCCGATCGAGGCCGCCCCGACCGCCGCGATGCCCACCCACTCTCTCCCGCCGATCGCCTCCCCGATCACGAGGAGCGCCGCCAGCGCGCCGATCGCCGGCTCCAGGCTGACGAGGATGCCGAAGGTCGCCGCCGGCATCCGCTTCAAGGCGAACAGCTCGAGCGAATAGGGCAGCGCCGAGCACAGCAGCGACACCAGAGCCCCCGTTGCCAGGACATGCGGCATCAGCAGCGTCGCACCGGCTTGCGCCACCCCCACCGGCACCGCGACCGCCGACGCGGCGATCAGCCCTAGGCAGACGATCCGGCGCTCGGGCACCACCGCGGTCGCCCGCTTGCCGAACACGATGTACAGGGCCCAACCGACCGCCGCGCCGAGCGCAAAGGCGATGCCGACCGGGTCGAGGACCGACGCGCTTCCCGGCATCACCAGCAGCCCGACCCCGCCTGCCGCCAGCACGACCCACATAAAGTCCAGCGGCCGCCCCGACCCGAGCACCGCCACCGTGAGCGGCCCCAGGAACTCGATCGCGATGGCGATGCCGAGCGGCAACCGCGCCACCGCCGCGTAGAAGCTGAGGTTCATCCCCGCGAGCACGACGCCGTAGAACACCACCGCGCGCACCTGCTCGCGCGCAAGCCGCCACCGCCAGGGCCGCTGCACCGCGACGAGCAGCAGCATCGCCAGACCGACGCGCAGCGCCGTCATCCCTGCGGCGCCGGCGACAGGAAACAGCGTCTTGGCATAGGAGGTGCCGACGCACAGCGACACCATCGACAGGATCAGCGCGAGCGGGGCCAAGGTACGTTCGGATCTGATAACCTGTCTCTTTTCCACCGTTCGTGCTGAGCGAAGTCGAAGCACATGCGTCAGGCGGATCGTTAGCGGCCTGCCCTTCGACTTCGCTCAGGGCGAACGGGGGCTGGCACGATCGAGACGACGGAATCGCACGGCCACCGCGTTCGGCCGGTACGGCAGGATCACGCTCGCGGTCTGCTGGCGGGCGTCGGTCACTCCGGGCAGCGTCTTGCGCCCGCGAGTCACCGTCACGCCGCCCGGCGCCCAGCCGTGCACCACCAGCTTCACCTGCCGCCACCAGGGCCGCCAGCGCCCTTGCACTGCGTCGAGCGTCACCGCCACGCCGTCGGCAGTCTCGGCGCAGCGTACCTGCTGGCGCAGGAACACGCCGCGCGTATAGGCCAGGCTGGTGCCGTCGTCGGCATAGATCGTCCCGGCGCAGTCCCCGCCCGGATAGACATGCAGCTCGATCGGCCCGTCCGGCACCTGCGCGCTGTTGCGGACCACCGCCTGCTTCGGGATGATCGCGCCCGGTCGCACGAACACCGGCAGCCGCGCGAGCGTCGGCGTCTCCACCGTGCGCACATCGTCCGGCTGCTGAAACGGCGAGTTGGACGGCGCGGGCCTGGGCTTCTGCACCACCCGAGCGCCCGTCCAATAGTCGTACCAGCCAGCCTCGGGCAGGCACACGTCATACGCCTGCGGGCTCTCGGGCGTCGGCGCGGGCGCGACGATCAGGTCGCGGCCGACTGCGAACGCCATCGACTGGTCGCACCACGCGCCCGCGAGTGCGGGATGGTCGTAGAACACCGGCCGCATGATCGGGTCGCCGGCCCGGGCATTCTGGTCCGCCAGCGCATAGAAGTAAGGAAGCAGCCTGTAGCGTTCCTCGATCGCCGCCCTCCGCAGCGCGAGATGCTCCTGCCCGTCGACCCAAGGTTCGGCGCGCGGCGCGTCCTTGGCGGAATGGTTGCGGAACACCGGCGTCCACGCGCCGATCTGATACCAGCGGGTCAAGAGCTCGGGCGAGGCGCCGCCGGTGAAGCCGCCGATGTCCGCCGCGGCATAGCCGAACCCCGACAGCCCCAGATTGATCAGCTGGTGCACCGACATCTTGAGGTGCTCCCAGGTCGAACTGTTGTCGCCCGTCCAGGTCACCGCATAGCGCTGCCCGCCCGCATAGGTCGCGCGCGTCATCACGAACGGCCGCTCGTCGGGCCGGAGCCGCCGCAGCCCCTCGAAGGTCGCGCGGGTGTTGAGCATGCCATAGACATTGTGGATTTCGGCATGCGTGGCGGTGCGAGGCGCGAAGTCGTCGCTCGCGATCCGGTGCCGCGCGTCGGGCGTCATTGTCTTGGAGGGCACGAACAGCGCCGGCTCGTTCATGTCGTTCCAGAAGCCGGCGACGCCCGCGTCGAGGAAGTCCTTGTAGAGCGATCCCCACCACGCGCGCGACTTGGCGGCGGTGAACTCCGGGAACACCGACGGACCCGGCCACAGCGGCCCGACGACGACCTGCCCCGCCGCGTCTCGGACGAAATGATCGCCGTCGCTGCCGCTCGCGTAGGGCGCATAGCCGTCCTCGGCCTGGGCGATATGCAGGTCGGTGATCGTCACCGTCCGGATGCCCTGCGACTTCAGGCCGCGCACCATGTCCTCGAAGGCGGGAAAGGCCTTGCGGTCGATCGTGAACGGACGGTTGCGGTCCTGGAAGTCGATGTCGAGCCAGATCACGTCCGTCGGAATCCGGTCCTGCTTCAGCCGCTCGGCAACCTGCGCGACCTCGTCTTGCGTCATGTAGCTGTAGCGCGACTGCTGGTAGCCGAGCGCCCACAGCGGCGCGAGCGGGGCCTTGCCGGTGAGCGCCACGTAGCGCCGCACCACGTCGCGGACCGTCGGCCCGGCGATGACGTAGTAATCGACCGGGCCCTCGGCAGCGCGGATCGATAGACGCTCCGGATTGGTCTTGCCGATGTCGAAGCTGACCCGGCCGGTGTTGTCGAAGAAAATGCCATATGCGCCCGCCGGCCCGCCGACCGAGATCAGGAACGGGATCGACTTGTACAGCGGGTCCGTCGACGAGGTGAACCGTCCGACGTCGGTGTTCCAGTCGACGAAGGCGCCGCCGCGTCGATCGAGCCCGCCCGTCTTGTCGCCGAGCGCGAAGAAATGTTCGTCCGCGCCGATGCCGATGTCGAGCCCGGTGGCGAACAGCGCGCCGAACTTCTCGATCATGAACGCCCGACCGACGGAGTCGCCAAAGACCAGCGAGCCGGGCGGTCCGGACGCCTCGACGCTGAGGAACGGCGTGCGGAAGCCGTGTTGGGTCGGCTGCACCTTCACGCGCGTTCTGCGGGTGCCCGGCCCGACGGCCCAGGATGCGTCCTCGTCGAAACGGTTTCCCGATTGCGGCACCCGGACGCGCACTACGCCATCCGCGATCGCATCGACCCGCTTGACGATGCTGTGCGCGTCGGCCCCGGACAGCGCATCCATGCCGCCCTCCCGATGCGCGATGTCCTGCGCCCGCGCCGAGCCGGAGGCGAGCAACGCTGCCAGCAGCAATGTTCTACGCATGGGGTTCCTCAGGTGTGGGCGGCTGGCCGGCAAGGGCGGCGCGCAGGCGATCGTGGTCCAGCGCGCCTTCCCAGCGCGCCACCACGATCGTCGCGACCGCGTTGCCGATGAAGTTGGTCAGGCTGCGGCATTCGGACATGAACCGGTCCACCCCCAGGATCAAGGTCATGCCTGCGAGCGGTACGCTTGGCACGATCGACAAGGTTGCCGCGAGCGTGATGAACCC
>CAXTNG010000243.1:0-5470 GCA_964245475.1 uncultured Sphingomonas sp. | reverse complement strand
GTTGCAACCGCTTCAGGAGCCGTCTCCACGGTCGCTTCTCCGGTCTCGTCCAGCGCGGGCTCCTCGACAGGTGGCTCGACAGGCACGGCCGCCGCTTCGGCGGCTTCCGCAGCCTTGGTCGCACGCTCCTCGGCGCGCTCCT
This sequence comes from uncultured Sphingomonas sp., assembly GCA_964245475.1. Taxonomy (GTDB): domain Bacteria; phylum Pseudomonadota; class Alphaproteobacteria; order Sphingomonadales; family Sphingomonadaceae; genus Sphingomonas. The sequence goes on along the minus strand of CAXTNG010000243.1, from coordinate 5,328 downwards.
TGGCCTTCTCGCCGGGGACGCCCTTGTTGGGGTTGCTGCGCGCGGCGCGCTCACGCACGACGGCCGGCGCGACCTGCGGCATCCGCGCCGCGGGGGTGCCCGCGCGCGGCGAGTAGGGGAAGATGTGCGCGTGGACGACATCGCAGTCGTCGAGCACGGCGAGCGTGTCCACGAACATCGCCTCGTCCTCAGTCGGGAAGCCCGCGATCAGGTCCGCCCCGATCGCGACATCCCGCCGCACCTTGATCAGCTCCACCAGCTTGATTGCGTCCGCCCGCGAGTGCCGTCGCTTCATGCGCTTGAGCACCAGGTCGTTACCCGCCTGCAGCGACAGGTGCAGGTGCGGCATCACCCGCGCCTCGCCGGTCACCAGCTCGAACAGCCGCGCATTGATCTCCACCGCGTCAAGCGACGACAGGCGCAGCCGCTCCAGCCGGGGAACGTGGATCAGGACGCGCTCGACCAGCGATCCCAGCGCCGGTTGGCCCGGAAGGTCGGCGCCATAACTGGTCACGTCCACCCCGGTCAGCACCACCTCGCGGTGCCCCGCGTCGACCGCACGCGCGACCTGCTCGACCACCGCGCCCGCCGGCACCGACCGGCTCGGCCCCCGTCCGAACGGGATCGCACAGAAGGTGCAGCGATGGTCGCAGCCGTTCTGCACCTCGACGAACGCACGTGCATGCCCGCCGAACACCGACGCGGGTGCCCGCGTCGCGCCCCAGGTCTCGGGCAACAGCTTGGCCCGGTTGCCGACCACGCGCGCCACTTCGGGCATCGCGCCGAAGCCGGCCGGGTCGATCTCCGCTGCGCAGCCGGTGACGACGATCTCCGTGCCCGGCCGCCGGCGGTACGCCCGCCGGATCGCCGCGCGCGTCTGCTTGACGGCGGCATTGGTCACCGCGCAGCTGTTTACCACGACCGTGTCGCGATCGCCGAGTAGGCTGCGGATCGCTTCGCTCTCGGCGATGTTGAGACGGCAGCCGAGGGTCACCACCTCCGGCCGGGGAGCCATGTGCATGACGCGCGATCTAGGGACAGCGGCGAGCGAAGTCCACGCGGAGGCGCAGGCCGTGCTCGACTTACTTCCCGTTGCTCATACCACCCTCGATCGCGTGTCCACACCCGAGCAAGAGGACTATCTCAGCCGGCCAGACGCCAGCTGGTGATCTCGTCGCCCGAGAAGCGCAGCAGCCGCCGCTCGGCCAGCAACTGTCGTGCCTTCGTGAGCGGCAGCGGCTTGCCATAATGATAGCCCTGGCCTTTGGCGCAACCCAGCGCTTTCAGCCGCTCTTCGATCGCGGCATCCTCGATTCCTTCGGCGGTGACCGGCAGGTTCAGGCTGTCGCCCAGGCGTAAGATGGTATTGGTGATGGCCGCGGATTCGGGGTTGGTCACCAGCGACTGGACGAAGCTCTTGTCGATCTTGATCCGGTCGAACGGCAGCGCGCGCAGGTGGGCGAGGCTCGAATAGCCGGTGCCGAAATCGTCGAGAGCGATGCGGATGCCCTGGTTCTTGAGGCTGCCGCAGATCGACTGCGCCAGCGCGAGATTGTCGAACAGCGAACTCTCGGTGATTTCCACCTCGAGCCGGTGTGCGGGAAAGCCGGTCTCGGTCAGCGTCTTGATGATCTTCTGCGCGAGCCACGCGTCCCTGAGCTGTGCGGGCGAGATGTTGACCGACAGCGTAAGGCCGGGATCCCAGTCGCGCGCGGCGGTGAACGCCTGGCGCATGATCGACAGCGACAGCTCGCCGATCATGCCCGATTCTTCGGCGATCGGAATGAACTGCTCGGGGGAGATGACCCCGCGGGTCGGATGTTCCCAGCGGGCCAGTACTTCAAACCCGCTCAGCCGCCCCGTGGCGAGATCGAGCTGCTGCTCGAAATATGGAACGATGTGGCACGCCGGGATCGCCGCGCGCAGGCCGTTCTCCAGGTCGTTCCTGACCTGCAGCGCGCGCTCCATCGCCGGATCGAACCAGGCGAAGCGGCCACGTCCCGAGCCTTTGGCCGCGAACATCGCGATGTCGGCCGCGCGCAGCAACGCGTCCGCCGAGGCGCAGTCGAAATCCGACCGGGCGATGCCCACCGACGCGCTGACGTGCACCGTAGCGCCTTCCAGCCGGAACGGTTGGGCAAGGCGCGACACGAGCTTCTCAGCAATCCGCTCGACCACTTCGGGGTGATCGGGATCGAACAGCAAGCCGCAGGCGAACTCGTCGCTGCCCAGCCGCGCCGCGAGCGCTGCGGGCGGCAGAATCGCGCCGATCTCGACACCCACCGCGCGCAGCAGTTGGTCGCCCATCGCTACGCCATGCATGTCGTTGACCGACTTGAAGTGATCGAGGTCGATCAGCAGCATTGCCATGGCCTTGCACCGCGTCCGCGCCCGGCTGAGCATGGTCGCGCTGTCCTCGGACAGGCTGCGCCGGTTGAGGAACCCCGTAAGCGGATCGCGCGAGGCGAGGCTCTGCGCGCGCTCGTCCGCCTCGTCGAGCTGCCCCAGAGTCTGCCGCAGCGCACGATGCCGCTGATGCGCGAACAGGATGATCGCAAGGTTGAGCAGCATCGCGACGAGCAGAGTCGAGCTGACCCGATTACCGCCGTCTCCCGCCTGGCCGACCAAAGTGGCTGCGACGCTGCCGCCGGTGGCGACGAACATCAGCAGCGACGCGCCGACGATCGCGCCGGTGAGAAAAGCGCCGCGCTGGCCCACTCTGGCCCGATCCTTGGCGCTTACGCTTGCATCCATGCCGTCGGGCCCTTGTCCATGCAGATCGGGCTTGCCATGCCGGCCATGTAGATGGGGTTAATGCTAGGACATGGCCAAGGTCATGCGCCGCCGAGCTTGGCCCTTGCCGCATCGGCAAGGAACCGGGAGCGGTTGCGCGCCACACGGTCGATCCGTGCGAGCAGGCCCTCGTCGATCGACACCTGGACCCGAACCGCACGTCCGGGGCGGTCGCCGCGAACGAGGATGCGCCCGATCTCTTCCGAACCCGCGAACGGCTCGACGCGATCCAGGTCGCTGGGCTCGGGGATGGCGTCGCCATATTCCGCCGAGACCGCAAGATGGCCGTTCAATGCCTCTTCGGCCCCCAAGGCAGCCTCTTGCACGGTCCGGCCTGCCGATACGCAGCCGGGCAGGTCGGGAAAGTAGATGCCGTACCCTTGCTCGCCCCGCTCGATAATCGCGGGATAATATGTTGTAGTCATAGCGGCTCTCGCAATGTCATGGCAGCGGAACGCCCGTCTGCCTGGATATGCTGCGCAACGTGCCGGTCGGCAGGTCCGCCTTGGGGTGCGGGACGGTGGCGGTGCCTGGCTTAACCGGGTGACGAAAGTGCCGGTGACTGCCCGTCTGCCGCACGAAGTACCAGCCATCGACCTCGATCTTTGCGATCACCTCCCTACTGCGCATCCGATCTCCCGATGCTTGCTCCTTACCTGCGCTTTCAGCATGGAGCAAACCATTATACACAAGTTATACACAGCGCTCGAACACTGGTTGCTTCGTACCGCCTCTTGCGCTATCGACGACGCTGTTTCCGTCTCACGGAGGCAGAGGTAAGCGCCTGCGGGCGTACGCTGGCCGGCGAGGTTTCGCCCGCCGGTGCTTTTGCATTTGGGGGCATTCACGTCGAGGTAAGCGGCATGTTCGACACTCTCAGCGACCGGCTTGGCGGCGTCTTCGACCGTCTGCGCGGTCGCGGCGCGCTGACCGAGGCGGACGTGCGCACAGCGATGCGCGAGGTCCGCGTCGCGCTGCTCGAAGCCGACGTCGCGCTCCCGGTCGCGCGCAAGTTCGTCGACGGGGTCACCGAGCAGGCGATCGGCCAGAACGTGCTGCGCTCGATCACGCCGGGCCAACAGGTCGTCAAGATCGTCCACGACGCGCTGGTCGAGATGCTCGGTGCCGACGAGAGCGAACTGCTGCTTGACGTCACGCCCCCGGCCGTGGTGATGATGGTCGGCCTCCAGGGCTCGGGCAAGACCACGACGACCGCCAAGATCGCGAAGCGGATCGTCAAACGTCAGGGCAAGAAGGTGCTGATGGCGTCGCTCGACGTCAATCGCCCCAATGCGCAGGAGCAGCTCGCCACGCTGGGCACCGAGGGCGAGATCGCGACGCTGCCGATCATCGCGGGCCAGCAGCCGGTGGAGATCGCTAGGCGGGCGCTGCAGGCGGCGAAGCTCCAGGGCTATGACGTGCTGATGCTCGACACCGCCGGGCGGCTCCATGTCGACCAGGCGCTGATGGACGAGATGAAGGCGGTCGCGGACATTGCGACCCCGCACGAGATCCTGCTCGTCGTCGACGCGCTGACCGGCCAGGACGCGGTCAACGTCGCGACCAATTTTTCCGAGCAGGTGCCCCTGACCGGCGTCGTCCTCACTCGCATGGACGGCGACGCGCGCGGCGGCGCGGCGCTGTCGATGCGGGCGGTCACCGGCAAGCCGATCAAGTTCGCCGGCACCGGCGAGAAGATGGACGCGCTCGAGGCCTTCCACCCCGAACGCGTCGCCGGCCGCATCCTCGGCATGGGCGATGTCGTCAGCCTCGTCGAGCGCGCGGCGGAGTCGATCCAACAGGAAGACGCCGAGCGCATGGCCATGAAGATGGCCAAGGGTCAGTTCGACATGAACGACCTGCGCGTGCAGCTCCAGCAGATGAGCCGGATGGGTGGTGTCGGGGCGCTGGCCGGCATGATTCCGGGCCTAAAGAAGGCGCAGCAGGCGATGGCCAGCGTGCCGGGCGGCGACAGGATGCTGGTCCACCTCGACGCGATGATCGGCTCGATGACGCTCAAGGAGCGCGTCAAGCCCGAGCTGATCAACGCCAAGCGCAAGATCCGCATCGCGAAGGGCTCGGGCACGACGGTGCAGGAGGTCAACAAGCTTCTGAAGATGCACCAGGAAATGGCCGGCATGATGAAGAAGCTCAAGAAGATGGGCGGCCTCAAGGGCATGATGTCCATGCTCGGCAAGGGCGGCATGGGCGGCCTCGGCAATGCGCTGGGGGGAGCCGGTATGGGCGACTTCATGAACAAGGCCGGTGGCGGCTTGCCCGGCCTCGGCGGCGGCGGGCAGGCGCCGCAGCTACCGCCCGGCTTCGAGAATTTCATCAAGAAGAAATAGCCAACTCAGAACGAAGGACTTCGCTAATGGCACTCAGTATTCGCCTGTCGCGCGGCGGCTCCAAGAAGCGGCCCTATTACCGCATCGTCGTCGCCGACGCGCGCAGCCCGCGCGACGGCAAGTTCATCGAGAAGATCGGCAACTACAACCCGCTGCTCGCCAAGGACGACGCCAAGCGCATCCAGCT
>CAXTNG010000242.1:0-5499 GCA_964245475.1 uncultured Sphingomonas sp. | reverse complement strand
CTTCGTGGGCCGGGTGCCGCATGATGAGGTCGAACGCTATTATGCGCTGGTCGACGTGCTCGCCTATCCGCGCAAGAGGATGCGGCTGACCGAGCTGGTGACGCCGCTGAAGCCGCTGGAGGCGATGGCGCAGGGGCGGCTGGTCGCGGCGTCGGACGTCGGCGGCCATCGCGAGCTGATCCGTGACGGCGACACGGGCACGCTGTTCCGGCCGGACGATCCGGCGGCGGTCGCCGCAGCGCTCGACGGTCTGTTCGCCGATCGGGCGGACTGGGACGCGCGCCGGGCGCGGGCGCGGGCGTTCGTCGAGGCCGAGCGTAACTGGTCGTCAAACATTTCCATTTACCAACCCGTCTATCAGGGCCTGATGGCCGATCGCTTGGGACAATCATGGTCGCGTTCCCCCGCTTACCCGTACTGAACGCCCGGACTGCGCCGATCGCCGGCGCTGCCGCCGGGGTCGCTGTTGCGGCGTTGTTCGTCGCCGTTCCCGCCGGCGTGCTCGAAGATTGGGTGTGGGCGAGCGGGGTTCCGGCGCTGGTCGCCGCCGCGGCGCCGCCGCTGGGAACGACGGCCAGGGCGGTGCTGGCGCTCGCCGGAGGCGCGATGACGGGATCGGTGGTGTGGGCGCTGCTCTATCTGCTGGTCGGGCCGGGGGGGCTGCTGGCGTCGAAGACGGTTGCCAGCGCCGTGCCGGTCGTGCGTCGCGCCGACGCGCATCCGGACGCCCCGCCGCGGCGGCCGATGACCGCGGCGGAGATGGGGACGCCGCTGATGGAGGTGGCATCACCCCCGGTGGTGCAGGACCTGCCCGCCGATCTCGACCAGCCGCTGGCGGCCTTCGATCCGGCAGCGATTCCGGAGGTGCCGCTCGAGCCGCTGGCGAAAGTCGAGCCGCTGGCGAAACTCGAGCCGCGAGTGCGGACTGCGCTGGCGCCGGGCGAGCGGATCGACACCTATGTGCTGACGCCGCCTTCGCCGGCGGTTGCGCCGGAGCCGAAGCGGGCTGCGGCGGGCGTGCAACCCTCGATCGAGGCGCTGCTGCGGCGGCTGGAAGAAGTGGCGGCGCAGCGGGTCGGCATTCCGGCCCAATGATCATATCCGTCACCCCGGACTCGATCCGGGGTGAGGCTTCTTCCACTACGCTGGTCAAGACAGCTTTGCCCCGGCTCAAGTCCCGGGCGGCGGGGAATGGACGAGCGGTCGCTGCTACCCCGCCTTGAACACGCCGCAGGCGATCCGCCCACCGCTGTTTCCGGAAGGATCGGTCATCAGATCGTCGGGGCCGACGTGGACGACGATCGCCGCGCCGTCTGCGTCGAGCAGGCCTTCCATCGTCGCGGCGGTGATGGTGATCGCCACCGTGCCGCGGCCGTCGGCTCCGACGATGAGGTTGGGCAGGTCGCCCTTGTGCGGCCCGGCAGGGTTCATCGCGCCGTGCTTCATCATTGTCGGGTTCCAGTGCGAACCCGCGGTCGTGAAGTCGGGCGCGTCGCACGCGCCGACGGTGTGGATGTGGATGCCGTGCGTTCCCGGCGGCAGGCCGGTGACATCGGCAGTGAAGCGGAGCCCGCCCGCCACTTCGCTTGCGGTCGCGCGGCCGGCGCCGCCCCCGGTGGCGGTCTGCAGGCTTGCGGCGGCGGTGCGGCCGTTCGCCAGGGGAGCGCCGGTGTCCATGTCCTTGGTACAGCCAGCCAGGGTCAGCGTGGTTGCGGCGAGTGCCAGAGTGATCGTCCGCATGAGCCTTCTCCTGATGTACCGAAGCTAACCCATGATGACCCGCGCGGTTCCGAGTGGCCAGCGGGCAAGCGCTTCATAGGCCGCCCCGCCGCGGCAGAGAATGCTCTCGTACAGGATGAGGTGTTCGAGCGTGAACGGCGGGCCGGCGAGCGCGGCGTGGGCGGCGAGCCATCGGTCGATCGCCGAGTCCTGTGCCGCCGTGCGGGGGAATGGGGCGAGGGTGTTGTGCGGGTCATAGGCGCGGCGCTAGGGCCCGAGGCCGGCGCGGACGCAGGCATGGTCGACCTTGCGGTGGAGCGCGGCGAGCGGCTCGGCCGGTGATAGGCCCGCCCAGAGCGTGTCGCTGAACCGGCCGACACCGGCGACGCGAACCTCGAACGCGGGCGCACGGACGCCGTCGAGCGCGGCGGCGATGTCCTCCGCCTGCGGCCGTTCGACCTCGCCGATGAAGCGCAGGGTCACGTGAAGCTGGTCGTCGCCCTGCCAGCGGGCGAAGCCGACCCCCTCCATCGTGTCGAGCAGCCGGGCGCGGACGGGCGGCGGCGGGCGAAGCGCTATGAACAGCCGCATGACATTCTTGTCATCTTTGTGATCCCTGCCGTCCGGTTCCGCTTGAAATGCCGGTGCCGACCCGCGATATTCGCTTCTATCCGGCGGCAGGTGCCGGGCAAAGGAGCAAACATGGCAAATTGGTCTGACCCCCGGTCGAGCGCCGCGCCTTCCTGGGCGACGGCAGCCGGCACGCGTACCGACGCGTATGACGCGGGTCTGCGGTCCTACATGCTGTCGGTTTACAATTACATGGCATCGGGCGTGCTGCTGACGGGCATCGTCGCCTACGCCTTTGCGGCATGGCCCGGCATGCCCGGGGTGCTCAACTCCCCGCTGCGCTGGGTGATCATGCTTGCGCCGCTCGGCTTCGTGATGGCGCTGAGCTTCGGCGTGACGCGGATGAAGACCTCGACCGTGCAGGCGCTCTATTGGGCGTTCGCCGTGGTGATGGGGCTGTCGCTATCGTCGATCTTCCTGGTCTATACCGGCACGTCGATCGCCACGACCTTCTTCGCGACGGCCGCAGCCTTCGCGGGGCTGAGCCTCTACGGCTACACGACCAAGCGCGACCTGTCGGCGTTCGGCACGTTCCTGATCATGGGCGTCGTCGGCCTGATCGTTGCGAGTCTGGTCAATCTGTTCGTTCAGTCGAGCGGGCTGCAGCTGGTGATCAGCTTCGTCGGCGTGCTGCTGTTCGCCGGACTCACCGCGTATGACACGCAGAAGATCAAGTCGATCTACTACCAGGTCGCCGGCACCGATTTCGTCGGCAAGTCGGTGGTGATGGGCGCGCTGTCGCTGTACCTCGACTTCATCAACATGTTCACCTTCCTGCTGCAGTTCATGGGCGACCGCCGCTAAGTGTGATCCGCTCACGCGGATAGCGGTGCCGGCCCGCGACCCCCCCCCGCCCCCCCCCAACGACCCTTGCAGGGGCGGCGGGGTGGGGGAGCGGGCCGGCCTCGCCCGGAATAAGCGGCCCGGCGGAGCGATCCGCCGGGCCTTTTGATTTGGGAGATGCCATGCGCCTGCTGATCGAGGCCGAGCTGGACTATACGCTGGAGCGGCCTGCCGACGTGCTGCTGCAGGTCGAGGCGGCGGCCTTGCCCGACCAGCGGATCGTCAGCGAGGCGCTGAACCTGTGGTCCGACATGCCGATCCGCACACTGGCGGGGGAGGATGGCGTCGGCCAGCGCTGCTGGGTGCGCGCCGGCACGCACTTCACCGCCTCCTACCGGGCAACAGTGGACGTGAAGCGCCCGGCGGTGCGGCTGGCGGACCATGATGCGACGCCGGCGCGCGACCTGCCCGCGGCGCTGGTCCGCTACCTGCTGCCGAGCCGCTATTGCCAGGCGGAGAAGTTCGTCGGCTTCGTCGAGCGGGCGTTCGCCGGGCTGGAGGGCGGTGCGCTTGCCGCCGCGCTGACGGAATGGGTGAGGGGCGCGGTGCGCTATCGCCGCGGCGCGAGCAGCGGCGACACGACAGCGCTCGACACCTTTGCCAGCCGCGCAGGCGTGTGCCGGGACTATGCGCACCTGCTGGTCGCGCTGGCGCGGGCCGGGGGCATCCCGGCGCGCTGCGTTTCGGCCTATGCGCCGGGGGTCGACCCGCCGGACTTCCATGCGGTCGCCGAGCTATGGCTGGGCGGCGGCTGGCATCTGGTCGACGCGACCGGCATGGCGTCGTGCAGCGACTTGGCGCGGGTCGCGGTGGGGCGCGATGCGACCGACATCGCCTTCATGACCGTGTTCGGCGAGGCCGAGCTCGTCCGGCAGGAGGTTCGGGTGACGCAGGAACGGGCATCGGGCTGAGTCGTTTCAACAACGAACCGGAACAGGAGCCCAGCGATGACCGACACCGACAGCGACGCCCCCGAGGAACAGGCCATCGTCGACGAGCGCCAGCAGGCGGGGCAGGACAAGTCGATCGCCAGGCGGCTGGAGAAGAACCCGGAGAGCTCCGAAGCCCGGCTCGACAACGCGCTGGACGAATCGATGGATGCGAGCGACCCGCCGGCATCGACCCAGCCGGTCCACTCGACCGAGCCGCCCGCCTCCTCCGGCTACGACCCCGCCGCGGAAAGCAAGCGCGGGTCATAGTTGCCGGAAAGCCTCACCCCGTGGCTGTTTCTTACAGCCGGACTCGGTTCGTCGCATCCGATGTTGCAGCGCAGCAGCTTTCGTGATCGCTTGGGCTCGGGGACGGTGATCCGGTAAGGATGGCGTTAACCATCTTGCGGTACACCGTGCTCGGAGGGTTTTCTCGAGCGGGCGGGGTGGCGTGATGGCATCGAAGAGCAAACCGGCGGAAGGCGCGATGACGCTGGCCGAGATGAAGGAGTTCGCGGGCTTCGCATCGGCGACCCAGCGCTACATCCGGCGCTCGCTCGACGTCGGCCTAGACCGCGAGGACGCGATGGCGCGCTGGTCGCGCGACGTCGTCGAGGCGGCGAGCATCCGGGCGCAGGCCAAGCTCTACCGCCGCCTGCCCGATCTGCGCGAGATCGTGCCCGACGACAGCGGTCTCGACGCGATCGATCCGTTTCTCAGCCCGCTGGTGACGCTGGCGGCGTTCGACCTGGGGCAGGGGCGGCTGACGACCTTCTCGGCCTTCCGCTTCCTCTACGAGCGGCTGATCGGTGCCGAGGTGCGGCCGTGGCTGCCGAGCGCCTTCTGCGCGGCGGCGTCGCTGCCGCATCTGCATCCGGAACTGCGGCGCAAGCTGCTTCAGTCGATCAGCGAGGCGGCGGCGACCGCTTCGGGCTGGTCGAACCGGCAGCCCGCGTTCTTTCCGTACTGGGTCGAGAAGGTCGACGTCGCGGCCTGATCGCGGGGGCGCCGGGGCGGGGCCGGTGGCGACGCCTCCTACCAGCGCCTGCCGGTCCTTTCGATCGCGACGGGGAATCCGCGCTGGAGGCGGCGCGGCGGGTGCCAACGTTGCCGGATCAAGGATTTGAGGTTCCGAAACTCACGAACGTCGCGCCAATGAGGGATGCGGCGGTCGGCGGATTTTGGCGAAGTTGCCGCGTATCGTGATGCAGCGTTTTCGCGGAAGTGGACTTAAGTGGACGCTATCGGCGACGGCGATCCGGTTTCGCCCCGGCGGAAGTGGACCAAAGTGGACGGTATCGGCTTGTGCGTGTGGATCGCGGCGGATGGCACGCGTGGCTTGGGGGGCGGAGGCTGGGAAAGCGCGAATGGGGAGGGT
>CAXTNG010000241.1:0-5537 GCA_964245475.1 uncultured Sphingomonas sp. | reverse complement strand
GGGTAGGTGCTAGGGGCGGCGCCGGCCGTGTCGGTCATCTCGTTCCGAAGCTTGGGAGGAAGCGCGCTTGGGCGCAAGCAGCATGACCGTAGTCACCCGTTTCGCCCCGTCGCCCACCGGCTTCCTCCACATCGGCGGCGCGCGCACCGCGCTGTTCAATTTGCTTTACGCGCGCCACCACGGCGGCCGGTTCCTGCTCCGCATCGAGGACACCGACCGCGCGCGCTCGACCCAGCCGGCGATCGCCGCCATTCTCTCCGGCCTGACGTGGCTCGGCCTCGACTGGGATGGCGACGCCGTGTTCCAGTTCGAGCGCGCCGCCCGCCACGCCGAGGTCGCGGAGCAGATGGTCGAGAGCGGCCACGCTTACCGCTGCTGGATGACCGCCGACGAGATCGCCGCCCAGCGCGAGACTGCGCAGGCGGCCAAACAGCCGCTCCGCATCCGCAGCGTCTGGCGCGACCGCACCGGCGGCGACCCCGCGCAGCCCCATGTCGTCCGGCTGCGTGCCCCGGAGGAGGGCGAGACCAGCATCGAGGACCAGGTCCAGGGATCCGTCACCGTGCGGAACGCCGAGCTCGACGACCTCGTCCTGCTCCGCTCGGACAATACGCCCACTTACATGCTGGCGGTCGTTGTCGACGATCACGACATGAGCGTCACTCACGTCATCCGCGGCGACGACCACCTCAATAACGCCTTTCGCCAGCTCCCCATCTACCGGGCCAACGGCTGGCCGGAACCGGTCTACGCGCACATTCCGCTGATCCACGGATCCGACGGCGCCAAGCTCTCCAAGCGCCACGGCGCGATCGGCATTGAGGCCTATCGCGATGACATGGGCATCCTCCCCGAGGCATTAGACAATTACCTCCTCCGCCTTGGCTGGGGTCACGGCGATGCGGAGATCATCAGCCGCGACGAGGCGGTCCGCTGGTTCGATCTCGCGCATGTCGGCAAGTCGCCTTCCCGCTTCGACCTCAAGAAGCTCGAGAACCTCAACGGCCATTACATCCGCGAGGCCAGCGACCAGCGCCTCGCCGATCTCGTGGCCGAAACCCTCGAGTTCGATCACGACGACACCCGCCGCGCGACGCTGCTCGCGGCGATGCCAGCGCTCAAGCCGCGCGCCGCCAATGTGAACGAACTGCGCGACGGCGCCGCCTTCCTCTTCGCCGAGCGCCCGCTGTTCATCCACCCGGACGCCGAGCCGCTGCTCGCCGGCGAGGCCCCGGCCATGCTCGCTGCGCTGCACAGCGCGCTTGACGCGGTGCACAACTGGGATACGGAAGCGCTCGAAGCCGCGGTACGGCAGGTGGCGGAGGCTCAGGCACGCAAGCTGGGCCAGGTCGCCCAGCCGCTCCGTGCCGCGCTCACGGGACGCAAGGCGTCGCCGGGCATCTTCGACGTGCTGGCCCTGCTGGGCCGGGACGAGAGCCTGGCGCGGATCGCCGACCGGATGGCCTCCTGAGGAAGGGTGACACGCATGACCGAAGCCGCCAAAATCGCGATCGACGGCAAGGACTTCGAATACCCCGTCATGTCCGGCTCGGTCGGCCCCGACGTGGTCGACATCCGCAAGTTCTACGGCCAGACCGACGCCTTCACCTACGACCCGGGCTTCACCTCGACCGCGAGCTGCCAGTCGACGCTGACCTATATCGACGGCGACGAAGGCGTGCTGCTCCACCGCGGTTACCCGATCGGCGAACTCGCCGAACAGTCGAGCTTCATGGAGGTCAGCTACCTGCTGCTCAACGGCGAGCTGCCGTCGAAGGAGGAGCTCGACACCTTCAGCTATACGATCACCCGCCACACCATGGTGCACGAGCAGCTCGCGACCTTCTTTCGCGGCTTCCGGCGCGACGCGCACCCGATGGCGATCATGTGCGGCGTCGTTGGCGCGCTCTCGGCCTTCTACCACGATTCGACCGACATCCACGATCCGACGCAGCGCGTCATCGCCTCGCACCGGCTGATCGCCAAGATGCCGACGATTGCGGCGATGGCCTTCAAATACAGCGTTGGCCAGCCGTTCCTCTACCCCGACAATTCGCTCAGCTACACCGGCAACTTCCTCCGCATGACCTTCGGCGTGCCCGCCGAGCCGTATGTGGTGAACCCGGTGGTTGAAGCGGCGATGGACCGCATCTTCATCCTCCACGCCGACCACGAGCAGAATGCGTCGACCTCGACCGTCCGCTTGGCCGGCTCGTCAGGCGCGAACCCATTCGCCTGCATCGCCGCCGGCATCGCCTGCCTGTGGGGCCCGGCACACGGCGGTGCCAACGAGGCGGCACTCAACATGCTTCGCCAGATCGGCACGCCGGACAAGATTCCGGAGTTCATCGCGCGCGCCAAGGACAAGAACGACCCGTTCCGCCTGATGGGCTTCGGGCACCGCGTCTACAAGAACTACGACCCGCGTGCGACGGTGATGCAGAAGACGGTGCGCGAGGTGTTCGACGCGCTCAAGGTCAGCGATCCGCTGTTCGAGACCGCGCTGCGGCTGGAGGAGCTGGCGCTGTCGGACGATTATTTCGTCGAAAAGAAGCTGTTCCCCAACGTCGACTTCTATTCCGGCGTGATCCTGTCCGCGATCGGCTTCCCGACATCGATGTTCACCGTGCTATTCGCGCTCGCGCGCACGGTGGGCTGGATCGCGCAGTGGAACGAGATGATCACCGATCCCGACCAGAAGATCGGCCGCCCGCGCCAGCTCTACACCGGGCCGACGCAGCGCAGCTACGTGCCGGTCGGCCAGCGGTGAGGCTCCGGGCCATCCTGCTCGCGCTCGGCATCGTCATGGCGCTGCTGGGTCTGCTGTGGATCGGTCAGGGGCTGGGCTATGTCCATTGGCCGAAGTCGAGCTTCATGCTCGATCAGCGTCCCTGGGCAGACCGGGGCGCGGCGCTCGCGGTACTCGGCCTATTGCTGATCCTGGTCGCCCGCCGCCTGCGCCGGTAGCGTCAGCGTGAAGCGCGCGCCCTCGCCGGCCAAGCTCTCGACGATGAGGTCGCCGCCCATCGCCCGCGCCAGCCGCCGCGAGATGTAGAGGCCGAGGCCGTTGCCGCCGGGCTCGCTCACGTCGACCCGCCCGAACTTGTCGAAGATGCGCGCCTGATCCTCGGGCGCGATGCCCTTGCCGGTGTCGGCGACGATCGCCGCGGCTAAACGTCCCTGCCGTCGGACGGCAACCGTCACCGCCGAACCGCGCGGCGCATAGCGGATCGCGTTGCCGATCAGATTAACCAGGATCTGCAAGGCCCGCCGGAAGTCGCCGATTGCCCCGGCATGCTCGTCCGGCCGAGGCGCGGCGATGGTCACGCCCGAGTCGCTCGCCCGTACGCGCAGCAGTCCCACCGCACGGCGCGCGACATCGGCGAGGTCGATCGGCTCGGCGGGCGGCGCGAAGTCAGGCCGCTCGATCGCCTGCAGGTCGACGAGATCGTCGACCAGCCCGAGCAGATGCCGCCCGGCGCTGGCGATGTCGGCGGCATAGTCGGCGTAGGTGGGCTCGACCGGCCCCGCGCCCTGCGTCGCGATGCTGTCGGCATGCGCGATGATCTGCCCCAGGGGCTTGCGCAGCGCGCGGTCGAGTCCCTGCGTGAAGCCTTCGGTCAGCGCTCGCGGCGCCGGCGGCTCGGCGGGCGTGTGCACCGCGCCTATGAAGCCCGCGAAGGCGCCGCGCGTGGCCTCCCGCACGCTCGCCGACAGCACCACGGGCTTGCCCGATCCGCGTACGCTAGCCGGTTGCGCGGCAAAGGGGCGGCGGCGGGCGAGCGCGTCGAGGATCGGCAGCCCGACGTCGCCGCCGTCGCCGAGCACGAACAGGCGGGTCAGCGGCTGGCCGAGCATCGCCAGCGCGTCGAACCCGTGCCGCGGCCCCGCGTCGATCGACACGAAGGTGAGCCGGAGCGCCGCATCGGTCTCCCAACGCCACTCCGCCCCCGCAGCGACGAAGGCCGTCTGCGCGCGGGGATCATCGGGCAGCCGTGCGACGCCGCGCTCCTGCCAGCCGCTCACCGCTAGTCGAACGTGCCCGCCGTCGGGCTGCGCGCGCACCCACAGTCGCAGGTCCGCCTCGCCGTCCGCAACCGTCACTCCGCGCGAGACAACGATCCCCAGCCGTCGTGCCAGCCGCGCAACCGTCGCGAGCGGCGGCACCGCCAGCGGCACGCCATCGTGGCCACCGGCACGCAGATTGAGCGCCGCGATCGCCGGTTCGGCCGACAGCAGCCGGCTGTCCGCATCGACGATCGCGTGCGCCACGGTGGCGTGGGCGCCGGTGTCGGGGGCGTTCACCGCCGCTCCGATCGGGCGAGCGCCGCCACCGCAGCCCTGAAGTCGCGGTCGAGTGCGAACGGTGCCAGCGCCGCCGCCGCCTCGTCCGCGGTCACCGCGGCGATCGCGTCCAGCCGGTCGGCGAACGCCTCGATATCGCGCCGCGGATCGGCCTCGGACAGCGCCAGCGCCACCTGGGCGATTGTGGCACGGTCGAGCGACACCGCGCGCAGCGCCAGCCAAAGCCGCTCGCCCTCGGGTTCGACTATCATTGCGCGCAGCTGGTCTTGGTCCATGCCGAGCCCGTGCGCGAGCGCCGCGGCAAAGAGCTGGAGATTGCGGTCGCCGAGTGCCTCGGTCAGCAGCGGCCCGATCTCCGCCGGCCGAGCGTCGATCGCTCCCGCCAGGCGCATCGCCAAAGCTTCGGGCCGATCGCCCTCGTCATAGGCGGCAAGACTGCGCAGCGCGGCCTGGGCTACGGCGCGGTCCGCCGCCGCATCATCGCCGCTGCGCAAGGCCGCCGCGACGCGCCACACCAGGCGGTGCTGCACGTCGGCCGGCAGCATCGCTGGCTCCGCGGTGCCGTTGCTGTTGGCCGCCAACCTGCGGTTCTGCCCGGCGAGGAGCGCCGACGCGGCCTTGGCGACGACCGAATCGGGCACCTCGGTCAGCCGCACCAGCAGGCTCGGTGCATCCGGCGCGACAGGCGCGGTGGGCAGCGCCTCCGCCATCACGTCCATCCGCACGCGGGCGAGCAGTTCGTCGATCAGGTCGACATCGCGGAGCAGCCCCGCGCGCGTCAACCGGGCGAGCACGTCGGCCCGTCCCAGCACGGCCTCGGCACGCACCGTGTCGCCCGCCCCGGCCAGCAGCCGCGCGGCATGGCGGCTGAGATCGGCGGCGATGCCGTCCACCAGCGCGGTCAGCGCATGGCTCACCCGCGCGCGTACCCGGTCGTCGAGCCGCGCATCGTCGGAGAGGAACAGGTCGTCCACCGCCTCGACCAGCCGCGCATCGGCGCGCGCCCACGCGTCGGCAGCGCGCAGCGCCGCGCTCGGCGCAGGCTCAAAGGAGGAGACCGCCATGAGCTATGCTTAACGCCCCTGTCGTTAATTGCGCCCTAAGGCTGACGCTTGAGCGCCTCTATCGCCGCAGCCAGTGTCGCCGCCGCGTAGAAGCCGGTCACCGCCAGCCCGGGCATGGCGACGCCGAACACGGCGCCAAGGGTCACCAGCGCCAGATAGGCCGATGGC
>CAXTNG010000240.1:1360-5546 GCA_964245475.1 uncultured Sphingomonas sp. | reverse complement strand
GATCAGCGCGGCGCGCGGGTGCGCCGAGGCGGCGAGCGCCGGGATCAGGATCGGCAGCACCGATTCGAGCGCCTCGCGCGCAACGGTGCTGCGCAGCGCCGGATAGCGGCCGCTGCGCCACGCGGCGATCCGTGCGGTAGCGGCCTCGACGTCCCCGAACGGCGCGAGCGTCTCGGCCAGCGCAACCGTGTCGCGAGGCAGCGCGCTCCCCCGCCCCTCGTCGAGCGCATCATAGATATGCGCGACGGCGTTCACATGCGGCGCGAGCAGCGCGAGCAGCGCTGCCCCGTCGTCGAGACCATGCAGCCGCGCCACCCGGTCGAGCGCATCGCCGCTCGGCAGCGTGTGAGTCTGGCGGTCGTCGATCATCTGCACCCGATGCTCGATCGTGCGCAGCACCGTATAAGCGTTGGTCAGCGCCGCCGCGGCCTGGGTGTCGATCCAGCCCGCCTCCGCCAGCCGGGCGAGCGCGTCACGCGTCGCGGGCGCACGCAAGGCAGGGTCACGCCCGCCGTGGATCAGCTGGTGGATCTGCGCGAAGAACTCGACTTCGCGAATGCCGCCCCTGCCCCGCTTGAGGTCGTAGCCGGGGCCGAACGCCTGTCCCTGTGCATGGTGGTCGCGGATGCGGCGGCTGATCTCCCGAATCTCGCGTATCGCTCCAAAATCGAGCGCGCGGCGCCAGACGAAGGGATGGATAGTGTCGAGAAAGCCCCGGCCCAGCGCGATGTTCCCCGCAGCGGGCCGCGCGCGTATGAAGGCCGCGCGTTCCCAAGGCAGTGCCTGGCTTTCATAATAGCCGATTGCGGCGTTCACCGGCAGCACGATCGGAGTCACTTCCGGCGAGGGACGCAGACGCAGGTCGACGCGCAGGACATAGCCGTCGCCGTCGCGCGCCTGGAGCAGCTCGACCGCACGCCGGCCGATGCGCACCGCCGCTTCCTCGGGCTCCTCGCGTGCGCGGCGAGGAACCGTTGCCGGGTCGAAGAGCAGGATCGGGTCGATGTCCGACGAATAGTTGAGCTCGAACGACCCCTGCTTGCCGAGCGCGATCGCAGCGATCGCGCGCGGCTCCTCGCCAGGGTAGCGCTCCGCGATTGCGGAGGTGATCGCCGTATCGAGCGCACGATCCGCGAAGGCGGTGAGCGCACCCGTGACCCCGGTCAGGTCGAGCACGCCCGCCAGATCGCCGATCGCGACCGTCAGCGCGAGCGCGCGCCGCTCCAGTCGCAGTTGTCTGCCGACCGGCAGATCGCCGGACGGCGCGGGTGCGGCATCGAGGAACCCCGCCTCCAGCCGCGCCGCGAGTGTCGGCTCGCGGTCGAGCAGCAGCGCGAGGAACGGCGAATTTGCCCGCGCGCGCTCGACGGCGGCGGTGACGCGGGGATCGGGGCCAGCTTGGGACGGTATCTGCATGCGCCACCCGGGCAAGATGTTGCAGTTGCGTGAAACCAAAGTCATGCAACGGCCGTTAATGACCCATGATAGGCGAAATGGCCTCGATCGCACGAACGGACGACCACGGTGTCGTTCGGCGCCCGCTGCCCGGCGACCGGCTGGGGGGTGCGCTGCGCGGCGCCTATGGCGACGTGCCGGCGCTGCCCCAAGACATGCTGCGCCTGTTGCGCACCTTGGACCAGCCGCTCCGCGGCCATTGACGCAACGCTTCCGCGGCAATCAACGGCCGTGGCTCAGCCCCTCGACCTCATCCATGATCGTCTCGAGCGCGGTCTTCGACGTGTCGGTCTCGTGCTTGCGGCGTGAGGGCAGCGCCCCGGTAGTGAGGATCTGCTCCAGAGCGACCCTGCCGCGTGCGACCCGGCTCTTGATCGTGCCGACCGCCACTTGGCAGATTTCCGCCGCTTCCTCATAGGCAAAGCCGCCCGCGCCGACCAGGATCAGCGCCTCGCGCTGCGGCTGCGGCAAATGGAGCAGCGCGCGTTGCATGTCGCCGAGCTCGACATGGCGGTCCTGGCTGGCGGGCGCGGCGAGGATGCGGTCGGCGACGAGATCGTCCCACTCGCCCTTGAATCGCGCACGGCGCATCTGCGAGAGATAGAGGTTGCGCAGGATGATGAAGGTCCAGGCGCGCATGTTGGTGCCCGCCTGGAAGCGCAGCCGCGCTCCCCACGCCTTGAGCAATGTCTCCTGCACCAGATCGTCGGCGAGGTCGCGGCTGCCCGACAGCGAGCGCCCGAACGCGCGGAGGTGCGGGATCACCTGCGCCAGCTGGGTCTTGAAGTCCGCATCGGACAGCGGGACGTGCTCGACGGGCGGCGGCGGCTCGTCGTCGTCCTCGTCGCGCAGGCGCGTGGCAACTTCAGTCATGCAATTCCGTTCGATCCCACGGGCATACGCTCGACCGGCAACATAAGGCTCGTCCCAGCGATTACCAGCGTACGGCCGCTCAGACGCCGTGGATCACGAGAAAGGCGAAGATGACGATCACCAGCACCAGCGAGATCCCCATCACGTAGCGCATCACGCCCAGCGGCTTGCCGGCGCTCGCGTCCTGCGCGTCCATCTCGATCTTTTCGTCTGCCATGCGCCATCAAACCTACCAAAACCGTTTTGGGTCCGTAACCTTATTCGGCCGGCGCAGTCGCCTGGTTGAAGAACAATGCCTGGCTGATCGCCGCCTTGACGGTGGAGCGCTGGAACGGTTTGGTGATCAGGAAGGTCGGCTCGGGGCGCTCGCCGGTCAGCAGCCGCTCCGGAAAAGCGGTGATGAAGATCACGGGAACCTCGAACTTCGCGAGGATGTCCTTGACCGCGTCGATTCCCGAGCTGTCGTCGGCCAGCTGGATGTCGGCAAGCACCAGCCCCGGACGATCCTCCATCGCCAGCGCCACCGCCTCGTCCCGCGTGACAGCGACACCGGTGACGTCATGGCCGAGGTCGCGCACGATCGTCTCGATATCCATCGCGATGATCGGCTCGTCCTCGATGATGAGGACCCGCGCACGCGTCTGCTTGTCGATCTCGGCGAGCGCTTCGGCGATCAGGCTGTCGACCTCGCGCGTGTCCACGTCGATCAGATAGGCCGCATCCTCGGGGGTAAAGCCCTCGAGCGCGGTGAGCAGCAGCGCCTGGCGCGACAAGGGCGTCAGCTTGGCAAGCCGCGCACGCGTCACGGACTCCTCGCTGCTGCCGTCGTTGTCCTGCGCCGCGTCGCCTGGTTGCTCATCATAATTCGTCGAGTTCCAGATGCCCTGGAACATGCGGTAAAGCCCCAGCCGGGGATCGACGTCTTCCGGAAACTGGTCAGGCGCGGCAACGATCGCCTCCAGCGTCGCGCGGACGTACTTGTCGCCATGGCTCTGGCTGCCGGTGAGCGCGCGGCCGTAACGCCGCAGAAAAGGCAAATGCGGTGCGAGTTGCTGTCCAAGCGACATGGGTATGCCAAACTCCCTCTATTCCGTCCGGCGCGGTTCGGCGCTGGACGAGCGCATGCCATTAGACCGTCGATCGGCGGAATGCCCACCCCCAAACGAGCAACGAAAAAATACCGTTGCAGAAGCGGAACCAACGACCGGCTATTTTGTTTCCGACCGATCGTCGCGTGTGCGCCACAAACGTGCCATGTGCGGCAGCGTCGGCGTTCGCCCTCCGTTGGGGGTGGTGCAGGGGGAAGTTTTCAGGTTGGGCCAGGACAGCAAGACCGCCACCGGCAAGGCGGCAGACGCGCAATCCCGTTCCGCGACCGGATCGAAGCCGGACACCAAGGTGCTGGGCAAGGACCGGGACATGGGTTCGGCGCTGCGCTCCGTCTACCAGGCGGCGGTGGAGGAGCCTATTCCCGACGACCTGCTCGACCTGCTCGGAAAGCTGGGGTAACGGCTGGCCGAATGGCCATCCCGTCGCCTGCCCCGTTCTCAACCGCCGATCTTCCGCCCGACCGATCGTTTCCGCCGATCGGGGCGGTGGCGCAGATGACGACGGGCGCCAAGCTGTTCCTCATCCTGAGCGCCGCACTGCTGCCGCTCGCGCTGATCGCGATGGTGGCGACGCTCAAGACGACGCGGGTCGCGGACGCGGAGACCCGCGCGCGCCTGCGCCTGGCAGCCAACGAGAGCGCCCGCGCGATCGCCATCGAGCTGATCGGCGACATGACCGCGCTGCGCGTCGCCGCCGGCGCGCTGGACGCCGATGCTCAGGACCGCGCGATCGCGCCGGCGTTACCCGG
>CAXTNG010000240.1:0-1350 GCA_964245475.1 uncultured Sphingomonas sp. | reverse complement strand
CCGAGCTGCGCGCGTGTCCAGGGCGTCTTAGCGCAGCAGTCCGCCAACGGCACCGCGCCGGGCGACATGCGCTTCGCGATCACCGACCGGCGCGGTCGCCTGCTGTGCGGCGACGCGCTGCCGCAAGCGTCGATCGCGCGCTCCGGCATGCCGATCGACGCAGCGATCGTGCCGGACGAGGCGCTGATGCTGGCGATCGCCGGCCGTCGCGGCGGAACGAGCGCGCAGGTGTACTTCCCGCAGGACTTCCTCCGGCGGATCGGAACGCCGAGCGTGCACAACACCGCATTCACCAGCGCGCTGGTGCATGGCGATGCCCAGCTCCCGCTCGCGAGGGCCGAGGAGGAGCAGCCGTTCGACCGCGTCGAGACGATGCGCACCGACCTGGGCATCGCAGGGCTGCAACTCGCGACCAGCGTGCCGGCGGCACCGATCACCTCGTCGCTGATCATCGCGCTGCTGCTGCCGCTGCTGATGTGGGCGGCGGCGGTGGGGATCAGCTGGTTTGTGGTCGACCGCCTGCTGATCCTGCCGCTGCGCCGGCTGCGCGCCAGCGTTGCGTCCTTCATGCCCGGCGAGCTGATCGAGCCCAATACGCTGGGACCGCTCCCGGCGCAGGAAATCCGCGAGCTGGGCGAGACCTTCCGCGCGATCAGCCGCACGGTAGCGCTGCACGAGGCGGGGCTTGCCGAAGGGCTGGTGCGTCAGACCAAGCTGACCCGCGAAGTGCATCACCGGGTCAAGAACAACCTCCAGGTCATCTCCAGCCTGATCAACTTCCACGCGCGCGGCGCGCCCAGCCCCGATGCGAGCGCCGCTTATGCCTCCATCCAGCGCCGGGTCGACGCGCTGGCCGTGGTGCACCGCAACCATTTCGCCGAGATGGAGGACAGCCGCGGGCTGAACCTGCGGCCGGTGCTCGGCGAGCTTGCCGCCAACATCCGCGCCACCGCTCCTGCCGCCTCGCACGCGATGGGGATCACGCTCGACGTCGACCCGTTTCTGGTGACGCAAGATGTCGCGGTCGCTGTCGCGTTCCTGATGACGGAGACGATCGAGCTTGCCACGGGATGCGATCCGCTTGCGAAAATCCGCGTTTCGCTGAAGCCGGGCGAGCGGGACGATCGCGCGACCTTGCGGGTGTCGTCGCCCGCGCTGACCGGGTCGGACACGCTGCTGCAGCTGTCGTCCACGCGCTACGGCCGGGTGATGGAGGGCCTGGCGCGGCAGCTCCGCTCGCCGCTGCACCATGACCCGCTGGGGGGCGCGTATGAGATCGCGATCGCCGTGCTGGGCCACGACTGATCGTCGGTTTCACCACGTTCAAAAAAATTTTGCGCAGTGCGGAAC
>CAXTNG010000239.1:837-5552 GCA_964245475.1 uncultured Sphingomonas sp. | reverse complement strand
TCCTGGCGGTGATGGCGATGCTCAACTCGACGCTGACGCTGCCCGGCATCGCCGGGTTCGTGCTGACCATCGGCACCGCGGTGGACGCCAACGTGCTAATCAACGAGCGCATCCGCGAGGAGCGCCGGCGCGGGCGCAGCGTCGTGCAGGCGGTCGAGCTCGGCTACAAGGAAGCGTCGCGGACGATCTTCGAGGCGAACATGACGCACGCGATCTCGGCGGTCATCATGCTGCTGCTCGGATCGGGGCCGGTGAAGGGATTCGCGGTGGTGCTGCTGATCGGCATCGCGACGTCGGTGTTCACCGCGGTCTACTTTACCCGGATGCTCGTGGCGCTGTGGATTAGGCGCAACAAGCCCAAGACGATCAACATCTGAGGCGGAGAGACAACATGCGCCTCCTGAAGCTCGTTCCCGACGACACCAACATCGACTTCGTCCGCCTGCGCGGCTGGGCGTTCGGGCTGACGCTTGCGCTGAGCCTCGCGGCACTGGCGCTGGTGTTCGTCAACCGCCTCAACCTCGGCGTCGATTTCGTCGGCGGGCTGATGATCGAGGAGACATTCCAGTCGCCGCCCGACCTCGACAAGGTCCGCGCCAGGGTCGACTCGCTTGGCGTCGGCCAGGCGACCTTGCAGCAGTTCGGCGACCCCAACACCGTCTCGATCCGCCTGCCCAATCCCGAGAGCCGCGCGGAGGGCGCGACCAACGCCGTCGTCCAGAAGGTGCAGGCGGCGCTGACCCAGTCCTTCCCGGGTGCCAAGCTCAGCAAGCAGGACGCGGTCTCCGGCAAGGTGTCCAACGAGCTGCTCTGGCGCGGCGGCCTCGCGGTGGGGCTCGCGATCCTCGGCATCGGCCTGTTCGCGATCTTCCGCTTCGAATGGCAGTTCGGCGTGTCGACCGTCGTGGCGATCGTCCACGACCTCTTGATGACGCTCGGCTTCTTCGCGCTGACCCAGCTCGAGTTCGATCTCAACATCGTCGCCGCGGTGCTGACCATCGTCGGCTATTCGATCAACGACAAGATCGTCATCGACGACCGCATCCGCGAGAACATGCGCCGCTACCGCAAGATGGAGATGCGCGACATCATCAACCTGTCGGTCAACGAGACGCTCCCCCGGACGGTGATGACCTCGGTCACGATCCTGCTCGCGCTGATCGCGATGCTGGCGCTCGGCGGGCATGTGCTGCGCGGCTTCACCGCGGCGATGATCCTGGGCATTGTGGTCGGCACCTATTCGTCGATCTACGTGTCGTCGTCGCTGCTGATCACGCTGGGCCTACGCGCCGAGCCGAACGAGCGGCCCGAGCGCCCGGTCGACCGGGCCGAGCGGGTGGGTCCGCGCACTTGAGGATGGAGCCGGTCCCCACGCCGGGGGGACCGATCGTCATCGGGCTGTCGGCGGCGGGCTTCCGGGTCGGCGAGATCGTGTACCCTGCGCTGCTGATGACGACGCAGGGGGTCGCCCGATGGTCGCCCCCGCCGTTTGCCGCGCTGGACGAGGCGGCGCTCGACGGCATCCTCGATCCCGCACCCGAGTTCATCCTCCTCGGCACCGGCGCCGGGCTCGTCCGCCCGTCCGTCGCGCTGGCGAAGGCGCTGGAGGCACGGGGCATCGGGATCGAGCCGATGGACAGCCGCGCCGCCGCGCGCAACTGGGGCGTGCTCCGCGGCGAGGGACGGCAGATCGCGGCGGCGTTGTATCCATTGAGGGCGTGACGCTCCGATCCGATATCGAAAGTGGACCAAAGTGGACGCTATCGCAAAACGGATAAAAGTAGACGTCGAAGCGGAGCGCGACTTGCGCCGACGCCGAAGTTTACACCAGCTTTACACTATCGGCGGTGTCGCGCGCCGAAGTCGTCAAAGTTGCCGCGCATCGTGCTGCTTGGCATGCGGCACCGAGGCTACATGGCAGCTTTTGTTCTGCACGACTGAAAAAGAGCAGACGCCGAGTCGCAATGGTTCTGGCACAGCTGCCAGACTGTAGGACAGCCCGGAACGACGCTCCGCCTACGCTCCGTCATTGAAAGTGGTTTGCGATCCGGCGAGCTCAAGATAGACATAGGCTGTCAGCGCCGCCTCACCAATCTGGTTGATGCTTCTGCCGCTGACTTCGGACGCAAGTGCGAGCTGCTGGTGCAACTCTGGCCTAACACGCAGCATGAGCTTTCCAGAATATGTCCGCTCGGGCGTCTTACCGAGCTTGACGCAGGCA
Organism: uncultured Sphingomonas sp.; assembly: GCA_964245475.1. Lineage (GTDB taxonomy): Bacteria > Pseudomonadota > Alphaproteobacteria > Sphingomonadales > Sphingomonadaceae > Sphingomonas. Next base: position 3,331 of record CAXTNG010000239.1, on the reverse strand, counting down.
TCCAGGTAGCCGTCGACCGCATCGTAGAAGGCGGCCTTGAGCTCCTGTGTAGTGTCGGCATGGAAGCCGACGACATCGTTGATCCCCGCGACGCGGCCGACGAACAGTTCGTCCTCCGCGTCGAATTCGACACGCGCCGCAAAGCCTTTGTAGGTCATCACGCTCACGGCATAACTCCCAGCTTGATCAGATACTCTCGCGCATCACGAACCTGATAGCGCTTTGCCTCCTTCGCGGGATGCGGTCGATGGAAGCTGGCGATCACGTCGTCCTTTGCGAACTTTACACCGGAGCCTTTCGTTTCGATCACCGTACAACCTACCGCAACAAGCAAGCCCTCGATATCCGCCCAGACGATCGTCGCCGAGACCGGATCGGCGAACACGCTCGTCAATGTTCGTTGGTGGTGCGTGTTCACACTGTGATATCGAACTGAGACGTGCGGATTGCAATCACTTTACGATAGCAACGAGCCGTCGGTCGTCGTCAAACCCGCCGCGTTCCCGGATACGCCAGCAGCATGTCCGCGTCCCGGCTCGCTACGATCGTCTCGCTTCCCGTAACCGTCACGCATTCGCCCGCGTGCCAGTCGATGCCGGCGACCGAGCCGGAGCCGGTGATCGGGACCAGCCAGGCGGTGGTGCCCTCGGGCAGCGCCAGCGCGCGCTCGCCGCCCGTCAGCCGTTCCAGCACGAATTTCGGCCCCTCGACCAGGATCGTGCGGCCGTCGCCCGCGTCGTTCGGAGAGGCGATCGGCCGGTAGGGCTGGAGGTCGGCGACGTCGACGCCGTCCTTCAGGTGCAGCTCGCGGTCGCTGCCGTAGTCGTAGAGGCGATAGGTCGTTTCCGAGTTCTGCTGCACTTCGATCACGGTCAGCCCGCCGCCGATCGCATGGATCGTGCCGGACGGGCAGTAGAGGAATTCGTCCTCCTCCATCGGGCGCCAGTCGAGGTCATCGACGATCGCGCCCGATTGCGCGTCGGCGCGCAGCTGGTCCGGGGTCATCGGCGCCTTGGGGCCGAGCGCGATCGTCGCGTCCGGCTCGGCCTTGAGGATCGTCCAGCATTCGTCCTTGCCGCGTGGTAGCCCCCTCGCATGCGCCTGGTCGTCGTCGGGGTGGACCTGCACCGAGAGGCGCTCGGCGGTGAACAGATATTTGATCAGCATGGCGGGCGTGGTGTCGCCGGGCTCTTGGAACCACACCTCGCCGACGGGGGCATCTCCTTCGGGCACGTCCTCGAAGCCGAAGCCGAGGTCGCGGCGGCCCCAGGGCTTCTCGACGCGGTGGGTGTGGAGCTTGGTTGCGGGCATACAGGGTCTCGTCGCTGGAGATGGATGTCGTAGCCGCAACGACCGACGCGCGCTATTGTTCGCCTATGCCCGGCTAGGCTATGGGGCCAGCCGATGCGTAATCCTGTTGCCCGCACCCTAGCGCTCGTCGCGGTGTCCGCCCTTGCCCTTTCCGCCTGCGGTGCCGGCCGCGGCAAGAAGGGCGACGTGCCCTATGTCGCGCGCGACGTCGGCACGCTCTACTCGACCGCCAAGCACCGGCTCGACCAGCACCGCTACAAGGAAGCGGCGGTGCTCTTCGACGAGGTCGAGCGTCAGCACCCCTATTCGGTGTGGGCGCGCCGCGCGCAGCTGATGAGCGCGTTCAGCTATTACCTCAACAAGGATTACACCGAGTCGATCCAGGCGGCGCAGCGCTTCCTGTCGGTCCACCCGGGCAACCGCGACGCGCCTTATGCCTATTACCTGATCGCGCTGGGCTATTATGAGCAGATCAGCGATGTGACGCGCGACCAGAAGATCACGCGGCAGGCGCTCGACGCACTGGGCGAGCTGACCCGGCGCTATCCCAACACACGCTATGCGGCGGATGCGCGGCTCAAGATTGACCTGGTCAACGACCATCTCGCGGGCAAGGAGATGGAGATCGGCCGCTTCTACGAAACGCGGCGGCAGTGGCTGGCGGCGACGCTCAGGTTCCGCAAGGTGATCGACGAATATCAGACCACCACGCACACGCCCGAGGCGTTGCTGCGGCTGACCGAATGCTATCTGGCGCTGGGCGTGCCGATGGAGGCGCAGAAGTCGACCGCGGTGCTCGGCGCCAACTATCCGGGCACCGACTGGTACGGTCGCGCCTACAAGCTGATGCAGCAGCATCCGGCCGCGGCGCTTCCTGCGATCGCCGCGGGCGCGCAGGCGGTGCCGCCGGGAACGCCGGGCGCCAAGCCGAGCATGCCCGGCGAGAGCACGGGCACACCCAAGGCGGAGGCGCCGGGGAACCCAACGCCGGTGTCGCCGAGCAGCGGCACCACGGGCACGGGCACGCCGACGACGAGCACGCCGACAACCTGAACTTAGTCCTCCCCGAGCTTGCTCGGGGAGGGGGACCATTCGCCTTCTTCAGGCGAATGGTGGAGGGGCAGCCCCACTTGCGGCGGTCTTCTTCTTTTACCTACCCCCCCTCCTCCACGCCCTCCGGGCG
>CAXTNG010000239.1:0-827 GCA_964245475.1 uncultured Sphingomonas sp. | reverse complement strand
GGTGGTGGGGCCGCCCCACGAACGGGGGTCTGCGGGGCTGCCCCTCCACCACTCGCTTCGCGAGCGGTCCCCCTCCCCCAGCGAGCTGGGGGAGGACAAGACGGACTCAACGCGTGTAGACGCACCTCATGCTCACCGCGCTGTCCATCCGCGACGTCGTCCTGATCGAAGCGCTCGACCTCCAGTTCGAGGACGGCCTCGGCGTGCTCACCGGCGAGACGGGCGCGGGAAAGTCGATCCTGCTCGATGCGCTCGGGCTGGCGCTCGGCAGCCGCGGCGACAGCGGGCTGGTGCGGCACGGCGCGGCGCAGGCGGTGGTCACCGCGTCGTTCGAGGCGCCATCCGCGGTCGCGGCGATCCTGGACGAGAACGGGCTGGAGATGGAGCCCGGCGAGCCTTTGGTCATCCGCCGCATCGTCAAGCGTGATGGCGGCAGCCGCGGCTTCGTCAACGACCAGCCTGCGTCCGCGGGGCTGCTCCGCGAGCTCGCGCCGCATCTGGTCGAGATCCACGGCCAGCACGACGACCGCGGGCTGCTCTCGCCCGCCGGGCACCGCGCGCTGCTCGACGCCTTCGGCCGCGTCGACACGAGCGGCATGGCGCGCGCCTGGGCCGCCCTGCGCGATGCCGAGGGCGCGCTGGCGAACGCCCGCGCGGAGATCGAGACGGCGGCGCGCGACCGCGACTGGCTGGAGCATGCGGTCGCCGAGCTGACCGCGCTCGCCCCCGAGCCAGGCGAGGAGGAGACGCTCGCCGACCGCCGCCGCCAGATGCAGCGCGCGGAGAAGATCGCCGAGGACCTGGCGGCGGCCGACGCGCATCTCGAA
>CAXTNG010000238.1:2312-5590 GCA_964245475.1 uncultured Sphingomonas sp. | reverse complement strand
CGGCGACGCGGGCGATTACCAGGGGCGGCTCGACCACGTCCGCCGCGTTGTCGGCGACCTGCGGTTCGCGCTGGGTGCCCAGATCGTCGCGGGTGAGAGCGACCCGCTGGAGGTCGCCGCAGGCTATGCGCGGGTGGCGGAGGCCGCGATCCAGGTGCTCGCCGAAACGACGGTTGCCGACTTCGCCCGTGCCCATGGGCGCGTGCCCGGGAGCGAGTTCGTCATCCTCGCGCTCGGCCGGATGGGCGGCGGGCTGATGACCCACGCGTCCGACCTCGATCTCGTCTACCTGTTCACCGGCGATTTCCGTGCGGAGTCCGACGGCGCCAAGCCGCTCGGCGCGACACTCTACTACAACCGCCTCGCGCAGCGGGTGACCGCGGCGCTGTCGGTGCCGACCGCGGCAGGCGCGCTCTACGAGGTCGACACGCGGCTCCGCCCGTCCGGCGCGCAGGGGCCGCTGGTGGTCAGCCTCGAGTCGTTCGGCCGCTACCAGCGCGAGCACGCCTGGACTTGGGAGCATATGGCGCTTGCCCGCGCGCGTCCGGTGTTCGGCTCGCCGCAAGCGCGCGCCGCGCTCGCGGACATCGTGCTGGACGCTTTGCGGAAGGGGCAGCCGAACCGCGACCCGGTCGCCGAGGCGATCGCAATGCGCGCCGACATGGCGAGCCACAAGCCGCCCGCGGGGCCGTTCGACGCCAAGCTTCTTCCCGGCGGGCTCGTCGATCTGGAGTTCGCCGTCCACGCGCGCCAGCTCGGGCATCGTACCGGCTTCGATCCCGACCTGCGCCGCGCGATCGGCTTGCTCGCAGCGCAGGGTTACGTTCCGGCCGCCCTGCGCAACTCGCACGACCTGCTCACCCGCCTGCTCGTCACCCTGCGCCTCGTTGCGCCCGACGGGCAGGAGCCGGGGGAAGCCACCCGCCCGCTCGTCGCGCGGGCGCTCGGTCTTGCCGACTGGTCGGCGGTGGTTGCGGCGTTCGGCGCGACGCGGCAGGAGGTCGCGCGGCTCTGGCAGGAGATCAAGGATGAACGAGGGTGACCCGCTTCCCGACGTGACGCTGGCGACGGCCGACGGCCCGCTCGCGCTCGCGAGCCTGAAGGGTCCGTCGGTGGTCTATTTCTATCCCAAGGACGACACGCCCGGCTGCACCCAGGAAGCGAAGGACTTTTCGTCCCTCGCCGGTGACTTCGCGCAGGCGGGCGTGGCGGTGGTCGGCATCTCCAAGGACACGCCGGAGAAGCACGGCAAGTTCGCGGCGAAGCACGGGCTTACCATTCGCCTCGCCAGCGACACCGACGGGAGCGCCTGCGAGGCGTTCGGCACCTGGGGCGAGAAGCAGCTCTACGGCAAGACCTACATGGGGATCGAGCGGGCGACCTTCCTGTTCGGCGCCGACGGGCGGCTCGCGCGGGCGTGGCGCAAGGTCAAGGTGCCCGGTCACGCGCAGGCGGTGCTGGAGGCGGCGAAAGCCCTATGAACGGAAGGCTGTGATTGATCTCGCGGCCGCGTGCCGCTCGGTGCTGGAAACGGCCGAGCCGCGCGCCAAGGTCAATCGGGCGAGAGCCGTCGCGCGCGCCTGGGCGAAGGGCGAGATCGCCTGGAGCTTCGACGTAGCCATGCCGGACACTCCCGCACGCCCCGCCGAGCCGGAGGTGCTGCCGCCCAACCGCATGCCCAAGCGCGGCAAGGGCGGTTCGGAACGCGGCCGGATTGCTTTGCTTCACGCGCTTGCGCATATCGAATGGAGCGCGATCGACGTCGCCTTCGATTGTGCCGGCCGCTTCGGGCCTGAGTTCCCGCGCGCCTTCGTCGACGACTGGCTCTCGGTCGGCGCGGACGAGGCGATGCACTTCGCCATTCTCGACCGGCGCCTGCACGCGCTCGGCAGCCGCTACGGAGCGCTTCCCGCGCACGACGGACTGTGGGAAGCCGCCGCCGGGACCGCGCACGATGCGCTCGCGCGGCTGGCGGTCGTGCCGATGGTGCTGGAGGCGCGAGGGCTCGATGTCACCCCCGAGACCGTCGCCCGCTTCGAAGCCGCGGGCGACCGCGCGAGCGCACGCATCCTCGACCGCATCTACCGCGACGAGATCCGCCACGTCGGCTTCGGCACCACATGGTTCCTGCACGGCTGCGCCCGCAATCGATTCGAGCCGGCCGCGCATTGGCGGATGCTGGTCACCCGCCACTTCCGCGGTGGGCTGAAGCCGCCGTTCAACGACTCGGCGCGCGCGAGTGCCGGTCTGACGCGGTATTATTACGCCGCTATTGCCTACAACTGATGCCGTGGGTCAGACATTAACCGTCAGGGAGCGGTGGGGCTGCAACCGGGCGAATGGTTTCAATAGCTTCGCGGACGTTCCGTGAGGCGCATAGCATCGGGGTTGCATGATTAAGCTCCTGGCTTCCGCGACCGTGGCTTTCGGCATCCTGGCTTCGGGCGCGGCGCATGCCGCCAACGAGCCCGCCGCGGGCGGCCCATTCATCGCCGCCACGGCTGAAGCCGCCACCGCCGAGCTGCGCACCGACCAGCAGTTCCGCGCCCTGTTCCAGACCTGGAAGCGCCTCGACACGCCGCAGTCCGGCGTCGGCGCGATCGCCATCCCTTCGGTCCAGCCGGTGCAAAAGCTCTCCTTCACCAGCAACTTCGGCATCCGCAGCGATCCCTTCCGCGGGACCGCGGCGATGCACGCCGGCGTCGACATCCCCGGCCCGATCGGCACCCCGATCTACGCCACCGCCGACGGCATCATCAGCCACGCCGGTCGCCTGGGCGGCTACGGCAACCTCATCGAGATCAACCACGGCAAGGGCATCGCCACCCGCTACGGCCATCTGTCGCAGATCCTGGTCGGCGACAACGCCCGCGTCACGCGCGGCCAGCTGATCGGCATGATGGGCTCGACCGGCCGCTCGACCGGCAGCCACCTTCATTACGAAGTCCGCATCGATGGCCACGCGGTCAACCCGGTCCCGTTCCTGACCACCGCCGATTACATGAAGGCGTCACAGGACGAAGCGGTGCGCGCGATCCCGGTTTCGCTCGAAGGCCCCGCGCCGCAGGATTGATCCGGTTGCCGGGGTGCTCCCCGGTTCCGTTCGTGTCGAGCGAAGTCGAGACACATCTCCCAGCGTAGTCGAGGATGATCCGGGCGGAGGCCTCGGCTTCGTTCGGCCAAATCCCTCGACTTCGCTCGGGACGAACGGGGGGCTGGGTTGCTCCGAGAACGCTTGCCGCCTATCTCTCCGGCATGGCCACCCTCGCTGCCGCCGT
>CAXTNG010000238.1:0-2302 GCA_964245475.1 uncultured Sphingomonas sp. | reverse complement strand
GGAGGAGCGGTCGCAACTTCTCGGCGAAGGCATTCACTTCCGCCGCCGCCGCGCGAGTCGCGGCGATCGCCGCGCGTCAGGGCAAGCCCGCGATCCTCCGGCTCTCGGTCGACGGCGGCGGCTGCTCGGGGTTCCAGTACAAGTTCGGCCTCGCCGACGCGCCCGAGCCTGCCGACACGATCGCAGAGACCGACGGCGTCCGCCTCGTCGTCGACGACGTCAGCCTCGATCTCGTTCGCGGCTGCGCGGTGGACTATGTCGAATCGCTCGGCGGTGCGGCGTTCAAGGTCGACAACCCGCAGGCGGCGAGCGGCTGCGGCTGCGGGTCGAGCTTCGCGGTCTAGCGTCAGTTGGGCCTGTCCGTCCTGCTCTCCGTTCGCCCTGAGCGACGTCGAAGGGCACGTCTCGACCATGTGCTTCGACTTCCCCCGGATCAAGTCCGGGGACGAACGGTGGAAATACCGGCGTGAAGATCGTTACCTACAATATCAACGGCATCCGCGCGCGACTGCCGCGCCTTGTCGAGTATCTGACGGAGGAACAGCCCGACATCGTCTGCCTTCAGGAGCTGAAGGGGGACGACGCCAGCTTTCCCGCCGCGGACATCGAAGGAGCGGGCTATGGGGCTGTCTGGCACGGGCAGAAGGGCTTCAACGGCGTCGCTGTGCTCGCCAAGGGCCGACAGCCGGTCGAGCGCGCGCGTGGCCTCGCCGGTGAGCCCGAGGATGAGCACAGCCGCTATCTCGAATGCGATGTCGATGGGCTCGTCGTAGCCTCCATCTACCTCCCCAACGGCAACCCGCAGCCGGGACCCAAGTTCGACTACAAGCTCCGCTGGTTCGATCGCCTTGCCGCGCGCGCCGCCGAGCTACTGGCGGAGGAGGTGCCCGCGGTGCTCGCGGGCGATTACAACGTCATCCCCAACGACGACGACACCTTCTCCGTCCGCGCGATGGCCGCCGACGCGCTGATGCAGCCGGAAAGCCGCGGCGCATACCGCCGCCTCGTGGCGCAGGGCTGGACCGACGCGCTCCGCACGCGGCATCCCACGGGCGGCGTGTGGACCTTCTGGGACTATCAGGCCGGCGCCTGGCAGCGCGACGCGGGCTTCCGCATCGACCATCTCCTGCTCAGCCCCGCTGTCGCGGATCGCCTGCGCGACGCGGGTGTCGACAAGACCCATCGCGGCCGCGACAAGGCGAGCGATCACGCACCAACATGGGTGAGCCTCCGATGAAACGCCTCCTGCCGCTCGCCGCCTTGCTCGTCGCCGCACCCGCCTGGGCGCAGGACGACGGCCCACGCTTCTGCCCCAACCGCCCGAGCCTCGGCAAATCGGCGTGCACCACCGAGCCGGGGCATGTGCAGCTCGAAGCGTCCGCCATCGACTGGACGCTGGCCAAGGACGACGACCAGCGCGAGGATACGATCCTGCTCGGCGATCTCCAGGCGCGCTTCGGCCTGACCCCGAGCACCGAGCTGCAGGTCGCGTGGTCGCCCTACGGCCATGTCCGCACCCGTGACACGGCAACCGGCGCGGTGGAGCGCAGCGGCCGCGTCGGCGATGTCGTCCTCGGCATCCGCCAGAACCTGCTTCACCCCGACGGCAAGGGGTTCGCCATCGCGCTCGAACCGCAGGTGCTGCTCCCAATCGGGCGCGAGCCGGTCGGTGCGGGCACCTGGGGCGCCGGGCTGGTCGTGCCGGTCACCTACGACCTGTCCGACACGCTCAACCTCGCGCTGACCAACGAGGTCGACGCCGCGCCCGACGAGGACGGCGACGGCCGCCATTTTGCGCTGAACGAGATCCTCGGGCTCGGGTACAAGCTGAGCGACAAGGTGACGGCGGTCGCCGAAATCCAGGTCGAACAGGACAACGATCCCGCCGACCACCAGACCCGCGCCTTCGCTGCAGGCTCGCTCGCCTGGCAGCCGCGCAACGGCCTCCAGCTCGACATGCTGGTCGGCGCCGGTCTCAACCGCGATGCCGACGACGTGCGCGTTCTGGCGGGCGGCGCTGTGGGCTTCTGATCAGAACGCGCCGCGCACCTTGAATCGGTGTCGTGTGCTGAAAACTGGTTTTCTGCACATGGTGCGGAGAAGCTAAGTCCTTGTTTTCGCGTAAGCGAAGTGTTTGGCATAGCTAATGCACTGACACACCTGCCGGCATAGGGCCGCAGGGAGAGACACGATGATCGAAGTTGTTCTAACCGCCATCACGCTGGCGATGGCGCCGGTCGCTGCCGAGCCGCGTGGGGCGGGGGAGCCCATGCCTGCGGCGACCACAGCCGCGGCGCCGAAG
>CAXTNG010000237.1:329-5620 GCA_964245475.1 uncultured Sphingomonas sp. | reverse complement strand
GCCGACTATTGCGCTTGGCCGATCGCGAGCTTCGAGGCGACGAGCGTCGCCGATACCGGCGCCGACATTCGAGGGTTGCGGCGGTGAATCGCGCCCCAGACCCCGATCCGAAAAGACTCCGATCCAGCTACGTGGAAGCGGCAGTGCCGCCTCCCGCCTGGGCTCCCGCCTTCGCTGAGAGCAAGATGACAGGCATGTGCTTCGAAGTGGCGGGACCAGACCCTATTCCGCGGTCCAGCCGCCGTCGACCACCAGGCTCGTCCCGGTCATGAGCGCGGACGCGTCGGACGCGAGGAAGACCGCCGCGCCCATCAGATCCTCGACCGTGCCGAGCCGGCCCAACTTGATCTTCTGGAGCACGCTCGCCTTGAAGGCGGCGTCCTCGAAGAAGGGGCGGGTCATCGGCGTCTCGATGAAGGTCGGCGCGATCGTGTTCGAGCGGACGCCGTGCGCTGCCAGATCGAGCGCGAATGCCTTGCTCATCCCCTCCAGCGCCCATTTCGACGCGCAATAGAGCGACCGGTTGGGGCCGCCGACATGCCCCATCTGCGACCCGATGTGGATCAGGCTGCCGCGCGCGCCGTCCGCCAGCATCCGCCGTACGCACGCCTGCGCGACGAAGAACGCGCTCTTGACGTTTAGGTCGAGCACCGCGTCGTAATCGGCCTCCGCGACATCCTGCATCGGCTTGGGGCGGTTGGTGCCGGCGTTGTTGACCAGGATATCGAAGGCGGAACGCCCGGCGAAGAAGGCGGCGACCGCGTCCAGGTTCGCGACGTCGAGCGTTGCCGCTTCGGCCGCGCCGCCTTCGGCACGGATCGCCCCGGCGCCCTGCGCGATCTCGTCGCCGGAGCGCGCGACCAGCGTCACCGCGGCCCCCGCCTGTGCCAGCGCGGCGGCGAGCGCCAACCCGATCCCGCGCCCTGCACCGGTAACGACCGCGCGCCGTCCGTCGAGGCGGAAGCTGGGTGTAACAGGATGTGTCTCGGCGCTCATTGCTGCCTATTTCCTCAGCTTCGAGCAGCGTGTCACAAAAACATCTTCAACAGCTTCCGTTCGTTTAGAGCGAAGTCGAGAAACATGACCCGAGTGTTGCGCAGCGTTTCTCGACTTCGCTCGAAACGAACGGAATGTTCTGATCATCAAGCTCTTCCTAAGCTAAAGCCTCCGCTTTGCCCGCATAGGGCACGTTCCGCCCGCCGTAGCGCCGGACGCGGATGTTGGCCTGCTCGCCGTGTCCGGCGAAGCCCTCCAGCGCGCACAGCCGCGAGCAATATTCGCCGACCATCGCCGAAGCGTCGTCGGTCAGCACCTTCTGGTAGGTGCAGGTCTTCAGGAACTTGCCGACCCACAATCCCCCGGTATAGCGCGCCGCCATCTTCGTCGGCAGCGTGTGGTTGGTGCCGATCACCTTGTCGCCGTACGCCACGTTGGTGCGGGGGCCCAGGAACAGCGCGCCGTAGTTGGTCATGTTGCGCAGGAAATAGTCCGGATCGCGGGTCATCACCTGGACATGCTCGTTGGCATAGTCGTTGGCGACGCGGACCATCTCCGCCTCGTCGTCGCACACGATGATCTCGCCGTACGCTCCCACGCCTTGGCCGCGATCGCCGCGGTCGGTAGGATGGTCAGCAGCCGCGCGATCTCGCGCTGCGTGTCCTCGGTCAGGGCGCGGCTGTTGGTGATGAGGATCGCCGGGCTGTCAGGGCCGTGCTCGGCCTGGCCGAGCAGGTCGGTGGCGCAGAGCTCGCCGTCGACGCTGTCGTCGGCGATCACCATCGTCTCGGTGGGGCCGGCGAACAGGTCGATGCCGACGCGGCCGAACAATTGCCGCTTCGCTTCCGCGACGAAGGCGTTGCCGGGTCCGACCAGCATATCGACGCGGTCGATACTCTGCGTGCCCAGCGCCATCGCGCCGATCGCCTGGATGCCGCCCAGCGCGTAGATCGCATCGGCGCCGGCCATCGCCTGCGCCGCGACGATCGCGCACGCGGGCTTGCCCTCGAACGGGGGCGCGCAGGTGATGACGCGCTCGACGCCCGCGACCTTAGCGGTGATGACGCTCATGTGTGCCGACGCCAGCAGCGGGTACTTGCCGCCGGGCACGTAGCAGCCCGCGGCGTTCACCGGAATGTTCTTGTGGCCCAGCACCACGCCCGGCAGCGTCTCGACCTCGACGTCCTTCATGCTGTCGCGCTGGACCTGCGCGAAGTTCCGCACCTGCGCCTGCGCGAACTCGATGTCCTTGATGTCCTGCAGGCTGAGCGAATCGACGCACGCGTCGATCTCCGCCTGGGTCAGGCGATAGTCGTCGCGGTCCCAGCCATCGAACTTGACCGACAACTCGCGCACCGCCGCGTCGCCGCGCTTCTCGATGTCGGCGAGCGTCGCCTCGACCACGTCGCGCACCTTGCGGTCCGCCTCGCTGCGCGCCTCCGCCGTTGCACCGCGCTTGAGCCATTCGGCCATCGTCTCAACTCCTGTCCGTAAGGGCGGCGACGCGTGCGAACACGTCAACGCCGATTTGATCCATCAGGTCGGGGATGTCGATCATCACCCAATTCTCCGCCAGCCGCGGCGACCCTTCGCAGTCCTACGCGCGCCAGAAGTCCATCACCCGCATCGTCACCGCCCGGCCGGTCGGGGCGAGGCCCAGCCAGCCTCCGCCGCGGTGGGTCGCGGTGATGCTGGGCCAGCCGGTCGAGGCGACGAACCGCCCGTCGCCGAACCGCGCGCGGTGGTTGCCGCCGATCCGGTCGGGGAAGGCGGTGAGGAACGGCCGCTGATGCCCGCGCTCGTAATCGCGGTGACCGCGGAAGCTGCCGATCGGCGCGGGGCCGTACCAGGCGAAGTCCTCGGTCCAATAGTCGCCCATCCCCATCGACCCGAGCTCCTGCCCGTCGAACCGCATCAACCCGCCGATCATCGCCTCGACCAGCGCCAGGCTCTCCGCCCCGCGCCCGGCGTCGCCCGGCCGGACGCCGCCACCGCCGCGGGGCGCGGGCGCCATCAGCGACGGCCCCAGCGGCGGCGCCAGCGGCCAGACGCCCGCCTGGATCATCAGCGCGGGCAGATCGAGCAGCAGCAGCGTCTCGGCGACGCGGCCGTCCACCTGGCGCTCGAAGCAGCCGAACCGCAGGCACGCGACCCGCCCGGTCGGCGGAATCCCGAACAGCGGCGCCTCGAACCGGCCGAACAGGTGGCCGCTCCGCGCGGTCCAATCGCACCCCTCGAACGCGCCCGCCAGCGCGATATCGGTGCGCACCTCGAACCGCGGCAGCGCCGATGTAAGCGGTTGCACTAATTCGGCGTCGACGAAGCCCTCTCCCCGTCCTTCGCCGATCGGGACGCAGGCGCGCAACAGATGGTCATGCGCCAGCATTTCCCCTCGCAGAGCGGGTGAGAAGACGATCGGGTCGGACAGCATTACGGCCATGTTGACTACGTATTCAAAAAACATCAAGTACCGACGTCGAAGGAGACGGCGATGAGCCTCGAGGCACGCCACGGCAGCAGCGTTGGGCTGGAGGACAGGGTGGTACGCTACGCGGACCTGCGACCCTGCTACAACGCCTTTATCGATACCCGGTCGCCGGGGTCGGAGGCGAAGGAGAATTTCACGATCATCGGCCCCGGCGTGTCGGAAAACCCCGATCAGCACGTTCACATCGCGGAAGCCCACGGCTTCAACATCGGCGGCGCGCGCCAGCCGCCGGGCTGCGTCAACTCGCAGCACAGCCACGATACCGCGGAAGTGTTCGTCGCGCACACCGGCACCTGGCGCTTCGATCTGGGCGAGCACGGCGACGACGCGCAGGTGGTGCTGAACCCCGGCGACGTGATCTCGCTGCCGACGAAGATGTTCCGCGGCTTCACCAACGTCGGCGACGACACCGGCTTCCTGTGGGCGGTGCTGGGGCAGGACGATCCTGGCCGCGTGACCTGGGCGCCGCAGGTGTTCGACATGGCGGGCGACTACGGCCTGGTCCTGCTCGAGAGCGGGCGGCTGGTCGACACGACGAAGGGCGAAGCGGTGCCCGCGGGCGCGCGGCCGATGCCGCGCACCACGCCCGAGCAGGTCGAGGCGCTGCGCCGCTACTCGCAGGCGGAGGCGGAGGCGCTGGTCGTCCGCTACGCCGACGCCAGCGCGCCGGTGATCGGCGACGACGCCCCGCTGGACTGGCGGCACGGCTTCGCGCTCGACCGCTGGACGGTCGACGGCGCGTCGGGCCGCGACGCGACCGGCGCGGTGCTGTTCGTGCACGCGGGCACGCTGACCATCGCGACGCCGGAGAGCGAGGTCACGCTGGCGGCGGGCGACACGATGACGGTGCCGGCGGACATCGGCGAGCACACGCTGACCGGCGACGGGGCGGTGGTGTTCGCGGTGCGGCGGGCGTAGCGCGTATCCAAGAACACGCCCGTGCTCCCGCGGAGGCGGGAGCCTAGAGCCACAAGCGGTGCACGTAGTAACCCTGGGCTCCCGCCTGCGCGGGAGCACGAATGACCTGGATTACTCCAGGAGTTCGACCTGCGTACGTCCGGGCGACCAGCCCCATGCGCCGGCGCCGCCGTCCGGGTCGCGCACCACGCGGATGACCCCGCCCGACTGCTGCCCCACACTCAGCGCGTAAGTGAAGCCGGGCGGCGGTTCTCCCGCGCCCCAGCCGCGAGTCACGGCGAACAGGCCGATCACCGCATCGCCGGGCGCGAGCAGCCGGATCGCGGCGGCCCGGCTGCGGCGCGCGGGCGTCGTGCGGTCCTGCGCGATCCGCCGCCCTGCGTCCTCGACACGCGCGATCGCCTCGGCGGTGACGTCGGGGAAGTCGTCTGCCTCGACCGCGATCGCCTCGCGCGCCTGCGCCATGTCCAGGTCGAAAGCGACCGCGACCGCCGCGGCGCGCAGTGCTGGTGCGAGGCCAATGCGCCACAGCCGCGCGATGCGGCCCTCGGCCAGGTCGGCGAACAGCGCATGCGTGTCGCCCACCGCCGCGACGGCGTGCTCGCCCTTGGTCCAGTCCGCGTCGGTCAGGTCCAGCGGCTGAGCGCGGAACGCCGCCGCGATCTCCTCCTCGCCATAATATTCGGTCGCGCCAGCGGTCAGCCGGCAGGTCTGCAGCAGCCCGGCGGGCTCGCCCCGCGCCAGCGCGGTCAGCGCGTCGCGCGGGGTCATGCGCCGAGCCCCCCGCGCACTTGGCGCAGCACCGCCAGCTCGTCGAACACGGTCGCGTCCTCGACGATCCGGCCCCCACGCAGCCGGTAGTGCGAGATGCCGACGACCAGCAGTTCGC
>CAXTNG010000237.1:0-319 GCA_964245475.1 uncultured Sphingomonas sp. | reverse complement strand
GGCCCGAAGGGGCGCCCCACACGCCGTCGCCGACGTGCCGGCCGGTCAGCGCCCAGCGCAGCGCAACGGCGGTCTCGCCATCGCGCAGCGGGCGGGCTGCCGTATGTTCCAGCCGCCACACCGGCCGTTCGAGCATCGCGCGCAACTGGATCAGGCAACCGATCCAATAGCCATGCCCCCAGCCGCCGCGCCCTGTCGGCCAGCGGACCTCGCACGACGGCGATAGCGCCGCCGCAGCCTCGCCGAATAGGCTGTCTCGCCAAGCCAGCGACAGCGCGCCGGCGGGGTGGCCGTCGGGGATCGCGGCGTCGGGCAGCGT
>CAXTNG010000236.1:3012-5657 GCA_964245475.1 uncultured Sphingomonas sp. | reverse complement strand
CATCGCGGCCGACGAAGGGGGCGAGGTCGCCGGGGCCGTCGATCGCTACCGCCGCGGCGACCGACAGCGGCTTCGCCCCGCGCACCGCGCCTGTCGCCGGCAGCTTGGGCCGCGCGGCAATCCACAACGCCGCGTGTGCGCCGGCACTATGGCCGACCACGACCACGCGCTTCAGATCGAGCGCGTAGCTTTTCGCCAGCACGCGGAGGTGGTCGGTCGCCGCACCCCAGTCCTGGAACGTGCCGGGCCAGCCGCCGCCGGGGTCGCCAACTTGGCGGTACTCGACGTTCCACGTCGCCAAGCCCTGCGCCGCGAGCGCGCTCGCCATCGCCGAGGTGCCACGCCGGGTGGCGAAGCCCTTGGTCCAGCAGCCGCCGTGGATCACGATCGCGACCGGCAGCGGGCGCTTGGGCCGCGGCCCCGGCGGCAGGCGCAGCTCGCCATATTGCAGCGGCTCGGTGCCGTAGCGGTCGACGGCGACCGGTGCCGTTTCCGGCAGCTTAGCAACATCATCCGCGCTCATCTCCCGCGCCGTCACTGGAGCCGCGAGCGCGATCAGCCCCGCCGCCACCGCCATTGCCACTCGCTTCATCGCCGCTCTCCCGCCGTGCCCACGGCGCGAGTGTGCCAGCGGCAGCGCCGCGGGGCAACGCTTGACGCCTCGCGCAAACCGCGCCTTGATGCACCTACCTCCCCCGACCGAAGGACCTGCCTTGGCCAAGCGGCTGACCTATTTCATCCTGGCCGGGCTGGCCGCGGGGCTGCTGCTCGGCTGGCTGCTCAACAGCTCGATCGACGACGGCACGCCTGCCGCGGCCGAGCAATTGAAGACGATCGCCGGCTATTTCTCGATCGTCACCACCCTGTTCCTCCGCCTGATCAAGATGATCATCGCGCCGCTGGTGTTCGCGACCCTCGTGGTCGGCATCGCGCACATGGGTGACACCTCGGCGCTCGGCCGCGTCGGGGCGCGTGCGGTCGGCTGGTTCGTCTGCGCGAGCCTGGTGTCGCTGACTCTCGGGCTAATGCTGGTCCATGCGACACAGGCGGTGATGGACGCGCTCGGCGTCCGGGCGATGAAGCTGGCGCCGCCCGCCGCGACGGCCACCGGCATCGACCAGAGCGGCTTCGATCTCGCGAAGTTCGTGACGCACGTCGTCCCCGCCTCGATGATCCAGGCGATGGCGGACAACGAGATCCTCCAGATCGTCGTCTTCTCGCTGTTCCTCGGCGTCGCGATTACCGCGGTCGGCGAGCGCGCCGCGCCCCTCGTCCGTGCGACAGAAGCGCTGGCGCAGGTGATGCTGCAGGTGACCAATTACGTCATGCGCTTCGCCCCGCTGGCGGTGTTCGCGGCGGTGACCGCGACGCTCACCGAGCGGGGCCTGGGCGTGATCCGCGACCTCGCCTGGTTCATGGGCAGCTTCTACGTCGGGCTGGGCGTGCTGTGGGCGGTGCTGATCGGCGCGGGCTTCGTCTTCGTTGGGCCACGGATCGCCGAGCTGGTGCGCTACATCGGCTCGCCGCTGCTGCTCGCCTTCACGACCGCCTCGTCGGAAGCGGCATACCCGCGGACGCTGGAGGCGCTCGACCGCTTCGGCGTGCCGCCGCGGATCGCCAGCTTCGTGCTGCCGCTCGGCTATTCGTTCAACCTCGATGGCTCGATGATGTACATGACCTTCGCGTCGCTGTTCATCGCGCACGCTTACGGTATCGACCTGTCCTGGGGACAGCAGATCACGATGCTGCTGGTGCTGATGGTGACGTCGAAGGGCATCGCAGGCGTGCCGCGCGCGTCGCTGGTCGTGATCGCGGCGACGCTGCCGCTGTTCCACATTCCGGAGGCGGGGCTGCTGCTGATCCTGGCGGTGGACCATTTCCTCGACATGGGCCGCTCCGCAACCAACGTCATCGGCAATGCGGTGGCGGCGAGCGTGGTGGCACGCTGGGAAGGGCCGCTCAGCGCCAAGGAGCCGGTCGAGATCGTTCCCGCCGTCGCGCCGCACGGCCACGGCCCGGCATTCCCCGATGCGAGCATCCCTCAGGCGTAGGCGTAAGGCCCACCCTTCGCCAGCGCAGCTTGATAGGCAGGCCGGGCGTGCACCTTCGCGAGCCAGGCGGTGGTCGACGGGCGCGAGGCGTCGAGCCCCGCCCGGGCGCGCGCGGCCTCGAGCGGGAAGCTCATCATCACGTCGGCGGCGGTCAGCTCGTCGCCTGCAAACCACGCGTGCCGGGCGAGCTCGCTTTCGACATAATCGAGATGGACGTCGATCATCGGCTGGATGCGCTTGATCGCCAGCTTGCCCATGATCGGGATCTTGCTGAGCACCAGTTTGATGAGCAGCGGCGGCATCAGCGAGCCCTCCGCGTAATGCAGCCAGAAACGATAGCGCAGCGCCGAGTCGCGGTGCGCGGGCGGGCCGAGCCGGCCGTCCGCCTTCTCGACCAGATATTCGACGATCGCACCGGTCTCGGCGAGCACGCGACCCCCCTCCTCATCGGTGTCCTCGATCACCGGCGACTTGCCGAGCGGGTGGACGCGCTTGAGCTCCGGTGGCGCGAGCATCGTTGTCTTGTCGCGCTCGTATCGCCTGATCTCGTACGGCAGCCCGAGTTCCTCCAGCATCCACAGCACCCGCTGCGAC
>CAXTNG010000236.1:0-3002 GCA_964245475.1 uncultured Sphingomonas sp. | reverse complement strand
GAACGATGATGGTCATGCGGGTGCGCTCCTCTGCGGACGCCTAGCATATCCATGACATGCCCGTGAAATCCACCGCCGCTGCGTTGCGGCATTGCAGCATGGCGGCTAGGCGGCTCGCCGATGGGCTCGGCGTCCTTCTCCCCCGTGTCTCGAAGACGCCGCGCGACCTCGTTCGGGCTGGCGGTCGCCGCGCATCTGCTGATCGTGCTGCTGCTCCTGCGGATCGCGCCCAAGCTGGAGGAGCGCCCGCCCGAGAACGCGCCGCTCACGACCTTCAACGTCGCGCCGGCACCGCAGGAGCAGCCGAAAGCCGCCAAGCGTCCGCGGGTTGCCACTAAGGCGGCACAGGCGCAGGCGGCGCGCGCCGCACCACCCGCAGCCGCTCCGCCGGCACCCTCCGCTCCAGCAGCACCGCCGATGCTGGTGATCCCGGGCAGTTTCGAGGCTGCCGATATCGGCAAGATGCGCGGGCGCGCCGACGAGGACGATGGCGACGCGAAGGGAGCGGGAGACAGCGTCGCGGCTTACGGCCCTGGCGAGGGGCCGGGGGGGCAGAAGCTCTACAATGCCGAATGGTATCGCAGGCCCTCGCATGCCGAGCTCGCGGGCTATCTCACCGGCGGCGCGCCGGCGGGCAGCTGGGCGGACATCGCCTGCCGGACGGTGCCGAACTACGAGGTCGACAATTGCCGGTCGCTTGGCGAAAGCCCTGCGGGCTCCGGACTGGCACGCGCGCTGCGGCAGGCGGCATGGCAGTTCCGCGTGCGTCCGCCGCGGATTGGCGGCAAGGCGCTGGTCGGCGCCTGGGTGCGCATCCATTTCGACTTTACCGCGGCGCCGGCGGATACGAATTGACGAGAGCCTGCTGCAAAGCGGCGCCCGCGCGCCCATATCTGGCGTACACGGCAGCATGGGAACGGCGATGGCGAATGAAGCAGGCGGCGGCAAGCTGCGCTGGATTCTCGAAGCCGGGTGGAAGGGCCTCTGTCCCCGCTGCGGCAAGGGCCGGATGTTCCGGTCGTGGCTCAAGATCGCCGAACGCTGCGATGTCTGCGGGCTCGACTACCGCTTCGCCGCGCCCGACGACGGGCCGGCGTTCTTCTCGCTGTGCACCATCGCCTTTCCGTTGACCTTCCTGATCGTGTGGTTCCAGGTCGCCTTCAGCCCGCCGTTCTGGGTCCATCTCGTCACGTCGCTGCCGCTGATGGTGCTCGGCACGCTGCTGCCGCTGCGCCCGATCAAGGGCTGGCTGGTCGCCTCGCAATACGTCAACAAGGCGCAGGAAGCGGGCACCGGCGAGCTGTGGAGCAGGCTCCACGAGAAAGACAGAGCCGATGACAATTAGCGCTCTTTGCGTCTCATCGGAACCACCACCTTCGTTCGCCCTGAGCGAGGTCGAAGGGCACTCCCAGGTGCTTAGACTTCGCTCAGCACGAACGGATTAGCTTAGCGCAGCACGCCGCACGCGGTCATCTGCCGAGCGTACCAGATGAAGGCGATGAGTAGGGCCGCGATCACCGCGTCGGTGATCGCCATCTGCCTGCCGAGCACCGCGCCGCCGTCGCTCAGCAGGTAATGATAGACCAGGCTGAGCAGGAAGGCGGCGAGCGACACGACGAAGACCGGCACAGCCAGCCGTCGGCGGAGCAGCAGCAGGATCGACGCACCGAACGCGCCGAACACGCCGACCGCCCAGACCAGCGTCATCCAGCTCGGCATCGCTTGGTAATGCGCGATCTGCCCGGGCGTCATGCCGGCGCTCGCCATGTAGGCTGCGCCCTTGGCGCGCATCATCACGAAGTCGAAGACGCCGATCGCGTTGAACAGCAGGGCGGCGATGCCCACGGCCCAAAGGTGCCACGGTGCCCGTCCCGGCGCGTTCACCATTGCCCTGCCTCCCTGTCTCGACCGAGGCTACTCCTAGGCAAGACGTGCGGCAAGGCGTGGCGCGCACACGACCGGTCATACCCGGCGTGGCGCATGCACCATTAAACTTTACGTTTGAGTAAGGGATTCGGCGCGACAAGGTGCCTCGCCCGAGGGAGAAGGCCGAGGACGAGGCACCCTACGCACGCTCGGCAATACATCGCCAGCGCAGGTGCCTTTTGCGGCGGCAAGCATGGAAACGGGCTCTACAGCCATGGCTGAGAGCCCGTTAACCACCTTTCCGCCAAACAAACCGCCGGGTTTCAACGGCAAGCGCTGAGCCGGGGTTTTCCGACCCCAGCGAAGCCGCCGTTTACCCTTGAACCGTGTCTTCCGACAAACAGCCGTGAACGCAGCCGCGCCTCAGAGGTCGTCGTCGTCGGAGGCGCCAGCCATCATCTCCTCGGCGACCTTCTCGGTGCGCTGGCGGATGGCGCGCTCGAGCCGGTCGGCCGTCTCGGGGTTTTCCTTCAGGTAGATCTTGGCGTTCTCGCGGCCCTGGCCGATACGGATCGAATCGTAGGAGAACCACGAGCCTGACTTCTCGACCAGCCCCGCCTTGACGCCGAGGTCGAGGATCTCGCCGATCTTGGAGATGCCCTCGCCGTACATGATGTCGAACTCGACCTGCTTGAACGGCGGCGCGACCTTGTTCTTGACCACCTTGACCCGCGTCGCGTTGCCGGTGACCTCGTCGCGGTCCTTGATCGCGCCGGTACGGCGGATGTCGAGACGGACCGAGGCGTAGAACTTCAGCGCATTGCCGCCGGTCGTGGTCTCCGGGTTGCCGTACATCACGCCGATCTTCATGCGCAGCTGGTTGATGAAGATCACCATGCAGCGCGAGCGGCTGATCGAGCCGGTGAGCTTCCTAAGCGACTGCGACATCAGGCGCGCCTGCAGGCCGACATGGCTGTCGCCCATCTCGCCCTCGATCTCCGCGCGCGGGACGAGCGCCGCCACCGAATCCACGACAAGCACGTCGATCGCGTTGGAGCGGACCAAGGTGTCGACGATCTCCAGCGCCTGCTCGCCGGTGTCGGGCTGCGACACGATCAGCTCGTCGATGTTGACGC
>CAXTNG010000235.1:0-5667 GCA_964245475.1 uncultured Sphingomonas sp. | reverse complement strand
TACCGGCTCCACCTTCTCAGGAGTTGGAGCCTCCGACAAACCCGGGGCGGTTCAGTACATTGATGTCGCGCAGCGTCATGCACAAGGTCAACGACACGGGCCGCTCGGCCTGACGGGAGAACGTTCATGCCGCTCACGTCCCGCCTGTTCCGCGACAACAAGAGGCTGCAAGCCTGCCTGGTCGACGACCAGGCGCATCTGACGCCCGGGGCCAAGGGCGACTTTGTGATCCTGGTGCAGCACGCGCTGGACGCGCTCGACGGCGCCGGCATCTCGCCCGCGGAGATCATGGCGGGCACCTACGGCCCGACGACCACGGCGGCGGTGCTCGACTACAAGACGAAGCGCAAGATCATCAACAAGAGCTACCAGACTAAGCCCGACAACATCGTTGGTAAGATGACGATCAAGGCGCTCGACGACGAGATGGTCACGCGCGAGAACAAGCCGGCGGCAAACCCGGACGATCGTTGCCCCTTTCTGTACCCCAAGGCGCCGAAGGAACAGGCAGCTACCCCGTCACCCACCAAATTGGCTGTCAAGCCAACCCCGCAACAGCTGCAATCCCCGTCCACAATTCGAAGGTGAACATCGCAGTCTGGCCTTTTGTCCGAGCGCCTGCCGCACTCGACAATCCTTCGGGCGGATTCGCTAGGAAGACAGCCGCCACCGCTACCCAGCCGATCGCTCCGCCTGCCAAAAGGCTGGTCCCGATCACGATCGACTCCGGCACTCCGTCGATGAGCGCGCCGAGCGCGAGTGACGCGCTGTTAGCTGCAGGTCGTCCTGCATGCCGCGCACCCATCGATCGCATCGCCATGTCGTCGAGCATCCGCTGACGCAGCGGGGTAACGGGTCGTTCGGTCGGTAGGGTCGCCATGGGGGAGTTCCTCTCGTTGAAGGAACTCCATCGTCCGCCGCCGCTGCCGCAGGGCCAAACCTCAGCGCAGGCGCGCTACATCACCGCCAACACCACTGCCGCGCAGCGGCTTCGTGCAATGGGTCTGCCTGCCGGGAGACCTAGCCCTCCATGCGCAGGAAGCGCGCGGCATTGTCATGGAGGATCAGCCGCTTCTGCCGCTCATCGAGGAACGGTGCGCGCCTGACCCGCTCGATCGCGATCCCGATCGCATCGGGCCAAACCATGTTGTCGGAGCCGAACATGATCCGCTCCTCCATTCCGGCATCGATCAGCCGCTTGAGATAGGTGTAGAAGTCCGCCTCGGGGTAGGCGTAGTCGAGAATGCCGACGTCGACGTAGAGTTGCGGGTGCGCGAACATCATGGCGATCATAGCATCGCCGAATGGCCAGCCCGCGTGCATTGCGTAGACGCGCAAGCGGGGGTGGCGGGTGAGGACGGGCTCCAGCCGCAGAGGATCGCCCGCCGCGACACGATAGGCTGGGGTTGCGAAGTAGGCGGTGCCGGGCGGTCCTGGCCCCAGGTGGATGCCGACGGGGATGTCCAGCTCCTCGGCAAGAGCGAAGTACGGCTCCAGCTGCGGATCGTCGGGCGCCGTGCCGGCATATTGCGTGGTGATCTCGCTCAGCGCGGCGAGCTTGCCCGCTGCGTGGAGCTGCCGCAGCGCCGCAATCGTCGGCAGCTTGCCGCTGCTGCCGAACCCTGCGGCAGGAAGGATGCGCCTGGGTGCGCGGCTCCGATAATCCTCGACTGTGGCCGAGGCACCTCCCGCGAGCGCCAGCACGTTGTAGCGTTCGAGCATGGCGATGCCGCGATCATGGAGGACGGTCGCGTCCGTTGGTGCGACCAGCACGCGTGAGCAGGTCGGATTGCCGGTGAAGCGCTCCAGGTAGCGCTCGATCGGCTGGCCTGGATCGCGTGGCATCCAGGTGGGGTAGGGCGCGCAGACCTTGCCGCCTGGCGGGCCTTCGGCATCGGGCAGATCGGCATGGAAGTGCATGTCGATGATGTCGTATTGCTGGTGTGCGTGTGCGGCCGTGCTTGCGAGCAATGCGAGTATCGCAAACACCGCTTGGCACAGCCTCATCATGGTATTGCCCACCGTCTCCGTTCGTCTCGGATCATCGGCAGGAGCCGCCGTACTGGCAAGCAGAAACGCGAGGCTTCACCGATGCACGTAGGACTTGTGGACGTACGTCTCCGAGGTGATGATGACTCCCGGAATCATCCATTCAACCAGACCGAGACTATGGAGGGCAGGATGCGTTGGCAGATCGTGTGCGTGGCGATGCTTGCCGGCGTGAGTTGGACCTCGCGAGCAGCTGCTGACGACGGCTACGTCACCATCGAAGGCACCAAACAGGGTAAGCTGAAGGGCGAGGGGCTCGTGCCGAAATACGCCGACAAGACGCAAGTGCTGTCGGCGGAGCTTGGGTTCTCGCAATCGGTCACGCCTCCGGTGGCGAGAGCCGGTCTGCCTACCGTCGCTGCCCCAAGCCGGATTCACGAGCCTCTCACGATGACGTTCCGCATCGCGCCCAACACGCCGCAGCTGTTCCAGGCTGCCGTAACGAACGAGACGCTCAAATCCGTGCTCTACGAGATCATTGGCAAGACCGTCGAAGGCGAGCAGGAAGTCACGAACACGATCCGGCTCACGAACGCTCGCATTGCATCAATCAGATTGTTCGACCGGAACGGTCCGGAGGTCGGCCTGGAGCACCTCGTGACGGTGGCCTTCGCTTACCAGAAGATCGAGATCGAGAACAAGCAAGCCAAGGTCATGGCGGCCGAGAACTGGCTGCCATAGGCCGCCATCGTTTCAGGATGGATCACGTTGGATGGAGAACCGCGACGATGATCACCGTATGGGGCGGACAAACATCGCGATCGATCCGGGCCGTCTGGGTCCTGGAAGAGATGGGCCTTCCTTACACGCTGCGGCACGTTGACATGCTGGCCGAGGAGAAGGACCCCGCGTGGCTCGCTGTCAATCCCGGTGACTTCCTGCCCGCGATCCAGGACGGCGTCGTCACCATGGTCGAGTCCGTGGCCATCATGGAGTATTTGATGGGCCGTTATGGGCCCACGCCGTTGCAACCGTCGCCCAACGATCCGGCTTTCCCAGCCTACCAGCAGTTCCTCCATCTGGGTGAAGCGGGCTTGGCAACGCTAATTATGGTTCCGCTGGTGAGCAGCTTTATCGCCCCCGAGACGGAACGAGACAATTGGGGTGCCCGCTGGGCGCGTGAGTGCGTCGAGCGACGGCTGCTGCTCGTGAGGCGGCAGCTCGCGAGTGCGCCGTACATGGCTGGCGACAGCTTCACGGCCGCCGACATCTCGATTACCTACGCGCTGAACCTGGGCGCGAACCACGCCGGGTTCGTCCTCAGCAATGCCGAGCACGATTACCTAGCGCGTACCACGAGCCGTGCTGCCTATAAGCGCGCCTTCGACCGCTCGCATGAGGGAGTGGCCACCTAAACAACCACTTTTTCGACTATCTTGGACCCACGCTGCCCTGCTTCCCGGCAGAACGGATGGCCGAAGCTGGGAAGCGCCCAGGTCGCGCTAAACGGTCAATTCTGGGTCTGCCCGTTCTTGCCGAACGGTGCCGAGCGTTAGGGAGCGTACGTCACTCACGCTCGGCTGGCTCGATATCAAGCCATTTGCGCCCGGCGCGGCAGCTTCCAGCCCGGCCGCACGAAGTGACAGGTGTAGCCGTTGGGGGTGCGTTCCAGATAGTCCTGGTGCTCGGGCTCGGCCTCCCAGAAGTCGCCGAGGGGCGAGACCTCGGTCCTGACCTTCCCCGGCCACAACCCCGACGCGTCCACGTCGACGATCGTGTCCTGGGCAATGCGCTTCTGCCCGTCGTCCGCGTAGAAGATCGCTGAGCGGTAGCTCGCGCCGCGATCGTTGCCCTGGCGATCGAGCGTGGTCGGATCGTGGATCTGGAAGAAGAACTCCAGCAGCGCCCAGTAGCTTGTAACATCCGGATCATAGACGACCTCGATCGCCTCCGCATGGTTGCCGTGGTTCCGATTGGTGGCGTTCGGCACTTCACCGCCCGAGTAGCCGACGCGGGTCGACACGACGCAGGGCATCTTTCGGATGAGGTCCTGCATGCCCCAGAAGCAGCCCCCGGCGAGGACGGCGCGCTCGGTGCTCATGCCACCTGCTCCACCTGGTCGAGGCAGGCGCCATAGCCCTCGGCTTCCATCCGGTCGCGCGGCACGAAGCGGAGCGAGGCCGAGTTGATGCAGTAGCGCAGGCCGTCGCGGTCGCGCGGGCCGTCGTTGAAGACATGGCCGAGGTGGCTGTCGCCATGCTTCGAGCGCACCTCGGTGCGGGTCATGAACAGCGACAGGTCCTTGAGCTCCGCGACGTTGGCGGGCTCGATCGGCCTGGTGAAACTGGGCCAGCCGCAGCCGGATTCATACTTGTCGCTGCTGGCGAACAGCGGCTCGCCGGAAACAATATCGACGTAGATGCCGGCTTCCTTGTTGCCGAGCAGCGCGCCGGTGCCCGGGCGCTCGGTGCCGCCCTTCTGCGTGACGTAGAACTGCTCGGGCGTCAGCGCCGCGATCGCCGCGTCGGTCTTGCGGTAGGTGTCCGTGAGGTCTCCTTCGCCGCCATAGATGGGTAGTCCACTGGCGTTTTGGGAGGACGGGGATCGGCGGCTAGACCGAGCTGTTCTTCCGCAAGCGCGAACTCGGTGCGAGTGCGCTCGCCTCCGGCGCGATGATCGCCACCGGCGCTGGGTATGTCGCCGCCGCGGCGATGGTCGATCGACCCGCCGCAGCGCTCGGCCTGCCTTTCCTCGCCTGGTTAAGCTTCGCCACCCTGCTTGTCGGGCACGTGTGGGTGATCGCTGTCGGGAGCGGCTGCCTCGCCGCCTTTCGCCAGCGCCTGAGAGGGAGTGGCACGACTAATGCTGCACAATCGCTACTATCAGGGGCCGCCCAGCGATCACTTCGACGGCATTCTTCTTCAATCCCGGACAGCCGCCGACCGACCGCGGGTTGAGGGACACGCTCCGGTGGAAGCTGGTCGGGGGTGCAGCGAAATGGCCGAGTACGGTGGCGATCACCCGAGCCATGTCCGAGGCGCGGGTGGCTGGCGTGCGCGTCACGATGATAGGCCACGCTTCGCTGCTGATCCAGGCGGCGGGGATCAACATCCTGCCGACCCGGTAAAGTCCGAGCGCGCCAGCCGTTTTGCCTCTGCCGGTCCGAAGCGGGTGGCGGAACCGGAGCTCGCCTTCGAGGACCTGCCGCCGATCGACGCAGTGCTGCTCAGCCACTGCCACTACGATCATCTCGACGTGGCGACGCTTCGCCGCCTTAAGGCCGCGCACGCGCCGCTGATCGCCAAGCCGCTCGGCAACGACGCGATCGTGCGTGCGGCGGTGCCGCACGCGCAATGCGTCGTCGGCGACTGGTGGGACCCGCGTCAGCTCGGCCGAGGCGTCGCGACGACGCTGACGCCGGCCATTCACTGGGCCAACCGCTGGCCCAGCGACGTGCGCGTGGCGCTCTGAACCGGTCATTACCTGACGAC
Source organism: uncultured Sphingomonas sp. (assembly GCA_964245475.1). Classification (GTDB taxonomy): domain Bacteria; phylum Pseudomonadota; class Alphaproteobacteria; order Sphingomonadales; family Sphingomonadaceae; genus Sphingomonas. The sequence goes on along the minus strand of CAXTNG010000235.1, from coordinate 187 downwards.
GCCAGCGGGATCGATCTGACGGCTGATGAACAAGCGACCGAAGTTGGGAGTCGCCTAAGGTTGGCCGAATGTCGGCTAGCGGGTCAGCTCGTCCATCCCTCTGGCGCGTTCCCGGTTACATGGCCCCGTCGCCGCCCTCCTGTGCAAGTGCCGCGGAGATCAGGGCTGCGAGCACGTCTTCCGCACG
>CAXTNG010000234.1:0-5689 GCA_964245475.1 uncultured Sphingomonas sp. | reverse complement strand
CCTCGATCGCGCCCGCGGTCTCGTGGGGGATGCTGGCGAGCAGCCGCCCGTCTGCGGCAATCACCGCGGAGATGCCCGTGGGCGTGGCGCGGATGATCGGCAGCCCCTCCTCGATCGCGCGCATCCGGGCCTGGGCGAGGTGCTGCGGCGGGCCCCAGCGGCCGAACCAGGCGTCGTTGGAGGGATTGAAGAGCAGGCGCGGGCGGTGCGCGCGGTCGATCACCTCGCCGGAGAAGATGATCTCGTAGCAGACCTGCACGCCTACAGGCCCGAAGGGTGTGGCGAGGTTCGCCGGGCCAAGGCCGGGGGTGAAGTCGATGTCCCCGGGAACGAGGCGGGCAAGGCCGAGCGGCTTGAGCAGCCATGGCATGGGGAGGTACTCGCCGTAGGGAACGAGGTGCGCCTTGTCGTAGCGGCCGGAGAGGCGCGCCTGCGGGGTGACGGCGAAGACCGTATTGCCCGCGGCGGCGATCCGGTCGTCGGCGGTGAAGGTCAGCGCCGTGCCGCCGAACAGGAGCAGGTCGCGCGGGCCGAGCACGCTGGCGATGCGGCGGCGGGTGGACTTGGCCGAACGGTCATAGATCCAGGAGGGGTAGCCATCCTCGACCAAGTCGCGCACGACGCCTTCGGGCCAGACGACCAGGCGGGGAGCGGGCCCGGGAGTGCCGGAGCGGCGGAGCAGCGCCTGGAGGACGCGTTCGCTGTCGCCTTCGCCGCGGTCCTGCTGGCCGATGTTGGGCTGGACGACGCGCACCCGAGGGTCGGCCGGCGAGAGCGCGACGGGCGTGGCGAACTGCTGATAGCTTAGCGTTTGCAGACCGAGGACGACGATGGTGACCGCCGCCGCCGGCCACCAGCGGCGGCGCAAGGTGCTGAGTAGCAAGCCGCCCGCCATGGCGATCGTGAGCCCGGAGAGCGCGTAGGTGCCGATGTACGCCGCCACGCTCGCAACCGCCTGAACCGGCACCCAGATGACGCCGAGCGGGTCCCAGGCGTAGCCGGTGAAGAGGACTGCGCGGAGGTATTCGGTCGCGATCCAGGCGGCGGCGAAGATCAGGACAAAGGTTGCGTCGGCCGCGTCGCGGCGGAAGCGCCAGGCGATGCCCGCCACCGCCATCGGCTAGCCGGCGAGGTAGAGCGCCAGCGCGACCGCGGCGGCATAGCCGAGCTGGGGCGGCATCGCGTCCTGGAAGTCGAAGGCGTGCTGGAACCAGTTATCGTTGACGGTGAAATGGCCAACGCCGAAGGCGTAGCCGCGGATCAGGCTTCCGCGAAATGTCGGTGCCGCGTGGACGAGCGCCATCCATGCGGCCAGGCAGGCGAGGGTGAGCGGCCACAGCTCCAGCGGCGCGAAGCCGCACGCGGCGAGCGCGCCGAGGAGGAAGCAGAGGAGAGTGGCGCGTAAACCGGTCAACGGACGTCCTGCATCCTTCGTCACCCCGGACTTGTTCCGGGGTCCAGAGAGCCGCAAGCGGTGTGGCTGGAGCCTCCTGCGACATTGCCTGCCGCACGCCGGACCCCGGAACAAGTCCGGGGTGACGGATTACTCCTGGCGAGGTAGGTCGATTCCATGCCCCGTCCCTTCCACCTCGCCTTTCCGGTCCACGATCTCGCCGCCGCCCGTGCCTTCTACGGCGGCACGCTGGGCTGTCCCGAGGGACGCTTCAGCGACGAGTGGGTCGACTTCGACCTGTACGGGCATCAGATCGTCGCGCATCTCTCGCCGGAGGCGCGGGCGGCCGATCACACCAACCCGGTCGACGGGCTTGACGTGCCGGTGCCGCATTTCGGCGTGGTGCTGGAGATGGCGGACTGGGAGCGCCTCGCCGCGCGGGTCGAAACGGCAGGCATGGCCTTCGGCATCGCGCCGCATGTGCGGTTCAAAGGGCAGCCGGGGGAGCAGGCGACGATGTTCTTTCGCGACCCCTCGGGCAACGCGCTCGAGTTCAAGGCGTTTGCGAACGACGACATGATCTTCGCGACCTGAAAGGCACCGTCATGGGCACTCCGATCACCCTCGACATCCCGCATTCGCTCGGCAAGGCGGGCGTGCGCCAGCGGCTCGACGGCGGCATCGGCCGGATCGGCGAGAAGATCCCCGGCGGCGCGCATATCGACCATCGCTGGAACGGCGACGTGATGCATTTCACCGTCGCGGCGATGGGGCAGACGATCGCGAGCGAGCTGACGATCTACGAGGACAAGGTGCATGCGGTTGTCGACCTGCCGGCGTTCCTCGGGCTGTTCGCGGGCGCGGTGAAGGCCGCGATCGAAAAGGAAGCGCCGAAGCTGCTCAAGTGATCCCGCGCGAGCTGGTCGGCACGGCCGCGATCCCGGGTGGCGGCACGCTCAGGCTGTTCCGGCGCGGGCAGGACTGGACGATCCTGCTCGACGATCCGATGGTCGGCGGCGACCTAATGAACAGCCGCCAGTTCGGATCGGAGGAGGCGCTGGCGGAGCTGAGCTGCGCAGGGCTCGGGCCGGGTGTGCGGGTGCTGATCGGCGGATTGGGGATGGGCTTCACGCTGCGCCGGGCGCTGGCGCTGCTGCCGGCGGACGCCGAAGTGGTCGTGGCGGAGCTGGTGCCGGAGGTGATCGGCTGGGCGCGCGGGCCGCTCGCGGGGCTGTTCGGCGGGTGTCTCGACGATCCGCGACTGACGCTTCGGCGGGGCGACGTCGCCGATGCGATCGCAGACGGGCCTTGGGACGCGGTGCTGCTCGACGTCGACAACGGCCCGGACGGGCTGGTACGTGCCACGAATAACCGGCTGTACGACGCAGGCGGGCTGACGATGGCGCGCAGGTCGCTGCGTGCGGGCGGCGTGCTCGCGGTGTGGTCGGCGGCGGCGGATGCGCGGTTCGTCGGGCGATTGAAGCGGGCGGGGTTCCGGGTGGAGGAGGTGCCGGTGCGCGCGCGCGGGAGCAAGGGACCGCGGCACCTGATCTGGCTGGCGCGGTGATAACGTTCGTGCTCGCGAGAGCCGATAACGGCGTGATCGGGGTCGATGGGCGGCTGCCGTGGCGCCTGCCGGCGGACCTCAGGCGCTTCAAGGCGCTGACCATGGGCAGGCCGATGATCATGGGGCGCAAGACCTTCGAAAGCTTACCGGCGCCGCTGCCCGGGCGGCGACATATCGTGCTGACGCGTGACCCGGCATGGCGGGCGGAGGACGCGGAGGTGGTGCATTCCCCCGCCGAGGCGCTCGCGCTGGCCGGAGGGGGTGCGGCGGTGATCGGCGGGGCCGAGGTGTTCGCGTTGTTCGAGGCCGATCGAGTTGAGCTGACCGAGGTGCATTGCGCTCCGGAGGGGGACGCGGCGGTGCCAGCGTTCGAGGGCTGGCATGAAGTGTTTCGGGAGGAGCATGCGGCGGAGGGCGGCAGGCCGGCGTACAGCTTCGTGACTCTCGTTCGCCAGCCGCTATAGGCGCAGCCCATGCAGCGGCTCGACGGCGGCTCGGTGATCCCTCCGCATCTGGCCGGCGGGATCGTCGCGCTCGGCAATTTCGACGGGTTCCACCTCGGGCACCAGGCGGTGATCGGGTGTGCGGTCGAGCGAGCGCGGGCCGAGGGGCGGCCGGCGCTGGTGGCGACCTTCGATCCGCATCCGGTGCGCCATTTCCGGCCGGACGCGGCGCCGTTCCGGCTGACGACGCTCGACCAGCGCGAGCGGCTGTTCGCGAACGCCGGGGTGGACGCGACCGTCGTGTTCCGCTTCGACGATGTTCTGGCGGCGCTCACGGCGGAAGAGTTCATTCGGCAGCGGCTGATCGGCTGCCTGCGTGTGGCGGGAGTGGTGACTGGGCAGGATTTCACCTTCGGCCACGCCAAGCGCGGCAACGTGGCAGTCCTGGCGCAGGCGGGAGCCGACCACGGCTTCTCGGCAGAGACGGTTGGCCCGGTGACGCTGGACCGCGAGGCGGTGTCGTCGAGCCGCATCCGCGACCTGCTCCGCGCGGGCGACATGCGCGCGGCGGCGCGGCTGCTGACCCGGCCCTACACGATCGAAGGCGTCGTGCAGCACGGCGACAAGCTGGGACGGACGATCGGCTATCCGACGGCGAACATCGACATGGGCCGGTATCTGCGGCCGGCTTACGGCATCTATGCGGTGCGGGGACGGATGGCGGATGGGCGGGTGGTGGACGGCGCCGCGAACCTGGGGGTGCGGCCGACCTTCGACCCGCCCAAGGAGCTGCTCGAACCATATTTCTTCGACTTTGCCGGCGACCTGTACGGGCGGTGCGTCGAAGTGGAGCTGATCGAGCGTCTGCGGCCCGAGGCCAAGTTCGACAATGTCGACGGGCTGGTCCGGCAGATGGACGCCGATTGCGCGCGGGCACGCGAAATCCTAAGCGCGAAGCGATGACCGACAGCAAGCGCGACTGGCGCGATACCGTTTTCCTGCCGAAGACCGACTTCCCGATGAAGGCGGGGCTTGCCGCCAAGGAGCCGGCGATCCTGGAGCGCTGGGAGCGGATCGGCGTGTACGAGCGGCTGCGCGAGCAGCGCGCCGGGCGCGAGCGCTTCATCCTGCACGACGGCCCGCCCTATGCCAATGGCGACATCCACATGGGCCATGCGATGAACAAGGTGCTGAAGGACATCATCGTCCGTTCGCAATCCTTGCTCGGCAAGGATGCGCCTTACATCCCCGGCTGGGACTGCCACGGCCTGCCGATCGAATGGAAGGTCGAGGAGCAGTATCGTGCCAAAAAGCAGAACAAGGACGACGTTCCCGTCGACCAGTTTCGCGCCGAGTGCCGCGCCTATGCCGCGCATTGGGTCGACGTGCAGCGCGAGCAGTTCAAGCGGCTGGGTGTGCAGGGCGACTGGGACGACCCGTATCTGACGATGAACTACGAGGCGGAGGCGGCGATCGTCGGCGAGCTGCTGAAGTTCGCCGAAAACGGGCAGCTCTACCGCGGCGCCAAGCCGGTGATGTGGTCGCCGGTCGAGAAGACCGCGCTGGCCGATGCCGAAGTGGAATACGAGGACATCGTCTCGACCCAGATCGACGTGGCGTTCGAGATCGTCGAAGCGCCGAACGCGCCCGAGCTGGAGGGCATGTTCGCGGTCATCTGGACGACGACGCCGTGGACGATCCCGGTCAACCAGGCGCTCTCCTACGGGCCTGACATCGAGTATGGCGCCTATTGGATGGAGGGGCAGGACCGGCTGATGCAGGTGGTCGTCGCCACCGACCTGATCGAGGCGTTCGAGGCGCGGACGGGCATGAAGCGGCAGGATGCCGAGCCGCTCGCGGTGGTGCGCGGCGAGCAGCTCAGGGGCGCGGTGGCGCGGCACCCGATGTATCTGCTCGGCGGGTTCTTCGCGAAGAGGCGACGCTTCCTGTCCGGGGATTTCGTCACCACCGACGCGGGCACGGGCCTCGTCCATATGGCGCCGGATCACGGCGAGGACGACTTCCTGCTGTGCAAGGAGTACGGCATCGACCCGGTGTTCGCGGTGGATGCGGCGGGGATGTATCGGGCGGACTGGGGCTGGCTGGGCGGCAACGGCAGCGTCATTAACAAGATGTTCAATTCCGCCGCGGGGCCGATCTGCCGCGACCTCGGCGAGGCGGGGGCGCTGCTGTCGGCGTCGGACGACTTCCGGCATTCGTATCCGCATTCGTGGCGGTCGAAGGCGAAGGTGATCTTCCGCGCGACCCCGCAGTGGTTCATCCCGA
>CAXTNG010000233.1:0-5710 GCA_964245475.1 uncultured Sphingomonas sp. | reverse complement strand
GCACCAGCCCCGTCGCCGTCCATGTCGGGGGCGAAGCTCTCGGGGTCGCGCTCGGGCTGGTCGAACGCGCCGCTCTTCATCGGGGCGGGAAGCCAACTGGCGGGAAGCCGTCCCGCCACGTTGACGGCAAGGTCCGCCTTCTTCTTGATGCTCGCGCAATTCTCGGCGCTCGGTGCGCCACATTCCTCGCGCAACAGGTCGATCATCGCGGCGCGGCGCATCTTGTCGAACAGGCCGATGGGAGCGGACCAACGCGCGGCAATGTCCACGCCGGTCGCGCGCGCGATCTGCTCGAAGTGGTGATGCCGCATACCGGGGGAACCGCCCGCGAACACCGTGCCGTCCACCGTCATCGCGACAAGGCCCGCCAGCAACGCCATCTTGTCGTCGGCCTCCATGCTGCGGATTGCCTCGAACCGCCCTTCGGCGGGGATGGATGCGAAGCGGGTTGCCATCGTTTCCTCGACCGGGCGAACGTCGCTGGTCGCCATAAGCTCGTCGGGAACATCGGTCGCGACCGTCTTGGCCTGAACCTCAAGCGCCATCTGGTAGCTGTGCGCGCCGTGGAGCAACTGGCCCGCAAGGCTGTCCAGCATAATGTCCAGCGCCAGCGCCGGGTCGGCCGCGACGGCTTCCTGCACGATCTGCGTCTTGATGCGCGACAGGTCCGCGAACAGGCTGTTACTGTAGAGCGGTGCCGGGCCGTCGCTGGTGGCCTTGGGCTTCGGCTCGGCCTTCGCGCGATAGATGCTCTTGCCGAGCGAACCGTCGTGCGAAACCCATAGCGCCACGCCCCCGACTGCCACCTGTTCGGCATTGAAGGCGCGGAAGGAAGCGGTGATCGCGTCCCGCTCGGCGGTCAGCGGTTCGATGCGGTCGCTGTCCTCGCCCTCGGCTTCGGCGATGGCCTCGATCTCGGTATCGATCGCGGCAAGCCGCTCGGCCTCGGCCTCGGTCGGCGCGCGGGTCGCCGGATACATGCTGCCCTTCATATAAAGGTCGTGGGGCCGGTCCAGTTCGGCGCGGACCTCATGCCAACCGATCGCGCGGTATTCGGCGGCGATGCCGTCCAGCATTTCCTCCGCTAGTTCCTGCACAAGCTCGGGCTGGTCGGCGTAACCGGCGTCGCCCTGCGAGAACAGGTCCGGGGTGATCGTCCCGCCCTTCGCCTCATAGGCTTCCTGCCCGACGAAGATGAACGCGCCGTGGGTGGTCGCGACCTTCTCGGTGGTGAGCATCCGGCGGATGGTGTGGGCTTGGCCGTTGGCCGCTTTGCAGACCTTCACCTGCTGGTCGTGATCGTCGGTGAGGGTGAGCGCGCGCGCCGCGTCGAGCGATAGCTGGTCCTTGGCGATAAGGTCGATCAGCGACGGTGCGAGCGCGGAAAGGCGAAGCATCTTATAGACGAAGCTGACCGCCACGCCCGACCGTGCGGCAATATCCTCGGCGGACATGCCGGTGTCGCGGAGCGCGCCATAGGAGCGGATGCGGTCGGCGGGGTGCATGTCCTCGCGCTGCTCGTTCTCGATCAGCGACAGTTCGATGGCCTCGCTCTTGTCGCGGACCTCAACGGGGAAGGTGTCGCTGTTCTTGATGCGCTTGCGCTTCGCCAGCACCTTCAAGGCACGATAACGCCGCCCCCCGGCGAACACCCAAAACAGGCCGTCCTCCTCGTAGGCGACAAGGTTCTGAATGAGGCCGTGCGCGTCAATGTCGTCGGCCATGCTCTCGATGGCGGAAGGCTTCACGTTCCGCTGATTGAGCGGGGAAAGGCGAAGCTGCGACAGTTTGGGATAGGTGATAGCCATGATGAAAACTCCTGATTTCGATTAAGGTCGATGATGGGGAGGGGTCAGCCTTCGAGGGCTGCGAGTTCGTCAAACTCGGCCGATGCGCGGGTCGCGCCGTCGCCCGCGTAGGTCGCGCCGGTGCGCGGGTAGAAGAAAACCCGGTCGCCCTTGGCGTAGGGGATGCCGTCCGCGCTGGTCCCGCACGCCTTCGCGCGCTTCCAATACGGGTCGCCCTTGTAACGGGTGTAAGCCATTGTCCTTCTTCCTTTCCTTAGAGGCTGAAAGCCGGTTGCCGCAGCAACCGGGTCTGCCTCTCCGGCGAGGAGCGGGATGGGGAGGGAGGAGGAAAATCGATGGCCTGGTGCGGGCAGGCCGCCCTAGCGCGGCCGGCACCCCTTAGGGTGTCGGGTGCCGCGCTTGGCGGACCACACGGGGCCGTCTATTTTCCTTCGGGAACGAAAGGGCAGCAGCCCTTGGTGTTCCCCGCGCTGGCGGGCCTCCGGGGGAGGGCCGCGGCGCCAACGGACCTACGCCGCGCCCTGGGCGCGTCCGCTCTCGTCCCTCTGCCGGCGATCTGCCGTGTTGAGGACCTGGTGCAGGCAATCGAGCGTCTGGGCGGGGTCGGGAAGGTCGCGGGGTAGGGCTTGCGGATAGCGGAAGCATTGGCTGGCATGGGGACAGGCGAGTGCGGCGACGACGCCGGCGACGCCGGCCAGGGCGGCGTCCGATTTCGTAGCGGCGGCGTGGCAGCGATCGAGGTCGTGGCCGATCATCATCAACCGTTCCTCATCCCAACCCGCCCGGATCAGGATCGCTTTCAGCGCCAGCTCGAGCGCGTGCGCGGCGAGTGCGAAGAACGGCAGGCGGTCGGTGCCGTCGATCCCGGCTGCGAGGACGCGTCGCGCCGCCTCGGCATAGGCCCGCGCGAGGGCAAGGTGACGATCGGCGCGCTCGCTCATCTCGGGTGAGACGGCGACATTCCATCTAGCCGGGGTGCGGGCTTGATATATGCTGCGCCGATCGCCGGAGGTTCGTCATGCTCACGCAAGCCCGCTACGCCTACAACGAGAACTCGACCCTCGCCGTCCAATACGTGCTGCTCGCGCAGCTCGTCGTGGTGATGGTCGCCGGCGTGCTGCACGTCGCGGCCTGGGCGCTGGGTGCCGACGTCGGCCTGTTCGATACGCCGGCGATGCTCACGGCGCTGCGCTCGGTCATGTGCGCGATGCTGCTGCCGGGGATCGGCTGGGCGCTGGGCCTCATCGCGTCCTGGTTCGTCGGCGATGCGAGCGAGGATGATCCCTATCGGTCGGCCGGCAATGCGCTGGGGCAGCTCGCGTGCCTGTTCGCGCTGTCATCGGCGCTCACGGCGTAGGATTGGCGCTGTCGGCGCCGCTCGCCCGCCTGCGGGGGAGCGGCGCGCGATTTCGGGGCTAGTCGGCCCGGAAGCTGCCGCGTCCGTTTCGGAACGCCCCGACGACGTTCCCTTGATCCCAATGGCCCGACAGGATGCCGCGCCGGGTGACGCTCCCGATCGGCTTGCGACGCGCGGCGAGTAGCCGCGCGCGCCGGGTGTCGCGGTCGATCGGCGCGCCGGTGATAAAGTGGGTGGCGGTGCGCAGCGCGATCATTGCGCGCGCCACTGTTCGACCAGCGCCACCATCGCGTCGCGATAGCCCCAGGCATCGGGATAGACGGTCGGCTCCTGCGCCAGATACGCCATGACGATCAGCATATCCTCGGCAATGATCGCGTCGCAGTTGCAAAGGTGAAGGATCGGAAAGTGGCCGTTGTCGAGGCCGTTCCACCACGCCAGCATGAAGTCGGCCGCGCGCGCCGCTTGGCCGGTATCGGACCCGGCAACGACGATCAGGCGGGCGATAGCCTCGCCGACTTCCTCGAAAGCAACGGCTCGAATTGCGGGACGGCGTTGGGGTGGGGACATAGTTGCGGCTCCTATTGGCATCTTGGCGCGGTCATGCGGGGAAGGGAACGGGCACCGGCAACCCGTCCTCGATCGGCGCGACGTCGCGCAGCTCGACTTGCGCGATCTTCTCGGACCGCTCCGCGCCGATCGGATCGAGATAGACGTAGGTGTGGTCGGCAAAGACGGGGCTGCACAATCGCCAGATGACGCCCTTGCGCCCGACGCGAAGCCAGTTGGCAGCGCCGCGAATGACGGCGGATTTCTCCTCCTCGGTCAACGCCGGGCGGCCGATGCCGAACGTGGCGTTGCGGTCGCGCGCGATCCGCGCCAGCTTTTCCTCCACCGGCTCGGGTTGCCAGTCCGAAACCGGCCCCGGCTTCGCCTTGTGCATGTGCGTCGTCGGCTTCCCGCCGAATAGATCGTGCTGCACGCCCACGAGGCGGCGGTTGAACATCGCCTCATGGTAGGCGCGCCGCCACAATGCTTCGGGGGTCGGCGGCTTACGGGGCGCGCCGTCGCGCATAAGCGCGACCAGCTCGTTAAACTCCTCCTCGCTAACGGTGGCGAAGCTCGGATCATAGACCAGTCGCCCCGCGACTGCCCGGCCCCCCTCGGGGCCGGGGTCGTCGGGGTCGGTCATGCCGCACCCCCATCGGCCTCGGCGCGAACGTCGCCGCGCTCGATCGCGAAGCCTGCGCGCGCGAGCTCGTCGCAAAGGGCGCGCTGGCGGTCGAGGCGTTCGCCGCGCTTTGCGATGTAGCTGCACCGGCCATAGTGAAACTCGAACCCGGCGCGTTTCAGGCATCCCCGGAAACGCTGATGGGTGCGGTCGCTCCAATCGAAGGTGCCCGCATAGTTGCGGAAGGCGGCGACGGCATAGACGGAGCCGTAATTCTCGTCGCGCCAGCTAAGTTCGATCTTCGGCGGGGTCTTGCTCATGGTCGATCCTTCGGGAAAGGGGCGCGGCTCGCTCGGCCGCGCCCGGTCGGGTCAGGCGGCTTCGTCCATCTGCTGCGCGCTCTCCGCGCCCATCCGGGCCAACAGCCAATCGGCTGCGGCCTGCGCCTGCGTCGCGGCGGTGAAGATCGCGCGCTTGTCGCTGCGGAGCGTCTGGAGCCAGTGCGCCAGATAGGCGGCATGGTCCTCCCGATCGTGGAGCTTGATGCCGATCGTCGCGCTGATGAACGCGGCCCCTAGCTCGGCAACCAGTTCCTCGCGGGCGTAGTCCTCGCGCTTCGTGGAAATGAGGGAGGGACGGGCAAGGCGGTCCACGTGGCCGGTTGCGTGGCAAAGCTCATGCGCGAGCGTCGAATAATAGTCGTCGCTGGTGTGGAAGTCGGCAAACTCGGGCATGACGACGTGATCGCCGCTCGGCTGATAATAGGGCTGCGAGCCGTGATGCTTCAGGGTGACGGGAACGCGGCCAAAGAGGGCGGCCAGCTCGGCGTCGCGCTCGTCGGGGTTGGTGGCGGTAATGATCGGCGCGGGGGCGGGATATTTCGCCTCGATGCCGTCGATCTGCTCGGCGTTGAAAACGACATAGCGTTTCAGGAAGGGGATGCCGCGCTTGATCTCCTCGCCCGCGTTGTTCTCCTCGGTCTTCTCGATCCGGTTGGCATAGACGACGACGGACCCCTTCTCGCCCTTGCGGACGCAACCGCCGAGCGCGATGGCCTGCTTGAAGGTCAGCCAATGCGGGGCGGCATAGCCCTTCGTCATGGCGGCAACCCACAGGGTCAGGACGTTGATGCCGCGATAGGGAACGCCGGTGCTGCGGAGCGGGATATTCGGCGCGGTGCTGCCGTTCCACGATTTCGACCAAGGCCGGGTGCCAGCCTCGATCATCGCGATCATCTGATCGGTGATTTCCTGATAGACGTCGGCCCGGTTGTCGGTGATCCGTCCCATGTTTTTTCCTTTCCTTTGAGGCTGAAAGCCGGTCGCAACAGCAACCGGCTCTGCCTTTCCGGCGAGGAACGGGATGGGGAGGGAG
>CAXTNG010000232.1:2958-5714 GCA_964245475.1 uncultured Sphingomonas sp. | reverse complement strand
GACTTCGCCCACGCCCCCCGCCGGCAGATCGCCCAGCACGAACGGGCCGTAGCGCGTGCGGATCAGGCGGCTGACCTGGAGACCGAGATGTTCGAGCACGCGGCGCACCTCGCGGTTCTTGCCCTCGGTCAGGATCAGCTCGATCCACACGTTGGCACCCGTCCGCCGCTCCAGATTGGCGTCGATCGGGCCATAGCGGATGCCCTCGATCTCGATGCCCTCGATCAGCTCCTCCAGCCGGGTTTGGGTGATCTCGCCATAGGCGCGCGCGCGATAGGCCCGCTCGATGCCGGTGGCGGGCAGCTCCAGCGTCCGCTTGAGCCCGCCATCGGTGGTGAGCAGCAGCAGGCCCTCGGTCGCGAGGTCCAGCCGCCCCACCGGCACTACCCGCGGCAGATCCTTGGGCAGCCGGTCGTAGATCGTCGGCCGCCCCGCCGGGTCGCGCTCGGTCACCAGCAGCCCGGCCGGCTTGTGATAGACGAACAGCCGTGCGGGCGCCGGCGCCTCGATGGGGTTGCCGTCGACCGTCACCCCGCGCAGCGACGGGAGCAGCGTGGCGGGCGTATCGAGCACCCTGCCGTCGAGCGCGACGCGGCCCTCGGCGATCATCCGCTCGATCTCGCGCCGTGATGCCACGCCGGCGCGGGCGAGCAGCTTGGCGATGCGGTGTTCGGGACGGGGGTCGCTGGTCATCCCGGCTGCGATACAGGCGATTGGCCACCTGCGCGAAAGTTTTCGTCGTTCTGCACGCCATGCGACGCGATCATTCCGCGTGCGTTATTGCCCGCAAGTCGTACAGGGACATGCATGCTGTTCGGGAGGAAGAAGCGCCGGATCGACCGCGTGCTCGTCGTGGAAGACGAGCCGCTGATCGCGTTCGACACCGAGCATCTGCTCTCCGACGCGGGCTACACCATCGTCGCGACGGTCGACCGGGTGGCCGATGCGCTGGCGGTGATCGACGGCGGCGAGACGGTCGACCTGGTGCTGCTCGACGTCAAGCTGGCCGACGGCTCGGGCGTCGACGTCGCGCGCAAGGCGAGGGACGCGGGGGTCGCGGTGCTGTTCGTCACCGGCAATTGCCCTGTGGATGCGATGGAGCTCGCCCACGGCTGCCTGTCCAAGCCCTTCACCCAGCGCGACCTGGTCGGCGCGATCGGCGCGATCGACGCCGCGATGGCGGGCAAGACCGCACGCCGGCTCCCCACGGGATTTCGGCTGTTCGCTGTGAACGAATAGGTCCTGGCCGTTCCTGTCCGTGACGGACCGAAGCCGTCGCGCCAAGGCAAACCGCTTCGGCGCTGTCCTACACGGTCGACTTCGGTCTAGGGTCGGGCCATGCTTCGCCTGATCGCATCGTCGCACACTCGGCATCCGCTTCCGTCGTCGTCGCGGAAGGGGTTCCCTCCGTGACGTAGCCTGAACTTCCTGAACTTCCGCGCCGCCACCGCCGTTTCAAATCGCAGACGAGTCCCCCGCATGCCAGCAGCCGATCGTCATCCTCTCGCCGAGACCCTGAGGCCCTATTTCGATCGGGGGCCGATCGCGGTGTTCTTCATGGGGATCTCGTCGGGCCTCGCCTTCACGATGATCGGCGCAACGCTGACCACGCGGCTGAAGCAGGACGGGCTGAACAAGGCGACGATCACCGCCTTCACGCTGGCGTTTCTGGTCTATAATCTGAAGCCGCTCTGGGCTTGGATGGTGGACGGCGTGCGCTTGCCGGTGCTCGGGCGGCTGGGCCAGCGGGTGTCGTGGCTGCTGCTCGCCGGCGTGCTGGTGATCGCCGCGGTCGCCAATCTGGCGCTGGTCGATCCGACGGCCGAGCTGTCGCGGACGGTCGTTGCGGCCATCCTGGTCGGCGTGGCTGGCGCGACCTATGACATCGTCATCGACGCCTACCGCATCGAGACGCTCGAGCCGTACCAGATGGCGGTCGGCTCCGGCATGACCCAATATGGCTGGAAGATCGGATCGTTCGCCGCCGGCAGCCTCGCGTTGGTCGTGGCGGCGCGGAGCGACTGGCACGTTGCTTATCTGACCTGCATCGCCTTCGCGCTGCCGGCGATGATCGTGGCGCTGGTCCGCGGCGAGCCCGAGCGCCACCGCGAGCCGGCCGCGCGGCGCGGGGCTAGCGAGGTGATCGCTTCCATCGTCGGCCCCTTTCGCGAATTCTTTCAGCGGCACGGCGCGGTCGTCATCCTGCTCTTCATCCTGGTCCACAAGATTGGCGACACGATGGGCCAGCAGGCTTTGAGGCTGCTGCTCGACGACCTGGGCTTCTCGAACGACGAGATCGCGCTCTACGACGTCGCGATCGGCTTCTGGTGCTTCTACATCGGCCTGTTCATCGGCGGGCTGCTGTTCAATCGCATAGGTCTCAAAGCGTCGGTGCTGGTCAGCCTTGTGCTGATGGCGGCCAGCAACGCGAGCTTCGCGCTGCTTGCCGGCGCTGGGCACAGCAACTGGGGGCTGGCCGGTGCGATGGCGTTCGAGAGCATCGCCAGCGGGATCGGCGGCGTGACGGTGATCGCATACTTCTCGGCGCTGTGCGACCTGCGCTTCACCGCCGCGCAATATGCGCTGATCTCGGCGGCGGCGAGCGTCGTCGGCCGGCTGCTGACCGCGACGACCACCGGGCGGCTGGTCGATGCGATCGGCTATGTCGACTTCTACTGGCTGACGACGGCAGCGGCGATGCCCGGCGTGCTGCTGTTCTGGTGGATGAGTGCGTCCGGCCTCGTCGATCGCTCGAT
>CAXTNG010000232.1:0-2948 GCA_964245475.1 uncultured Sphingomonas sp. | reverse complement strand
GCTGGTAAGTACGCCATCGACCCGGCGGGTGCCGAGCAGGTCGCTAAGGAGCAGGTGTGCGCTTTCCGGATGATGCTCGACCCGAGCGAGGACGGTGAGCAGCGCTGCCTCCGCTCCGGTCATTCGCGGGCAGCAGCACGGCGCGATCGCGATCGATCCCGCCGCGGTGGTCGCCAGATCGGCCATCAGCGCGCGCAGCAGGATCAGCGGACGGCGGAAATCCTGGCGGAATTTGGAGAAGAGGGCATGCGCGGCGCCGGCGTCGGCCAGTCCGTTGGCGCCCATCCGCCGGACAGCGAACAGTGCGAGGCGCGCAGCGGGTGACTCAGGCAACGGGTGCGAGAGGATGGCGGCGACCGTCTCGGCGGCAGGATTAGCGGACATGCGGCGACTCCGTTGGGGTAGCACACGGTCGCTTGTCGGTTATTGCAAGTCAATAGCAATTAAGTTGGTACCTCATCGTTGGCGCTGAGCACTTCCCCGGCAAGGTAGAGCGAGCCGGCGATCATCACCGATCGGCCAACCCCGCGGGACGCGATCTTCGTCATCGCGTCATGGATCGTCGCGGCGGTGGCGACGTGAACGGCACCATGGCGCCGGGCCAGTGCTGCCAGCGCGGTAGGGTCGTGATGCGCGTGGCCCGGCACGGGTAGGGCAATCACCGCGCACGAGGTACTGACGCCGACCAGATGGCGGAGCACGCCCTCGGCATCCTTGTTGGCGAGCATGCCGATTACGAGCGTGGTCGCCTCGCCGCCGTCCCACGATCCCGCAATCTCCTCCGCCGCCGATTCGTTGTGCGCGCCGTCGAGCCATATGCCGAGCGAGCGGATGTGCGGCGGCAGCAAGGCGGTGAGCGGCCCCTCGCCGAGGCGCTGCATGCGTGCCGGCCACGTCGCGTTCCTTGCCCCCGCCGCGAGCGCCGTGTCGGGCACCTCCAGCGCGTGCTGATGCCGGATCACCGCGACGGCGAGCGCGAGATTGTCCACCTGATGCGCGCCGTGGAGCGCAGGGAAGGGCAGGTCGATGCGGCCGATGTCGCCGAAGACCGTCACGCGCCGCAGTCGCGGCTCGATACCGCAATGCCAGCTCTCGCCGGCAGGGTGCCAGGGCGCACCCGCAGCATTTGCGGCCGCCGCGATCACCTTGGCGATGGGCCGCTGGTAGCGCATCGTGACTAGCGGCACTCCCGGCTTGGCGATGCCCGCCTTCTCGGACGCGATGTCGGCGAGCGTGTTGCCCAGGAACGCCTGATGGTCGATGCCGAGCGCGGCGATGCCGCAGACCGCGGGCGCGGGCAGCACGTTGGTCGCGTCGAGCCGCCCGCCCAGGCCAACCTCGATCACGCAGGCCTCGGCCGGCGTTCGCGCGAACTGCAGGAACGCCGCCGCCGTCGTCACCTCGAAGAAGCTGGCGCCGATCCCCTCCGCATGATCGAGCACCTCGGCGAGCAGTGGCGCTAGCGCGGCATCCTCGATCAGCCGCCCGGCGACCCGGATACGCTCGTTGAAGCGGACGAGATGGGGACTGGAATAGACGTGGACCCGGTGTCCGGCGGCCTCGAGCGCGGCGCGGAGGAACGCGCAGGTCGAGCCCTTGCCGTTGGTGCCCGCGACATGGAACACCGGCGGCAGGCGGCGCTCGGGGTTGCCGAGACGCTCCAGAAGCTGCGCGATCCGTTCCAGACCGAGCACGTCGGCACCCGGCGACAGCGCCCCCAGCCGGTCGAGCTGCGCCTGAACTGCCGGATCGGCCGACGTCGCGTGATCGGGCACTAGGCCGCCTGCTTTTGCCCGGTCAGATAGCCGATCACCGTTGCCAGCCGGGCGCGCAGCGCGTGGCGATGGACGACCATGTCGATCAGCCCGTGGTCGAGATAGTATTCCGAGGTCTGGAAGTCCTCGGGCAACTTCTCGCGGATGGTGCTCTCGATCACCCGGCGTCCGGTGAACGCCAGCGTCGCCTTGGGCTCGGCGATCTGCACGTCGCCGAGCATCGCATACGCCGCCATCACTCCGCCCGATGTCGGGTCGGTCAGCACCACGACATACGGCAGTCCGGCGTCGTGGAGCATCTGGATCGCCACGGTCGTGCGCGGCATCTGCATCAGGCTGAGGATGCCCTCCTGCATGCGTGCGCCGCCGCTTGCAGTGAAGACGATATAAGGCGCATGCTCGCGGATCGCGGTCTCGACGCCGCGGACGAACGTCTCGCCCACCGCCAGCCCCATCGATCCGCCCATGAAGGCGAAGTTCTGCACGCCGACGACGACGCGGTGCCCCTCGATCGCGCCGATCGCATTGACGAAGGCGTCGGGCTCGTCCGTCTCCGCCCGTGCGGCCTTGAGGCGGTCGGTATAGCGCTTCGAATCGCGAAAGCGGAGCGGGTCTTCAGGCACCTTTGCGACCGGCACGAGCGTCATCGTGCCGGGGTCGAAGAGCTGGCGGAAGCGCTCGGCGGGCCCGATGCGCTCGTGGAAGTCGCACTTCGGGCAGACGAAGCCGTTCTCCTGCAGCTCCTTGACGAACACCATCTGCCCGCAGCCCTTGCACTTGTGCCATAGGTTTTCGGGCGTCTCTCTGGACACCACGACCCGGGACAGCGCGTTGCGGACGTTGCTGAGCCAGCTCATGCGGGCACCTTTCGGGCAGACATAATGGCTTGTGCCAAACTGCTCACGTACAATCTCACTGGTTCGGCGGCAGCGGTGCCGTGCTGCGCAACCAGATTGACGATCGCCGACCCGACCACCACGCCGTCCGCTATTGCCGGGAGTTCGGCAAACCATTGGCGGAGATACCGCCGGCCACCCGCGCCGCCCTCCGCGCCCACAGTTGGCCGGGGAACGTCCGCGAACTGGAGAACGCGATCGAGCGGGCGGTCATCCTCTCGCGCGGGCCGGTGCTGACGCCGACGGGGCCGCGGAGCCTCGAATGGCTCAAGCAGGT
>CAXTNG010000231.1:4770-5764 GCA_964245475.1 uncultured Sphingomonas sp. | reverse complement strand
GCGTTCGTGGATCAGGTCGACGAGGCGGAGCTGGTCGCGGTGGGGGCGGTGTGCGAGGCGGCGCCCGACTGGCTGCCGAACCGGGCGAACGTGAGCTTCGTCGAGGTGCGTGGCGATTCGCTCTTCGTGCGGACCTGCGAGCGTGGGGTGGGGCTGACCGACAGTTGCGGAAGCGCGATGGCGGCGTCGACCTATGCGGCATGCCTGACCGGGCGGATGCCCTGGGACACGGAGATCACCGTCCTGAACAAGGGCGGGCTGGTGCGCGCGCGGGCGGGCGATGACGGCATGGTAACGATCACCGGCAATGCGACCTGGGAGTATGCGGGCGAGGTCGAGGTCGACCTGACGGCCGGGACCGCGAGCGGGCTGGTGGTGCGCGAGCGGTTCGGGGACGAGGTCTCCGCCTGGGAGCAGGTGCGGGACGGTGTGACGGCGTAAGGCGAGAGGGCGAACTCTCGCGACAGTGGCGTTCCGGTTGGCGTATCCTTTTGGATGGAGAGGAGCATGTCATGGGAATCCTGAAGCTGACGCCGGCACTGAGGGACGAATATGTCCGGCTGTTCGATACCTGCGTCGTCCGGCACGAGCGGCAGGCCGAGATCGACGGCGCGGCGCGGGCGATGATCGCCAACAAGGGCCGCTACCAGGCGGTGGCGGCGCAGGCCGGGGTGCCCTGGACGATCATCGCGGTTAATCACAAGCTGGAGTGCAACCTCTCCTTCAACAAGCATCTGCACAACGGCGACCCGCTCACCGCGCGCACCGTGCAGGTGCCCAAGGGGCGCCCCAAGGGCAACCCGCCCTGGACGTGGGAGGTGAGCGCGTGCGATGCGCTGACCGAATATGCCCGGTGGAGCGACTGGTCGACCGCAGGCACGCTGTTCATGCTGGAACGGTACAATGGCGTCGGATACCGCCTGTATCACCCGTCGGTGCTGTCGCCGTACCTCTGGTCCTTCTCCACGCACTATTCGATCGGCAAATACGGCAG
>CAXTNG010000231.1:0-4760 GCA_964245475.1 uncultured Sphingomonas sp. | reverse complement strand
ATCCACCCGGGGGTCGACGTGCGGTTCCGCCGCAGCGACGGCGTCGGGGACCCGATGCTCAAGTCCAAGCAGACCGGCGCGGCCGTGCTGCTGCGGCGCATGGCGGAATTGGGCGAGAGCGCGTTCGCGGACCAGCAGGCGCCGGCCGGCGCCCAGCCCACGGTCGTCGCCTATGCCGCGGCCAAGCCGACCGACGCGGGCGCGCTCGCCGCGGCGACGGCGCTGCAGCAATGGCTGAACACGCACCCCGGCATCTTCGTTAAGCCCGACGGCTGGGCCGGGCGGGGCACGTCCGACGCGTACCGGCTGGTGACCGGGAATTATCTGCCCGGCGATCCGAAGGGGTGACGCGCGAGAGCAGGGCTTCAGCTTGGCGGTACGGCAGAAATCGCGCCGGCGCCGCAGCCGCCCGGCCCCAGCCAGGCCGGCGACAGGGTGGACGGCATCGGGTGGGGAATCTCGACCACCTGCACCCGCCGCGACCGAAGCGTAGCGCGAATGAACAGGCGTATGGGGATGCGGCAGCCGCGCGCCGGATCGCCGAGGATCGTGGTGGGGATCGGCAGCAGCCAGCCCGGGTGGAGCTCGTACGGCTTGCCGTCAGCGAACGGGAAGATCAGCTGATCGCGCTGGAACGGCGTGAGTGCGCCGGGCGCTTTCTCCGCCGCCATCCGCTCCGCGCGCCAGTCGCTGCGCTTGCGGCGGGCGAGCGCAACTTCCGCGATCACGGTCGACCGGCGGTCCTCCTCGTTGAGAATGGCGACGTAGACCTTGCCGTTCGGAAAGGTGCCGTCGGGTCTGGACGGCGCCTCGACCAGCTCCCATTTGGCGCTGAGCCTGGGCAGCGGTGTGCATCCCGCCAGCGTGGCGGCGGCCAGCGCGGCGGCGAGCAGCGGCGTGGCGGACGTCCCCGGCATCATGGGGTACCGCTCCGGATGTTGCGGCGCGGGCCAGTGGCGGGCACGTCGCGGGCGATGATCTCCAGCGTCTCCTTCGATTCCCGAAGCTGTTTGAACGTCCGCGCGTTCTGCTCTTCCGACTGCTTCGCAAGCGCGGCGATCTGATCGGAGATCTTGCGCAGCAAGGCGGGATCGAGATTGACGGTCACCGTGCGGTCGGGATGCGTTCGCAGCCATTCGATGAGCTGGCGGATCTCGATGATGAGCTGCGGGTCAACCCGCGGATCGGCGGCCGGCGGCGCCGGCCGCTCGGCGAGCGCCTTTTCCAGGAGGTCTATCAGTCGAAGCATGGCGGCGAGCACCTGGGGATCGTTGCTGGTGATCCGGTCGGTGATCTCATGCTCGACGACACCCTGCCGATCCGAGACGATCGTCGTCGCAATTCCCGAGCCGACGCCCGATGCGATCCCGAGGGTGCCGATGGCGGCAAGCAGCGCGAGCGCGAGCTTTGTCGAGCCGATGTCCGGCGGGAGAGACGGCGGCGCCTTCGCAGGCTCTGTCCCGGGGTCGGCGAGACGGACGTATCGGCCCTCCGCGGGGCCGCCGTCCAGCGCCGCCAGCAGGGCTCCCGTCGAATATTCGCCCAGCGCACGGTAGCTTTCGAACTGCGATTCGTCGAAGAACTGATCGAGCGTGCTGTGATGCGGAAAAGCGTTCTTTCCCTTGCGGCTGATCTCCCGGTAATATTGTAGCGACGGCGGCTCGTTGCCGAGCAGGATGGGTTTGACGATGAAGATCTCGCCGTCCGCCGAGGCCGCATCGGACGCGTCCTGCCAGCCCGGCAATGCGGAATAGCGGATGCGGCCGACCGCGACGCGCGCATTGCCGGCCCCGTCCGGACTGTCCTGCCCGGGCAGGATCGGCGGCAATTCGATGGGCACGGCGAGATCGACGCTGACCAGCCGGACCGCGGTCATCAGGTCCGCATATTGGAAGCCGCCGTCGCAGCCGGCATCGACGACGACGATCCGGCGGCAGCGGCGGCGCACCATCTCGTAGAGGCCGAGATTGTCGAAGTGGCCGCCATCGGACAGATACAACCACGCCGATTCGTGCCCGGTGCCGCTCGTCGCCTCCTTCAGCGCATAATATAAGGCGAACAGCGGGTCGGTGCGGCCGCCTTCCAGCCGGAGCAGCAGCTTCTTGGCCAGCTTGGAAAGCGGCCCCGGCTCGCGCGATCCTTCTTCTTTATCGGACGGCGGCAGGCCAGCGGCTTCGGGCCGCCAGCCCGTCGGCGCGCGCCATTGCGGGTTGCGGACCCACCAGCCGAGCCGAACGTTCCAGAGGGTGAGCAGAAGCGTGACGAGGGGCGAGCTGTGGAAGCCCATGTTGGGCGACGCGGCGGCACCCGAGATCGTCATCGCCCGCCCGAGCGTCATCCCGTATTCGCCGTCGAACTCACCCGGCGCCATATAGCCGGTGACCGGCGACCCGCAGAGCAGCGGTGTCGCGGTGAACGAGGTGCCCTTGCGCTCCTGCCAGTCGAGCGACGTCTTGGTCGGGCGCGCGAGATTGAGCGTCATGTTGACGACGTGGAACGGCCGTTTGTGGAGGAGACCCGCCATGCCGATATTGTCGGCAGCGTCGAAATCGGTGCCGCGGTTGGGCGGTTTCCGCTTCCGGCGCGCCGAGCCGAGATAGGCCCGCACCAGGCGGTTGCCGTAGAGCGCGTGCAGCGAATAGCGGTTGTTGCCGACGAACATCGACGCGACGAAGGCGAACAGCGCCAGGGCTAGGGCCAGCACGACCGGCCCCCATCCGCCGCGTTCGATACCGCCGTAAAAGTCCTCCCGGCAGGGTTTGGCGGGAGCTGCTGTCGGGACAGGCGCGGGTGCGGGCGCGGGCGCGCGGGAAACGGCCGGCGGACCCTTGGCAACGCAGACGTGCGGGACGACCGGGAGACCCGCATAGGCGGCCAACCGTTCGCCCGCCGGCACCAGCTGCTGGCACAACGCGGCGCTGAAGACGGCGAGCACGAGGAGAGCGAGCAACGCCGCCGCATCGAGCAGGCGGTTGCCCAGCGCCGCGGCGATGCCGGTCGCCTTCGCGCGGATCTCCGTGCCGTAGCGGCTCCAGAAGCCCGCGATGCTGACCCCGATCGTCACCAACGCGGCGAGCCCGCCGGTGAAGGGAAGGTCGCGCGCGACCGTTTCGGTCGCGCCGCCCTGCGCGGCGGACGGTGTGGAGACGCCGAGCAGCTTGTGCAGATCGAGCCCGAGCAGCCAGCCCGGCAGATAGACGAAGACGAGGAAGGTCGCGGCCCAGGCGATGCCGAACAGCAGGCACCGGCCGCCCCAGCGCGACAGGCTTTCCCGCAGCGATTCGGTCATCTGGCGCACGAGGAGGACAGTGGTCGCGGCCACGGCCCAAACGGCGGCGAGCGCGACCGGCACCGCCAAGGTCGCCGGACCCGCCGCATGACACGGCTCTCCTCGGCAGTTCGCCGCGCCGGTCAGGCCCAGCCGGTGCAGCAAAAGCAGATAGGCATAGCCCGCTGCAACAATTGTTCCGCCGACCAGCAGCGCCTGTGCGGCACGGCCGACATAGCCGATGGCGGTCACGGCACCGTCAGCACCGGCGCCGCGCAGGAGCAAAGCGGCGAGCGCGGCAATGGCCCAGATCATCGCGATGGCGGCCGGGAACCACAGCCAGACAAGCTGAAACGGGGGCAATGACCAATGCCAGGGCATTGTCCAGCCGACGGCAGCGACCAGGGCACGCGGCAGCATCGCCGCGAACAACAGCACGGGCACCCACACCAGCCAGTTGAACAGCAGGTTTCGCAGCAGGATGGTGACGGCGGTGAGCGTGTCGACCGAGAAGCCCCAGCTGGGCGACAGATAGCTGCTGAAACCGCGCAGCCGGCGGATCGGATGATCGGGCGGGCGCACGACATCGGGTGTCTCGCGCAGGGCCTGACCGATGGCGTTGGGCACGCCATCGTCGCCCGCCTGCCAGCGGGACAGCCAAGCACCGATATAGCCGCCCCCCGACACGGTGGACAGGTGCGAGAATCGTTCCAGCCGTCCGGCCTTGTGCAGCCCTTGAAGAACACCGAGCGCGAAGGTGGCGCTGCGGATGCCGCCGCCCGACAGGCACAGTGCATGGGGAGCCCGGTCGGCGGGTATCGCCCGGCACGCCCTGTCGAAGGCCGCTGCCCTGTCTTTCGAAGCCGCGACCTCGGCGAACGCATCGCCGGGAAAGAGCTTCGCGAACTCGTCCGCGAGCATCGCGTCCGCGTCGACGACCAACGGCCCTCGGGACGGCTTGCCGGTCTGCTCCTCTTCCGCCATGCGCGTGGCCCCCCGGCCGGTTCCGATCGAAGAAACGCGAACGCGATGGCGAGTCGTGCCCACCCCCGGGGCAATATTCCTTTGCAACCCGCCGACGGCAAGCGGATTTGCCGCCAGATCGGAACCATTTCGACAGGCGAAGCGGAAAGACGCAGAACATTCTTGACAGCGTGACGCTGTTTGGGTACAAAACAGGAACATCGAGATCGTGCGAGTCGGGCCGGGGCGCTGGGAAGCGTCGACCGGCCCGTTCGCGTTTCGGGGTGCGCGGGGCAGGGGTGACGCCGCGCTGGGGGAGGACCACCGACCGGCGGTGGGTGCGCTGGTCGGCCAAGCTCAGGGCGGCGTTCCTCGACGAGCTGGCGGCGACCTGCAACGTCAGGCGGTCCGCCGAGGCGATCGGGGTGGAGCCCGTATCGGTCTATGCGCTGCGCCGCCGCGATGCGGCGTTCCGCGCCGGCTGGGGCGAGGCGCTGGCGCAGGGGTATGAGATGCTGGAGACGCTGCT
>CAXTNG010000230.1:0-5773 GCA_964245475.1 uncultured Sphingomonas sp. | reverse complement strand
AGCCCCGGAACCCACAGAGCGGGCGAAGCGTCGGCGGGCAGCTCCGCCGCGGCCAGGCCGATCGGCAGCCACAGGGCGGCGAGCGCGAGCACGCCAAGATGGATCGCCGCCTGCACCCGCGGCGGCACACGGCCCAGCCAGTGCGCATAGGTATAGCCGCCGAGTTTTTTTTTTTTTTATACGTGGATCTCCGAGTTCTACACCGCCGGCGCGCCGCCAAGCCGCGGCAGCGCCATCCGCGCCACCATCGGCTGCACCAGGAACAGCAGGAACGAGCCGGTAAGGATCGTCAGCACGAACAGAGCCCGTCCCGCCCGGCCGCTGGCCCGATCCGTCATCGGAACTTCCGGATTTTCGTGCGTGGAGGGGAAAAGAAAATGCGCAGCGGGCGCGAAGATCGCGAGGGACGCGCCGCCGCGTCGCTGCGAATTCGAGCTGGGCAGGATCGGGTCATCGCGCCAAGCGTAGCCAGCCCTTGCAGCGTAGGACAGCGGCGATCGTCAGGCGGGCGAGGCCGGCCGGTCGATCCGGTAGAGCACATGGCGCCTGAGCGGGTGGCCTTCGACCAGCGCCGGGTGGTCGAAGTCGCCGTCCTCGATGTGCGTCATGCCAATCCGGTCCATCAGTGCCCGGCTCCTCGCATTGGCGGGGACGGTGATCGCCCAGGCGCGCTCGGTCGGCGTGTTCGCCCACAGCCAGGCAAGGCTCGCCTCCGCCGCCTCGCACGCATAGCCCCGCCCCCAATGGGCGGCGCCCAGCCTCCAGCCGATCTCGGCCTCGCCGGCGATCGGCGTGCCTTCAGGCCCCGGCTTGATCCCGCAGAAGCCGAGGAACGCCTTGTCGCGCAGCCGTTCGACCACCCAGAAGCAGCAGCCATAGCGCTTCTCGATCCCCTGCTGGCGGACCACCGTCTCGCGTGCCTCGTTGGGCAGCAGCAATGCGGGGAAATAGGCCATCACCCGCGGGTCGCGGCCGATCGCGAGGAACGGCTTGGCATCGTCCTCGCGCCAACTGCGCAACACCAGGCGTTCCGTACGGATCATGCGCCGAGCAGCCGCGCGGCGTGCGCGGCGTGATAGGTGAGCACGCCCGAGCAGCCCGCGCGCTTGAACGCCATCAGCGTCTCCAGCACCAAAGCGTCGCGCTCGCCCGCGCCTGCTGCGGCGGCGGCCTCGATCATCGCATATTCGCCGGACACCTGATAGGCGAACACCGGCACCTCGAAGCGCTGCTTCACCCGCGAGACGATGTCGAGGTACGGCAGGCCCGGCTTGACCATGATGCTGTCGGCGCCTTCGGCGAGATCGAGCGCGACCTCCCGCAGCGCCTCCTCGGCATTCGCCGAGTCCATCTGATAGGTCTTCTTGTCGCCCTTGAGCAGCCCGCGGGAGCCGACCGCATCGCGGAACGGGCCATAGAAGGCCGACGCGTATTTGGCCGCATAAGACATGATCTGGGCGTTGTGGTGCCCGTCCGCCTCCAGCGCGTCGCGGATCAGGCCGATGCGGCCGTCCATCATGTCGCTGGGCGCGATGATGTCGGCGCCGGCGCGCGCCTGGTTGAGCGCCTGCCTGACGAGCGCGTCGGCGGTCGCGTCGTTGACGACATAGCCCGCCGCGTCGACCAGCCCATCGTGGCCGTGCGCGGTATAGGGATCGAGCGCCACGTCGGTCAGCACGCCGACTTCCGGCACCGCATCCTTGAGCGCGCGGACGGCGCGGCACATGAGATTGTCGGGATTGTGCGCCTCCGCGCCATCGTCCGTGCGCAGGTGCGAGGGTGTGTTGGGGAAGAGCGCGATGCAGGGAATGCCGAGCCCGCGCGCCTCGCGGCCCCGCGCGACGATGCCGTCGACGGACCAGCGCGACACGCCGGGCAGGCTCGCGATCGGCTCCTCGGCGCCCTCCCCCTCCGCGATGAACAGCGGCCAGATCAGGTCGGCGGGCGTCAGCACCGTCTCGGCATGGAGGCGCCGGCTCCAGACGTGGGTGCGGGTGCGGCGCAGGCGGGCGGCAGGGTAGCGGGCGGACATGGCCGTATGTCTGCGGGATCGCAGGCGTCGCGGCAAGCGTTACGCCTGTGAAACGTGAAGGACGCCTTGTGACCGAGATCAGGACCGCCGCGCTGGTCGTCAATGCCAAGTCGCGCAAAGGCCAGCGGCTGTTCGAGCAGGCGTGCGCGGCGATGGACGCGCTCCCCTTCCCCGTCGACGCACACCCGGTCGAGGACCCCGGCGAGCTGGAAGCGACCGTCAAGCGCGCGCTGGAGAAGAAGCCCGACCTGCTGATCCTCGGCGGCGGCGACGGGACGATCAGCGGGCTGGTCGATCTGATGGTGGGCCATGACGTCATCCTCGGCGTGCTGCCGCTGGGCACCGCCAACAGCTTCGCACGGACCCTCGGCATTCCCGTCGGCATCGCGGAGGCGGTAGAGGTGATCCGCACCGGCAGGCCCAAGCGCATCGACCTCGGCATGATCGACAACGACTATTTCGCGAATTGCGCGGCGATGGGGATCAGCCCGAAGATCGCCGAGACGGTGCCGCACAACCTCAAGAAGGTGCTGGGGCGCGTCGGCTATCTCGGCTGGGCGGCATGGCAGTTCGTGCGCTTCCGCCCGTTCACGCTGGTCATCGGCGAGGGCGACGCGGCCGAGCGGATGCGCGTGGTGGAGGTGCGCATTTCCAACGGTCCCTACCACGGCGGGGTCGAGCTGGTGGAATCGGCCGAAGTCGATTCGGGGGTGATCGTCGTCCAGGCGGTGTGCGGCCATGTGAAGCGGCGGTTGATCAAGAACTGGGTCGCGAGCACGCTCAAGCTCGCCACGCGGCACGAGGAGGTGCGCGAGTGGCGCGGCAAAGCGCTGAAGGTCGACACGGTGCCGCGGCTGCCGATCTCGATCGACGGCGAGCTGCTGGCGCACACGCCGGTGGCGGCGAAGATCGCGGCGGGGGTGATCCGGGTGATGGTGCCGAGTGAGCCGGCCACCTAGCCGGTCGGCTGCAAGCGTCCCGCCGGCTCGGTCGCCGCATGCGCGCGTTCCTCGCAGTCGGACGAATCAGCCGGCACGATCAGAGTGGCCCTCCGCCAACTGCCCCCGAGATAGAACCAGATGGCGAAGGCCAGCGACACCGCCGAGCCGATGGGGAAGGCCCACCACAAGGCATCGGCCCCCATAGCCGGCCGCGCGAGCAGCGCGAAGCCGATCCGCACCGGGTAGAGCGAGATTGCGAGGATCACGAGCGGCGCCAGCGTCGCGCCATTCGCCCGCACGGTGGCGAACAGCACCATGGTCGCGCCGAACATGATGAACGTCCAGCTGCTGATCAGCTGGATGTGCCGCGCGATCGGGATGGCGGGGCTGTCGCTGCCGATGAACAGCGCCATCACCGGCCGGTCGAACAGGATGATCGCCGCGATCACCGTGAGGGTGATCAGCGTGTTGTAGAGGATGCCCGACCGGGTGATGGCATCGACGCGGCCCCATTTGCCGGCGCCGATGTTCTGCGCCGCCATGCTCGACACCGCGACGCCGATCGCCATCGCCGGCATCTGGATATAGGTCCACAGCTGCTGCGACACGGCATAGGCCGCGGCGGTATCGACCCCCAGCCGGTTGACCAGGCCGATCATCGTCAGCCCGGCCGTCGCCATGACCAGCATCTGCGCGCCCATCGGCAGGCCCTTGACGGTCAGCGTCCGCGCCAGCGCGCGTTCGGGGATGAGGTAGCGCAGCTCGGCGCCGCGGAGCCGGATCGGCAGGTCGCGCGCATAGACATAGACGATCAGCCCGAGCGTCGAGACCAGCGCGGCGATCAGCGTCGCGGTGGCCGAGCCCGCGATCCCCATCCTGGGGAAGGGCCTGATGCCGACGATCAGCACCGGGCTTATCCCCGCATAGACGACGACGCTCAGCACCATGAACCACAAGGGCGTCACCGAATCGCCCGTGCCGCGCAATCCCATCTGGATCAGCACGCCGAGCATCGACACCGGCAGGCCGATGAAGATCACGCGGAGGTAGGCGAGCGCCAGCCCTTTTGCCGCGTCCGGCGTCGCCAGCAGGTCCAGGATCTGGGGCGCGAACAGCCAGCCGAGCAGCGCGATGGCGACGGCGCCGCCGACGACCAGCCCGGCCGCCGAGCCGAAGGCGCGGCGCGCCGCATCGATGTCGCCGCGTCCCACCGACTGGCCGATCAGGATCGTCGCGGCCATGCCGAAGCCGAACACCGCGGAGAACATCAGGAACATGATGATGCCGGCGTTGCTCGTCGCAGCCAGCGCGCCTTCGCCGAGGAAACGCCCGACCCAGATCGAATTGATCGAGCCGTTGAGCGATTGCAGGATGTTGGACGCGAGCGTGGGCAGCGCGAAGGCGAGCAGCGTCGCGCCGATCGGCCCGGCGGTGAGGTCCCGCCGGCGCTGCCCTCCTCGCCCGCTTGCGGGCGGCCTCTCTGCGATCGCGCTGTCCATATGAGCGTTCCCTAGCCCCTCCCGCACGCGAAAGGGGAGCGATTTATCCCAATCGCGTCAGCGCGGCGACGAGGCGCTTTGCCTCGGCGGAACGATCGGCGTGGTCGGCGCGGGCTTTCTCCACCGCCTCGGGCTTGGCGCGCTCGACAAAGCCGGGGTTGTTCAGGCGACCGGCGAGCGCGTCTCGTTCCTTCTCGGCGGCTGCGATGGCCTTGGCCAGGCGGGTTCGTTCGGCGTCGAGGTCGATGAAACCCTTGGTCCATGCCACAAAGTTGAGTCCAGCCGACTGAAGTTGGACAGTAACGAAACTGGTTTGCGAAAACTCTGCTGAATGCTCGTAGCGTTCAGTTGCCTCATATCTCCATGCCTGATGCCCCGAGCCAGGCGACGTAATTATGGCAGGCGTCACGCGAGCTATCCGACTGATCGTCGAGCAATGTAAATTAAGGAATGCTAAATCGTTATCATTGGCACCAACCAGTCCGACCGGAATGATATCGGCCGGTTTAAACCCGACAGCCAAGCGCTCTGATCGCAAACCTTCGACTGTCGCGATCAGCCGATTAATCTGTTGTGACGCTTCAGGATCAAGCGCGCGGGCGTCGGCCATCGGCCATCGGCCGACGATCAGGTCGTGATCGCGTGGTGCAAGCGCATGCCACAGCTCCTCGGTGATGAACGGCATGAAGGGGTGGAGCAGGACCAGGATCTGGTCGAGCACCCAGCCGGCGACCGCCTTGGTCTCCTCGTCGATCGCGCCCTTGATCAGCTCCAGATACCAGTCGCAGAAGCGGCTCCAGACGAACTGGTAGATCGCGTTGGCGGCACCGTCGAAGCGGTAGTCGGCGAGCGCAAGGTCGACCGCTTGGACGGTCGCGACCGTCTCGGCGACGATCCACTTGTTGACCGCTTGGCGAGCCGCAGGCGGCTCCAGCGTCGGCGAGCCGCTGATGCCGTTCGCCTGACAGAAGCGCGCGGCATTCCAAAGCTTGGTGGCGAAGTTGCGGTAGCCCTCGACCCGCTTCTCATCCATCTTGATGTCGCGGCCCTGGCTCTCCATCGCCGCCATAAAGTAGCGCAGCGCATCGGCGCCGTAGCGATCGATCAGGCCGAGCGGATCGACGGTATTGCCCTTCGACTTGGACATCTTCTGCCCGTCGGCGGCGCGGACAAGACCGTGCAGATACAGGGTCTTGAACGGCACATCGCCCATGAAATGCAGGCCCTGCATCATCATGCGGGCGTCCCAGAAGAACAGGATGTCGAAGCCGGAGACGAGGACGTCGTTGGGGTAGCGGCCG
>CAXTNG010000229.1:681-5784 GCA_964245475.1 uncultured Sphingomonas sp. | reverse complement strand
CGGTGTGCCGCCACAATTGGTTGAGCACCACGTCGGGCGTCGCGTCGCGCTTCAGCTCAATGATGATGCGGACGCCTTCGCGGTTCGACACGTCGCGGACGTCGCTGACGCCCTCGATGCGCTTCTCCTTCGCGGCTTCGGCGATGCGCTCGACGAGCGCGTTCTTGCCCTGCTGGAAGGGAATTTCGGTCAGCACGATCGAGCGCCGGTCGCCGCGGCCCTCCTCGATGTCGTACCTGGAGCGGACGATGATCGAGCCGCGCCCGGTCTCATAGGCCGAGCGCGCGCCGGCACGGCCGAGGATGATGCCGCCGGTCGGGAAGTCCGGGCCGGGAACGATCTCCATCAGCTCCTCGGTGGTGATCGCGCCGTTGTCGATATAGGCGAGGCAGGCGTTGACGACCTCGCCGAGGTTGTGCGGCGGGATGTTGGTCGCCATGCCGACGGCGATGCCGCCCGCACCGTTGACCAGCAGGTGCGGGAATTGCGCAGGCAGCACCTGCGGCTCGCGTTCGGAGGCGTCATAGTTCGGCTGGAAGTCGACGGTGTCCTTGTCGAGATCGTCGAGCAGGCTGTTGGCAACGCGGGCGAGACGCGCTTCGGTGTAGCGCATCGCCGCGGGCGGATCAGGGTCCATCGAGCCGAAATTGCCCTGGCCGTCGATCAGCGGCACCCGCATCGACCAGTCCTGCGCCATCCGGGCGAGGGCGTCGTAGATCGAGCTGTCGCCGTGCGGATGGGATTTACCCAGCCCGGCGCCGACGATGCGCGCTGACTTGCGGTAGGGCCGCCCGGCGACGAAGCCGCTCTCGGAGGCGGAGAAGAGGATGCGGCGATGGACGGGCTTCAGGCCGTCGCGGACATCGGGCAGCGCGCGCGCGACAATGACGGACATCGCATAGTCGAGATAGCTCGACTTCATCTCGTCGACGATGGAGATCGTCGAAATGTTTTCGGGTTCGGCGAGGGTGGTCTCGTCGGCCAAGTTCTACGCTTTCGGGTTCGTTACGGGATGGCGATGCTCTAGGCGTTCAAGGCCCCAGAGTCACGCGCGCACGTACGCGCGTGAGGGGCGGATTGTGGACCGGGTCAGCCCTTACCTCCGCTGACCCGGGCAAGAAGCGCCTAGGGCGTGACTTCCTTGCCTTCCCAATCGAACAGCTTGCCGGTGTCGGGCGGGCGGAGGCCGTCGAGCACGTCGAGCAGCTGCGCGGCGGCGCGTGACGGGGTGAACAGGCGGCCGGGCTGGACGTTGCCCTGGAACGGCTTGGACAGCGCGGTGTCGACCGTGCCGGGGTGGAGCGCGACGACGAGGCCGCGCGGGTTGCGGCGCTTGTCCTCGATCGCCAGCGTGCGGATCAGCTGGTTGAGCGCCGCCTTGCTGGCGCGATAGCCGTGCCAGCCGCCGAGGGTGTTGTCCGAGATGCTGCCGACGCGGGCGGAGAGCGCCGCGAAGATCGAGCGGCCGGCCCTGGGCATGAGCGGGAGGACATGCTTGGCGACAAGGGCGGGGCCGATCGCGTTGACCGCGTAGCTGCGCGCGAGCCAGGCCGGGTCGAGGTCGTGGAGCGCCTTTTCCGGGCCGTGGCTGCCTTCGTGCAGCAGGCCGGTGGCGACGATCACCAACTCGGGCGCGGGGCCGGTCGCGATGCGCGCGGCTGCGGCGGCGATCGTCGCCTCGTCGGCGAGGTCGATGTGGCGTTCGCCCGGAAAGGAGCGCGCGAAGGCGAGGACCGGGGTCCCTTCTTCCTCCAGCGCCTCGACCAGCGCCGCGCCGATCCCGCCCGAGGCGCCGATGACGACGGCGCGGTTGGACGCCGTCATCGCACGAACAGCCAGCGGTCCGGCTCGCTCGCGTCCGCCTGGAAGCGGTAGCCGTCGCTGTCGAAGCCGCGCATGTCCTCGGGACGGTCGATGCGGTGCTCGACCAGCCAGCGCGCCATCATGCCCCGCGCCTTCTTGGCGTGGAAGCTGATAAAGCGGCGATCGGGGCCTTCGCGGAAATCCGCCGCGATCACGCGGACCTCCGCCGGCAGCTGCCCGTCGACGGCGGCCCAGTATTCCTTGCTGGCAAGGTTCAGGATCGTGCCCGACCCTTCGTCCGCGACATCCTCGGCTAAGCGCCCGGCGATGCGGCCGCCCCACCAGTCGGTCAGTTTGTGGCGGCGCGGCGCCCAGCGGGTGCCCATCTCCAGTCGGTACGGGCGCATCGCGTCGAGCGGGCGGAGCAGACCGTAGAGGCCGGACAGCACCCGCAGGTGATCCTGCGCGAAATCGACCGCCTCGGGCGCCAGCGTCTGCGCGTCGAGGCCGGTGTAGACGTCTCCGGCAAAGGCGAACAGCGCCGGCCGGCTGTCGGCCTGCGCAAAGTCGCGGAAGCGATCGGCGTTGAGCTTGGCGAGCGCGGGCGAGATGGTCATCAGTGCCGCCAGCTTCTTCTGCGTGAGGCGCGCGGCCGCGGCGGCGAGCGTTCCCGCGTCCGCGGCGAAGCGCGGCTCGGTCGGCTGCACGTCGGGCAGCGGCGTCTGGTAATCCAGCGTCTTGGCGGGAGAAAGGATCGCGATCATCGCCGTGCCGGGTAGCGACGCAACCCGCGGCGTTCAATGCGCGTTCAGTCGGCGGGCACCATGCGGCGGTTCGCTTGAACGTACCGACCGCGGCCGGTAGACGACGGCGCACCGGGCGCCGCCCGCACGCTGGAGAGATTTGGGGAGAGATTTGGACATGAAGACGATTTCCAAGCTCGCGCTGGCCGCGGTCCTGACGACGGGTGTGGCCGGGGCCGCGCTGGTCCAGCCGGCGGTCGCGCAGAAGAAGAAGAAGGACGACAAGGCGCCCGGGCTGAAGCTGAGCCCTGCGGTGCAGAAGCCCGCGGCCGAGGTGCAGAAGGCGACGGCCGCCAACGATCTGGCGACCGCCGAGACCCAGCTGACCGCTGCCGAAGCCGCCGCGGCCGCGGGCACCGACGACGACAAATACATCGTTGCAGCCCTTCGCCTGGACCTTGAGCAGTCCAAGCTGAAGGCTCAGCAGACGGCCAACCCCAACGCCCCGATCGACCAGAGCACGCTGATCAAGCCGCTGGATGCCATGATCGCAAATCCCAAGACGCCGGCCGCGTCGCTGCCGAGCTTCAATTTCGTGCGCGGCAGCCTCGCATTCAACAAGCAGCAATATCCCGATGCGGCCCGCTACTTGGAGCGCGCGCGCCAGCTCGGCTACACCAACGCCGAGCTGGACGTGACGATCGCGCAGGCCAAGCTGCAGGGCGGGGATGTGCCGGGCGGACTCGCCGAGCTGAATACCGCGATCGAGCACAAGAAGGCGACCGGCCAGCCCGCACCGGAAAGCTATTACCGCGTCGGCATCCAGCGCGCCAACGCGGCGAAGATGGGGCCGGAAACGCTGGTATGGCTGAAGCGCTGGATCGCGGCCTATCCGACCTCCAAGAACTGGCGCGACGTGGTGTTCATCTACGGCCTGCAGCCGACGTCGCTCGCCAAGCTCGACAACCAGCAGCAGATCGACCTGTGGCGGCTGCTACGCGCCTCGCATGCGCTGGCGGACCAGTACGACTATCGCGAATATGCGCAGAAGGTCTACGACCGCGGCCTGCCCGCCGAGGCGATCACCGTGCTCAAGGAGGGGCAGTCGTCGGGCAAGCTCGCGGGCAATGCCGATGCGCAGAGCCTGCTGACCGCGGCGCAGAGCGCGCAGCGCAACGAATCGCCGCTGGCGACGCTTTCCACGCAGGCGAAGGCGTCGGCAAACGGCAAGCTCGCGTCGCAGACCGCCGACGCCTATCTCGGCCAGGATAATTTCGCTGCTGCCATTCCCCTGTACCGTCTCGCGCTGGAGAAGGGCGGGGTGAACGCTGACGAGGTCAACACCCGCCTCGGCATCGCGCTCGCCCGCTCGGGCGACAAGGCGGGGGCGCTGGAGTCGTTCGGCAAGGTCTCGCCCGGGCCGAGGGCGGAGATCGCGCAGCTCTGGCTGACGTGGCTCAACGCGCCGCCGAGTGCGTGAGTCGGCATTGTTGGAGACGGATTACGGAGAGGATGCCATCGCTCTCGATTGACGCTTATCCGTCTCCGACACATTCTCCGTCACCCCGGCCCTGTGCCGGGGTCCAGAGTTCCGCAAACGACGCGGATTGATGCTCTGGCTGCATCGTCTGCCGCCCGCTGGACCCCGGAACAAGTCCGGGGTGACGAAGCATGTATTCGCGCGAGGCCGGATCTCGCGTTTCAGACGCCCTCCACCGGGATGCCCGAATCGGCCTTGGCGGTTCGGATGGTCAGCGAGGTCTTGACGCTCGCGACATTGGGCGCGGGCGTGAGATGAGTGGTCAGGATCTCCTGAAATCCCTTGAGGTCGCTCGCCACGATCTTGAGGATGAAGTCGATCTCGCCGTTGAGCATATGGCATTCCCGCACCTCCGGGATCGCCGCCACATGCGCTTCGAACGCGGTGAGGTCGTGCTCCGCCTGGCTCTTCAGGCTGACCATCGCAAAAACGGTGATCGGAAAGCCGAGCGTCGCTGCGTCGAGCTCGGCATGATAGCCGCGGATGGCGCCGATCTCCTCCAGCGCGCGGACACGGCGGAGGCAGGGGGGGGCGGTCAGCCCGACACGCTCCGCAAGCTCGACGTTGGTCATCCGCCCGTCGGCTTGTAGCAGAGCCAGGATCTGGCGATCGATCCGGTCGAGCGCCATCAGCCGAGCACCTCCGTCCGCTTTGCGATCACGATGCTTTGCATGCCGCGTTTGATAATAAAATTGCGACGAAACGCAATTGTCCCACAATGCGACGTGCCATTTTCGCCAGTTCCACGGGGACGAGCGGCGCGTTAAGGATTGTTTACGACGCTGTGTATCGAGTTCGGGTGTCGACGGCTCCAGCCTGGGATTCAAGGTGCGCTTCGACGACAGCCTCCGGACCGTGCTCTCGGCGGAAACCGCCTCGCCTGCCGGTGCGGAGGCGGCGTGGCGCCAGTTGGTCGATCTGGTCGGGCGCGGGCGCGTGCCCGCCGACGACGCCGCGATTGAGCGGCTGCGCACCTTGCGCGATTCGGTGCCGGCCGGGGTGCGCGCCGCCAGCGCC
>CAXTNG010000229.1:0-671 GCA_964245475.1 uncultured Sphingomonas sp. | reverse complement strand
TTGCCGCACCGCCCGCCGCGCTGGTCGGCCTGTTCGGCGAGGACAGCCTGGAGATTGCAGCGCCGGTGCTGCGCACCGCCATGCTCGACGCGGGCGACTGGGCTGCGATCCTGCCCCGCCTGTCGCCGGCCGGCCGATCGGTGCTGCGTCACCGCCGCGACCTATCCGGTGAGGCGATCCGCGCGCTGGAGGCGTTCGGTGCGACCGACTTCGTGCTCCGTTACGAATCGGCAGATGCCCCGCCGATCGCCGACGATCCGGCCGTCGCGCCCGAGCCGGTCGAGCTTGCGCCGGTAGTTGAGACACCCGCGACCGACGCGTCGCGGTTCGAGATCGCCGACCTCGTCAAGCGGATCG
Source organism: uncultured Sphingomonas sp. (assembly GCA_964245475.1). Taxonomy (GTDB): domain Bacteria; phylum Pseudomonadota; class Alphaproteobacteria; order Sphingomonadales; family Sphingomonadaceae; genus Sphingomonas. Next base: position 314 of record CAXTNG010000229.1, on the reverse strand, counting down.
AGACCTTCCATCGCACGCGCGATAGGCCGCCGCGCGAGCCGGCCGCTGCGGCCCCGACGCCACCGGCCGAGACCTTCCGGTTCGAGACCGACGCGCGCGGCACGGTCAGCTGGGTCGAGGGAGTCGCGCGCACGCCGCTGGTTGGCCTCAGCCTCGCCCATGCGGCGGCGCAGGACCAGGCGCAGGTCGACGGTGGCGTGGCCGGCGCCTACCGCCGCCGCTCGCCGTTCCGCGACGCGCGGCTGGTGGTCGGCGGCACCTCGAACGCGGCGGGCGGGTGGTCGTGACCGCGAACTCCTTCATGGTCGGGTCGG
>CAXTNG010000228.1:5291-5790 GCA_964245475.1 uncultured Sphingomonas sp. | reverse complement strand
CGTTCCCGGCCGATGCGCTGTTGCTCGGCAACCAGCAGTTCTCGGATAGCGGGGACCTGCGCGACATAAGACGCCGCCCGAGTCGCGTCACTTCCGCGGAGCAGATGACCAACCGGCTTGCCGTTCAGCAGCAGCGAACGGTCGCGCGTCGCGATCGTCCGCACGCCGATCTTCATCCGATATTCGTCCAGCCCCGCCCCGAGCACGATCGTCATGCGGTAGAGGAACGGGTCGTCGGGGCTCCATGCCCGCACGCGCGGGATGCGCAGGCGCGCGCGGCCGCGCCCGTCGCGGATCGCGACCGGCACGCCCACCGGCGCGTCGCCCCCTTCGATTGCGACGCGCGCGGACCCGGACCAGTCGCGCGACAGTTCGAGCGCGACGTCCACCAGGCCGGCCGTGCCGTCGAAGCCGGTCACCACCGTCACGTCGGCGAGGTGCGTGTCGGGCAGCGCCATCAGATGCACCGGGCGGTGGATGCCCGCATAGGGAAAGAAGT
>CAXTNG010000228.1:0-5281 GCA_964245475.1 uncultured Sphingomonas sp. | reverse complement strand
AAGACGTCGTAGGTCGTCTGCGGGTATTGCGCGATGTTGAGCTGCGCCGTCGCCGGATCGGGCACCGCCGGCACGCGGTCCAGGCGCAGCGCGTTCTCGACCATCACGACCAGCCGGTTGTCGCCGCCCGGCCGCGCCGCCGCCGTCGCGTCGAGCGCGAACGGCAGGTGCGGGCCGTCATGCTCGCCGAGCAGCGTGCCGTTGAGCCAGACCTTAACGCGATAGCAGACCGAGCCGAAGCGCAGCAGGATGCGCCGGCCTTGCCAGGCGCGCTCGATGTCGAGATCGAGCTGATACCATGCCGCGCCGAAATACGATCGGGCATCGTCGAACAGGTCGTTCCAGCTGCATGGCACCGGGATCGCGCGCGTGTCGCTCACCCCGTCCTGCCAGCGCTCGGCCTCGCCGACCTCGCGTGGGTCGAGCCGGAATCGCCACAGCCCCGACAGGTCGCGCGTCGCCCGCGTCGGGCTCTCGTGCGGATAAAGCAGGGTCGTCTCGCGCGCGCCTTGCGGCGACGGATCGCCGCGTGCCGGCGCGGCGACGGTGACGGCGAGCGCGCCCAATGCCCCCATCACCGTGCGGCGATCGATGCCGGGCAATTCGCTCTGCGACGGCACGCCGTTATCCGCGCGGAGCGACGGCGCCGCAGGCGCGGCCGCGCTCTGCCACCGGGGCCGGAGGAGCGGCGCTCGGCGCGGTCGCCCAGCGTCCCGGCTTCGGCCCCATGCGCAGGACGAGCGTGCCCCCCGCCATCACTTCGTCGTGCGAGATCCAGGCGCGGTCGAGCGGCTTGCCGTTCAGCGTCGCTGCCTTGACATAGCGGTTGGCGTCCGACGTCGCGGGGGCCGAGATCGTGAAGCGGCGACCGTTCTCAAGCGTGAAGGTCGCCCCGGGAAACAGCGGCGAGCCGATGAAATAATAGGGCTGACCCGCATTGGGATACAGGCCGACCGCGTTCCACACGAACCAGGCCGAGGTCGCGCCGGCATCGTCGTTGCCCGGCAACCCGCGCCGTCCGGGACCATAGTTCTTCGCCATGATCCAGCGAACGCGCTCGGCGGTTCGGTCCGGCCGGCCTGCCGCGATATAGTTGAAGGCGGCGAGGAAGCTCGGCTCGTTGCCCTGATCGTAATGGCCGCCGTCGAAGAAGCGGTCGAGCCACGCGACATAGGCCGCGCGCCCGCCGACCGTCTCGATCAGGCATGGCAGGTCGTGCGGCACATAGGTGGCGTATTGCAGGCCCGACCCCTCGTAGAACGGCGCGTCCCACCACATGCTCGTGCGGTCGGGATAGACGTAGCCGCAGTCGAAATTCTCGACCCAGCGACCGTCGGCATAGCGCGGGTGGATGCAGCCGCTGGCGGGGTTCCACAGATTGCGCCAGTTCCGCGCGCGCGCGCGGTAGCGGCGCGCGTCGTCGGCCTTGCCGAGCACCTCGGCGGCGGCGGCGATCGCATAGTCGTCATACGCATATTCCATCGTCCGCGAGGCCGAGCGCGTCTCGTTCAGCGATACGTAGCCGAGCGCGCGATAGTCGCCCAGCACGCGACCCTGGTTGATCGGATCGTCCGACTCGACCTCGCCGTCCTTGCGGATCGCTTCGTAGGCGAGCGCGGCATCGAACCCGCCGAGCTTCTTCACCAGCGCATCGGCGACCAGCACGTCGCCGTTCGACCCGCCCTGCGTCATGCCGTTCGCGCCGGCGATGCGCGCGTCGGGCAGCCAGCCGGTATGCGTGTACGTGTCGATCAGCGAGCGGAGCATGTCGCGCTGCCGCTGCGGGTGGAGCAGCGTCATCAGCGGTCCGACCGTGCGGAACGTGTCCCACAGCGTGTAGAAATCCTCGTAATGCGGCTCGGTGGAGGACCACCACACGTTCTCGCCGGTCAGGTCGTGCGGCATGGTGAAGCTGCGGTAAAGGCTCGAATAGAAGGTCGCGCGCTGCCGGGGCGTACCGCCCGCGACCGCGACCGGGGCGAACGCGTCGCGCCAGCCGATCCGCGCGCTCGCCAGCGTTCCCGCGAAATCCCATCGCGGCGCCTCGGCCTCGAGATGCGCGCGGGCCTGCGCCTCGCTGGTGAAGGAGACGGCGAGCTTCATCTGCACGACCGCGTCGCGGCGCGTGTCGAAGCGGGCATAGGCGCCGAACTTGTTGTTGATGTTGCCGTTCGCGCCGCCGCCGCGCGTGTAGCTGACCCCGCTCGAAAGGTTCGGGGTCGCCTGCGGCTTCGTCTTCTGGTTGCCGCCGGCGGTACGCTGACGGCCGGCGTGCAGCTCGAACCCGCCGAGCGTCGTGGACCAGGTGCCGATCTCGGTCGCGGGCCGATCGAACACCGCGCGGAAATAGAGCTTGTAGGGGACGGAATTCCATCCGCCGCGAAACGTCGCCCAGCCCGAGAGCGTGGAATCATCAACCACCTCGACCTCGACGCCCGTCGCCACCTGCCCGCCGCCGCCGCCGAGGATCGCCGCCGTCACGTCGAGCAGCAGGTTGCTCCGCGCGCTGGCCGGGAAGGTGTAGCGATGCACGCCGACATAGGGCGTCGCGGTCTGCTCGGCCTTGATACGGCGGGCCGGATCGTCGCCCAGCGTGACGCCGTAGAAGCCGGGGCTCGCGGTCTCGTCGCTCCGGTGGAAGGCGAGATGGTTCGGCTCGACCGGCCCGACCGTCGGGGTCACGCGGAAATTTCCGTACTTGCTGTCCCCGCCGGTGCCGCTGACGAAGGTGTGCGCGAAGCCAACGATCGCGCTGTCCGAATCGTATCCGCTGGTCGAACCGCGCGTGGTCTGCGGCCCGAGGGTGACGAAGCCGAACGGGACGGTCGCGCCGGGCGTGACGTTGCCGCCGTTATCGACGCCGTGGAGCGGATCGGCCAGCCCGACCGCGTCGCGCGTCGCCATCGGCGGCACCGGCGCGTGCCCCTGCGGCGTCGCGGGCGCGGCCCAGGCGAGCGTGGCCAGAGCAAGCGTCGTGCGCAGCGGCGCTGCCGTCGGCTTAAAGATCACGATGCTCTCCCCGCTCGCATGTCATCACGCGTTGTTTGACAAAAAGCTACAACATGCGCTTTGGTATAACAACCGGGATGAGGAGCACATCATGCGTGGCTGGAGCGTGTTGATCGGCATCGTCATGATGATGATCGGGCTCGCGGAGCCGTTGACGGCGCAGCCGGTGGCGCGGCCGCTCGCCCCCGCGCTGGCCGCGAAGACGCCCGTGGCCGTGCTGGGCGACGAACGCGCGCCGACCTTCGCGTTCCGCGACCTGGAACACAAGCAGGCGTCGCTCGCGCCCGCCACCGCCTTCTCCGATCGCCCGACCCTGCGCGTGACCGTACCGGCCGGCTCGAAGTCGGCGGCCTCGGTGGCGGCGGTGTGGACGTCGGTCGCGCCGGTGCGCAAGGGCGACGTCGCGCTGCTGCGCTTCTACGCGCGCGCCGTCTCCGCGCGGCAGGAATCGGGCGAGGCCGAGATCGAATTGCTGTTCCAGCGGAACGGCACGCCGTGGGAACGCAGCCTCGTGACGCGCTACAATGTCGGGCCGGAATGGACGCTGATCGAGGTGCCGTTCGCCATGGCGACGGACCTTGCCGCGGGCGCGGGCATGCTGTCGCTCGGGCTCGGCGGCCTGCAGCAGACGGTCGAGCTCACGCGGCCCGAACTGCTCGACTTCGCCGGCCGCGCGACCATCGCCGAGCTGCCGAGCACGCGCTACAGCTACCCCGGCCGCGAGGCGGGCGCGGCGTGGCGGCAGGCGGCACTGCAGCGGATCGAGACGCTGCGCACCGCGCCGTTCATGGTGCGGGTGGTCGATGCGCGCCGCCGCCCGGTCGCCGCGGCGCGGGTCGATGTGCGGCTCGTTCGACCGAAATTCCTGTGGGGCAGCGCGATCAACGGCGACCTCGCGATGCAGCGTACGCCCGAGGCGGAACGCTACCGTCAGGCGTTCCTTGCGCTGTTCGACACGGCGACGCTCGACAACCAGCTGAAATGGCCGGCGTGGATCGCGCATCGCGACGTCGCGATCGGCGCGGTCGATTGGCTGCGCGCGCACGACGTGCGCGTGCGCGGGCACAACGTCATCTGGCCCGGCTGGAAGTTCGCGCCCGCGATGCTGCGCGACGATCCCAACCGCCTCGCCGACCTGCCGAAGCTGACCGACGCGCACCTGCGCGACGTCGTCGGTGCGATGCGCGGCAAGGTCATCGCATGGGACGTCGTGAACGAGCCGCTGCACGAGCAGGATTTCTTCGAGGGCAGATCGCGTGAGGCGATGCTCGCGGATTGGTACCGGACCGCGCGCGCGATCGACCCGGCCGCGCGCCTGACGCTCAACGATTACGGCATGCTCAACGCGAGCGGCAGCCCGTACATGATCCGCGAGCTGATCGACCTGGCGACCCGGGTGCGCGCGCTCGGCGGGCCGATCGACGCGCTCGGCGTGCAGAGCCATGTCGGGCAGCAGCCGCGCGCGCCCGAGGCGGTGCTGAAGGACCTCGACCTGTTCCTGCCGCTCGGCCTGCCGGTCGAGATCACCGAGTTCGACGTCAATTCGAAGGACGAGCAGCTGCAGGCCGATTATACGCGCGATTTCCTGATCGCGATCTACAGCCACCCGGCGGTGGACGGCTTCGTGCAATGGGGCTTCTGGGAGGCGCAGCACTGGAAGCCCGATGCGGCGATGTACCGCCGCGACTGGTCGGAGAAGCCCAACCTGCAGGTGTGGCGCGATCTCGTGCTCGGCGCGTGGCGAACGCATGTCGCGGCGGCGAGCGATGCCCGCGGACGGCTTACCGCGCGCGGCCATCTCGGGCGCTATGCCGTCACGGTCACCGCGAACGGGCGCACCGCGACTCGGTCGTTCGACCTCGACCATGGCGGCGCGACGGTCGACATCGCGCTGCGATAGGCCCGGCTACGCGGTCGCGCGATAGTAATTGTAGAGCGGCCATGCGTGCGGATGGCAGCAATAGCCGAAGCCGCTCTCCCGAAACGTCGGATACCAGTAATTGAGCAGCCCCTCGCGCTGGCTGAGCGAGGATTGCAGGCTGTCCGAATGCGTCCAGCGTCCAAGCGGGTAGTCGGGGTAGCGCGCGGCGTAGGTGTGGAAGCTCGTCGCCAGCAACAGCCGCCGCGCCTCGGCCTTGTCGAAGCTCGCGACGCCGGCGATCATCTGATGCTCGATCGAGAACCAGAAGCCGCCGTCCTCGCCCTCGCCTTTCCCGCCGAAGATCGGGCGCTCGCGGATGCGGAAGCCGATCTTCTCGGGCGCGAAGGTGGC
>CAXTNG010000227.1:0-5795 GCA_964245475.1 uncultured Sphingomonas sp. | reverse complement strand
TCGTTCGCCTGGGCGAGCGCGACCTTCATGATCTCCTCGGTGATGCCGGCGATCTTGATGTCCATCTGGAGCGAGGTGATGCCCTCGCTGGTGCCCGCAACTTTGAAATCCATGTCGCCCAGGTGATCCTCGTCGCCGAGGATGTCGCTGAGGACCGCGAAGTCCTTGCCCTCCAGGATCAGGCCCATCGCGATGCCCGAGACCGGGCGCTTGATCGGCACGCCGGCGTCCATCAGGCTCAGCGAGCCGCCGCACACCGTCGCCATCGACGACGAGCCGTTGCTCTCCGTGATGTCGCTGGTGACGCGGATCGTGTAGGGGAACTCCTCCTTGGTCGGCAGCACCGCATGGAGCGCGCGCCAGGCGAGCTTGCCGTGGCCGATGTCGCGGCGGCTCGGCGCCCCGAAGCGGCCGACTTCGCCGACCGAATAGGGCAGGAAGTTATAGTGGAGCATGAAATGCTGGTAGCTGAGCCCGTTCAGGCCATCGATCATCTGCTCGGCGTCGCGGGTGCCCAGCGTCGTCGTCGCGATGGTCTGGGTCTCGCCGCGGGTGAACAGCGCCGAGCCGTGCGCGCGCGGGAGGAAGTGGACCGAGGCCTCGATCGGGCGCACCGTCTTGGTGTCGCGCCCGTCGATGCGGCGGCCGGTCTTGAGGATCGCGCCGCGGACGATCTCCGCCTCGACCTTCTTCACCAGCTTGAGCGTGCCGAGGTACTCGGCGGGGTTGGCGTGCTTCAGATCCTCGAACGCCTCGCGCGCCTTGGCGCGCGCGTCGTTGATCGCGGTCTGGCGCGCCTGCTTGTCGGTCAGCTTGTAGGCTGCCTCCATGTCGGCGCCGATCAACTCCTTGAGCTTCGCCTTGTGGCCGCTGAGATCGGCGCCCTTGGCCAGCTCCCACGGCTCCTTGGCAGCCTGCTCGGCGAGCTTGATGATCGCGTCGATCACCTGTTGCGACGCCTTGTGCGCGAACATCACCGCGCCGAGCATGACCTCTTCCGAAAGCTCCTTGGCTTCGGATTCGACCATCATCACCGCGTCGTGGGTGGCGGCGACCATCAGGTCGAGCTCGCCGGTCGCGACCTCGCTGTCCGACGGGTTGAGTTGATACTCGCCGTCCTTGTAGCCGACGCGCGCCGCGCCGATCGGGCCCATGAAGGGCACGCCCGACAGCGTCATCGCCGCCGACGCCGCGATCATCGCCAGCAGGTCGGGCTCGTTCTCGCCGTCATAGCTCATCACCTGCGCGATGCAGTTGATCTCATTGTAGAAGCCCTCCGGGAACAGCGGGCGCAGCGGGCGGTCGATCAGGCGCGAGACGAGAGTCTCACGCTCGGTGGCGCCGCGCTCGCGCTTGAAGAAGCCGCCGGGGATGCGGCCGCTGGATGAGAACTTTTCCTGGTAATGGACGGTCAGGGGGAAGAAATCCTGCCCTTCCTTCACCGACTTGGCGGCGGTCACCGCGCAAAGCACCACCGTCTCGCCGAGCGTCGCGAGCACCGCGCCATCGGCCTGGCGGGCAACGCGGCCCGTCTCGAGAGTGAGGGTCTTGCCGCCCCACTCGATTTCCACCTTCTTCGTATTGAACATCATGGTTCCTTCACTCCCATCACCCGATGCGATGGGGGCCTCTGTTGCGAGCAAAGCCGGCTCGCGGCGGTGCGGGGCCATCGTGGCCCCTTGCCGGCGCGCCGAATGCGCGCGGGCGGATACGAGAAGGGCGCCACTGGGGCGCCCTTCGGATTACTTGCGGAGACCCAGCTTCGCGATCAGCGCGACATAGCGGTCGCCGTCCTTGTGGCGGAGATAGTCGAGCAGCGAGCGCCGCTTGTTGACCATCATCAGCAGCCCGCGGCGCGAGTGGTTGTCCTTCTTGTGCGTCTTGAAATGCTCGGTCAGGTTCTTGATCCGCTCGGTGAGGACCGCGACCTGGACCTCGGGCGACCCGGTGTCGCCGTCCTGGCGGGCATGTTCCTTGACGAGCTCGGTCTTGCGCTCTGCGGTAATCGTCATCTGGCTTCCTTCGACATCGTTCACAGGTTGAAGCCGCGCACGACGCTGGCCTGTCCGTCGCAAAGCTCGACCAGCGCCACGGGCGTCTCGTCGAGCATCGCGAAAGTCAGGCCGTCTGCGGCGGCGATCCCGGCCAGCACGCGCCCCTGACGGAGCGCCCCTGCCTGGTCGGGGGTGAGGGACAGAGCCGGGATGTCGTCCAGCCCCGCCCTCAGCGGCAGGAGTAGGTGTTCAAGGTCGCGCGCCTTAGCGGCTTCGTCGAGTTTGTCCAGCGATATCGCGCGGGAGAGGTCGAACGGGCCGGCCTTGGTGCGGCGAAGATAGGTGACATGGCCTACCGTGCCGAGCGCGAGCGCGATGTCACGGGCAAGAGAGCGGATGTAGGTGCCCTTGGAAACATGGGCAAGGAGAGTAGCAGACTGCAACTCCTCTCCCGGAGAGGGAGGGGGACCGTCGCGAAGCGGTGGTGGAGGGGTATCGCCGCATAGCGTATCCTCTGGGGCAAGCCCCCTCCACCAGCCTTCGGCTGGTCCCCCTCTCCCTCCGGGGGAGGAGTGGAGAGAATGGATCACGACGTTCCGCGTCGCCAGCGTCACCTCCTCGCCGGCACGCGCCAAGTCGTAGGCTCGCTCGCCGTCCACCTTGAGCGCCGAATACGCCGGCGGCGCCTGAGCGATCGGCCCGGTAAATCGTGGCAGCACCGCCTCGACCTCCGCTGTGGTGGGCCGCACGTCGCTCGTGGTGACCACCCGCCCCTCAGCATCAAGCGTATCCGTCTGCTCCCCGAAGCGGATGGTGAACTCATAGACCTTGTCGCTGTCGAGCATCCGTCCAGCCAGCTTGGTCGCCTCGCCGATGGCGATCGGCAACACGCCGGTGGCGAGCGGGTCGAGCGTGCCGCCGTGGCCGACCTTGGCCTTGCCGTAGCCGCCCTGGCGCAGCGCGCGCTTGACCGCAGACACCGCCTGGGTCGAGCCGAGCCCGAGCGGCTTGTCGAGGACGATCCAGCCATGAAGCATCGTCAGGCCTTGAGCGCCTCGACGAAATGGCGGCGACAAAGCGCAACGTAACGGTCGTTGCCGCCGATCTCGGTCTGCTCGCCTTGGCCAACGGCGCGGCCCGCCGCATCGACGCGGAGGTTCATCGTCGCCTTGCGCCCGCACGCGCACACCGATTTGATCTCGACGAGTGCGTCGGCCAGCGCGAGCAGCCGCGCCGAGCCGGGAAAGAGCTGCCCCTGGAAATCGGTGCGCAGGCCATAGGCGAGCACCGGCACGCCGACCACATCGGCCAGATGCGCGAGCTGGTCGACCTGCTCGGGCGACAGGAACTGCGCCTCGTCGACCAGCACGCAGGCGACCGGCTCGATCGCGTGCCTTTGCGCGACCACCGCGGCGAGGTCGGTCTCGGCATCGAACGGCGTCGCCGCCGCCTCCAGTCCGATCCGCGAGGTGATCGTGCCCGCCGCGAAGCGCGTGTCCACCGCGGCGGTGAACAACATCGTCCGCATGCCCCGCTCGCGATAGTTGAAGTCGGCCTGGAGCAGGTTGGTCGACTTCCCCGCATTCATGCTGGCGTAATAGAAGTAGAGCTTGGCCATCAGCCGGGCAACCCGATCGGCAGTGGGCTCGCCGCGCCAGCCTCCGCCTCCATGCTGTGGTCGAAGGTCACGAAGGCGGTAGCTCCCGCGGCGGCGGACTGGACCACGTGGATCATGTCGGCAAAGTCGGCGCCACGTGTCAAACGACCTAATGCCCAGCGCACCCCATCGACTTGCTCAAACAGCAGGTTGCCCACATCGGTCAGATGATCCAGGGCGAAGCTGATCTCCGATGGGGTCATTTTATAGTAGCTGCGCAAGACCCACTCGCACTCCATCGTCACCGTGAGTGGAACAAGCATAGGTTCCGCCTTTATCAGAGCTCGTGCCTGCGCTTCCTGATCCGGGTCATCCCGCACGATCAGCCGCAAGACAACGTTCGCATCAAGCGCCTTCAAGGGCGCCCGCGTGCGGCGAACATGACATCGACAGCAGCGTTCATGTCTTCGATCGTCGCGGGCGGACCTTCGTAGCGCGGCACGAGACGCTGGAACTCCTCATAGCTGATTTTCGGGCGGGCGGGTTCGGTGGACAGAGGCTCCATGACGATCCGCCGTCCTTCACGGGTTACGCTGAGGCGTTCGCCAGACCGCAACGCTAGCGCATCCCGTATGTCCTTGGGAATGACGACTTGCCCTCTGGATGACAATCTGGTCTCGGCGTTCATGCAGGTAAGATGCGTCTTACCGCCCTACCGGTCAAGGTCGCGCGCTACCTCGGGCTTACGCAGCAGTGCCTCGATGTGGCTGCCTTCGTCGAAGCTCTCGTCCGCCAAGAACTTCAGCTTCGCGGCATATTTCATCTTCACCCGGTGCGCGACCTCGCGCTGAAGGTAGGCGGTGTTAGTACGCAGCGCCTTCAGCACCGCCTCCTCATCGCGGCCGAGCAGCGGCTTCACGAAGACGGTGGCGTGGCGCAGGTCGGGCGACATGCGGACCTCGGTAACCGACACCATATGCTTCGCCAGCGTTTCGTCGTGGACGTCGCCGCGTGCGAGGATCTCGGACAGGATGTGGCGCACCTGCTCGCCGACGCGCAGGGTTCGGACAGACTTGTCGGGCTTGTCGGTGTTCATGGCAGATACCTGTTCCCCGCCCCAATCGGGGCGGGGAAGTGAGGACTACAGCGTCCGCTCGCGCATCTCGACTTCGAAGGTCTCGAGGAAGTCGCCCGCCTTGATGTCAGTGAAGTTCTGCGTGAACGTCACACCGCATTCGAGGCCTGCGCGGACCTCCGCCACGTCGTCCTTGAACCGTCGGAGCGAGGCGATCTCGCCCTGGTAGATGATGACGTCGGCGCGGGTGATGCGGGCCTTGAGCGCCTTGCGGATGACGCCTTCGGTGACGAGCAGGCCCGCAGCACGGCCGTGCTTGCCCGCCGAGAAGACCTCGCGGATTTCGGCACGGCCGACGACTGTCTCGAACGCCTCGGGACCGAGCTCGCCCGCCATGCCGGCGCGGATCTCGTCGGTCAGCGTGTAGATGACGTCATAGTATTTGAGAGCAACATTATTTCGGTCCGCGATCTCGCGCGCCTTGGCGTTGGCGCGGACGTTGAAGCCGATGATCGGCGCCCCCGATGCCGCCGCGAGCGTGACGTCGCTCTCGGTGATGCCGCCGACGCCCGAATGCAGGATGCGGGCGCGGATCGCGTCGGTGCTGATCTTGTTGATCGCGCCGACGATCGCCTCGACCGTGCCCTGCGTGTCCGCCTTGACCACCAGCGGATATTCGATCGCCTGCTTTTCCTTGAGCGCCGAGAACATCGACTCCAGGCTCGCCGGCACCGACGTGGTGCGCTTCTGGGTGAGCACCGACTGGCGATATTCGGCGACCTCGCGCGCGCGCGCCTCGCTCTCGACGACCTGCAGCGGATCGCCTGCCGAGGGCACGCCCGACAGGCCGAGGATTTCGACCGGCATCGCCGGGCCGGCTTCCTTGACCTGACGGCCCTTGTCGTCGACGAGCGCACGGACCTTGCCGCTCTCGGCGCCAACCACGAAGATGTCGCCGACCTTCAAGGTGCCGCGGTTGACCAGCACCGTCGCAACCGGGCCGCGGCCCTTGTCGAGCTTGGCCTCGATCACCGTGCCCTCGGCCGGCCGATCGGGATTGGCGGCGAGCTCGAGCAGCTCGGCCTGGAGTTGGATCTTCTCGATCAGCGTGTCGAGCCCCGTGTTCTTG
>CAXTNG010000226.1:583-5839 GCA_964245475.1 uncultured Sphingomonas sp. | reverse complement strand
CCCGAGGCTCTGCATTTCCTTGATGAGCACGTTGAAGCTCTCCGGGATGCCGGCTTCCAGCGAGTTGTCGCCCTTGACGATGGACTCGTAGATCCGCGTGCGCCCTTGCACGTCGTCGCTCTTGACGGTCAGCAGTTCCTGTAAGGTGTAAGCCGCGCCGTAGGCTTGCAGCGCCCAGCCCTCCAGTGCGCCGAAGCGCTGTCCGCCGTCCTGCGCCTTGCCACCCAGCGTGATCTCATGGCCGACATCGACCCGGCGCGACGCGATGTTGCACTTGGTGCCGTTGACGCGGATGTGGCCGTGGCTGACCAGCTGGCGCGCGGCGAAGATCGTCGGCGCGAACTTGGCGCGATAGACGATCATGTCGAGCCGCTGCTCGAGCAGGCCGATCAGGTTCTGGCCGGTGTCGCCCTTCATCCGCGCCGCTTCGATGTACGCCGCCTTGAACTGCTTCTCGGTGACGTCGCCGTAATAACCTTTGAGCTTCTGCTTGGCGCGCAGCTGGATGCCGAAGTCGCTGACCTTGCCCTTGCGGCGCTGGCCATGCTGGCCGGGGCCGTATTCGCGCTTGTTGACCGGGGACTTCGGGCGACCCCAGATGTTCTCGCCCATCCGGCGGTCGAGCTTGTGCTTGGCGCTGGCGCGCTTCGACATGTGATATTCCTTGCAATTGCGAACGACGTTGGTCCCGGTCATCGCGCTACGCTCAACCCTTTTGGGGTCCCCGCGAAGTATCACTTCGCGGGGTTAAGCGCAGGCCACCTGCTTCACCGGGGTGCAGGGGCGTTTGCGAAGGCGCGCGCCTAGCGGGGGCGGATGGCCGAGTCAAGCTGGACAGGCTCGCGACCGGGCGGCACAGGGTCTCGCATGACGATCCACGCACCCGCCGATTGCACCACGATGGCCGAGGTCCGCGCCGGCGTTGACGAAGTCGATCGCGCCTTGGTGACGCTGCTCGGTCGCCGTTTCGCGTACATGGACGCGGCGGCGCGGATCAAGCCGTCACGCGACCTCGTGCGTGACGAGGCGCGCAAAGCGGAGGTCATCGCGCAGGCACGGGCGAAGGCGGAACGGATCGGCGCACCCGCGGATGCGATTGCGTCACTATGGGACCGGCTGGTCGAGGCGTCGATCGCCTATGAGCTCACGGCGTTCGACCGCCGCTAACGCGCCCGCGGCTTGCCAAGCGCGGAGAGCACTCCCCGCAGCGTACGCACCTCCTGGCTCGACCAGCCGGGCTTGGTGAGCAGGGTGCGGATCGTGCGCCTGGTGGCGGGCGCGCGATCCTCGGGGAAGTAGAAGCGCGCTTCGTCGAGCAGCGCGTCGAGCTGCGCGATCATGCCGTCGAGTTCCCCCTGCGGCGCGGGCTCGGGCAGCTCGGTCTCCGGCGGTTGGGCGAGGCCCTGCCCACGCGACCATTCGTAGGCGATGAGGATCACCGCCTGCGCCAGGTTGAGGCTGCCGAACTCGGGGTTGATCGGCACGGTGACGATGGTCCGGGCGATCGCGACGTCGTCGGTCTCCAGCCCCGAACGCTCGGGACCGAACAGGAAGGCGCTGCGGCCGGGCGTGGCGCGGGCGTTCTTGATGGCGTCTTCGGGCGTGACCACCGGCTTGGTGACGCCGCGGCGGCGGACGGTGGTAGCGTAGACGTGCGCGCAATCGGTGACGGCTTGCGCGACAGTGTCGAACACCTGCGCGTGTTCGAGAACGATGTCCGCGCCCGAGGCGGCAGGCCCGGCGCTCGGGTTGGGCCAGCCGTCGCGGGGAGCGACCAGGCGCATGTCGGTCAGGCCGAAATTGAGCATCGCCCGCGCGGCCTTGCCGATGTTCTCGCCGAGCTGGGGGCGGACGAGGATGATGGCGGGGGGAGTTTCTCCGTTCGCCCTGAGCGCAGTCGAAGGGCGTGAGTTCGATGTACTTCGACTTCGCTCAGCATGAGCAGAGGGTGAGGATGGAGCCGCAGAGGTGCTTCGACTTCGCTCAGCACGAACGGTATCAGGTTCCAAGGGCTGCGCTTCAACATCCGTTCGCCCTGAGCGAAGTCGAAGGGCACGCTCCTCACGTTCGGACGGTGGAACGGCAAGGTCGTGCAACCGTTGCCAATCGGCCGCGATCAGCGCCTCCTTCTTCGCCTTGGTCCAACCCTTGATCCGACGCTCCGCTTCGAGCGCTTCCAGGCGAGTCGGGAACTCCTGCGACCAGACGAATTCCAACGGCCTCCGCTCGTGCGTGTAGCCCTTCAGCGCGCCGCTATGGTGAGCGCCGATGCGGCTCTCCAAATTGTCGGTGTGGCCCGTGTAATAAGTTCCGTCCGAGCAGCGGAGAATATACGCCCAGAAGGTCATTGGCCAGAGTCGCCTCGCTTCGTGCGAGCGTGCCCTTCGACTTCGCTCAGGGCGAACGGAAGGGGTGGGGCGTCGGGGCCGATAACGACGGCCGAGTCCACGCTTCCCGCAAAATCCTCGAAGTCCCGCGCCTCGCTGAACTCCCGGTACACGCTCGCGAAGCGGATGTACGCCACCGGGTCGAGCGCCTTCAGCCCGTCCATCACCAGCTCGCCGATGCGCTTGGACGATACCTCGTGCTCGCCCTGCGTCTCCAGCCGGCGCTGGATGCCGGTGACCAGCTTCTCCAGCCGCGCGGCGTCGACCGGCCGCTTGCGCGCGGCGATGGCGAGCGAGCGAAGCAGCTTGTCGCGCTCGAACGGCTCGCGGCGGCCCTCGCTCTTCAGCACCACCAATTCGCGCAGCTGGATGCGCTCGAAGGTGGTGAAGCGCGCCGCGCAGCCCTCGCACTGCCGCCGCCGCCGGATCGCCGCCCCGTCCTCGGTCGGGCGGCTGTCCTTTACCTGGCTGTCTTCATGGCCGCAGAACGGGCAGCGCATTATTCGGCGACCTCACGGTCGCGCGGCACCGGCGCGTGAGCGCCGCATAACTACGCCTGGTTGCGCTTGCTGTAGGCGATGGCTGCACCCGCGATGGCGCCCAGCACCGGGCCGACGAACGGCACGGGGATCGCGATCACCGCGCCGATCGCGCCGTATTTGGCCATCTTCTTGCCGAGCTCGGGGGTGCCTTTGACGGTCTCCTGGACCTCACGGATTTTGGCGTCGAAATCGCTCATCGGATCATCCTTGATAGATGGGGAAGCGGGCGCACAGCGCGCGAACGCGCTCGCGGACGTTGGCCTCGACCGATGGGTCGCCGTGCTCGCCCTTGCCCTTGAGGCCGTCTAGCACGTCAGCGACCATGTGGCCGATCTCGCGGAACTCGGCCGGACCGAAGCCGCGGGTGGTGCCGGCGGGGGAGCCGACGCGGATGCCGCTGGTCTTGACCGGCGGAAGCGGGTCGTTGGGGATGCCGTTCTTGTTGCAGGTGATGCCGGCACGCTCCAGCGCCTCGTCGGCGTCGCGCCCGGTGACGCCGAGCGGGGTCAGGTCGACCAGCGCGAGATGGGTGTCGGTGCCGCCCGCGACGATGTTCGAGCCGCGCTCCTTGAGCGTCGCCGCGAGCACCTTGGCGTTCTCGACAACTGCGGCGATGTAGCTCTTGAAGTTCGGCTGAAGCGCCTCGCCGAACGCCACCGCCTTGGCGGCGATGACGTGCATCAGCGGGCCGCCCTGCAGGCCGGGGAAGACGGCGGAGTTGATCTTCTTCGCGATCGTCTCGTCGTCGGTCAGGATCATGCCGCCGCGGGGCCCCCGCAGCGTCTTGTGCGTCGTCGTGGTAACGACATGCGCGTGGCCGAACGGGGTGGGGTGCTGCCCCGCCGCGACGATGCCGGCGAAATGCGCCATGTCGACCATGAAATAAGCGCCCACCTTGTCGGCGATCGCGCGAAAGCGGGCGAAGTCGATGTGGCGCGGGTAGGCCGAGCCGCCGGCGATGATGAGCTTTGGCTTGTGCTCCTCGGCGAGCCGCTCGACCTGGTCGTAGTCGATCAGGTGCGTGTCCGCATCGACGCCATACTGGACAGCGTTGAACCACTTGCCCGACATCGCCGCCTTCGCGCCATGGGTCAGGTGACCGCCCGCGTCGAGGCTCATTCCCAGGATCGTCTCGCCCGGTTTGACCAGCGCGAGCATCACCGCGCCGTTCGCCTGCGCGCCCGAATGCGGCTGGACGTTGGCGTAGGCACAGCCGAACAGCTGCTTGGCGCGGTCGATCGCCAGCTGCTCGACGGCGTCGGACGGCGCACAGCCCTGGTAATAGCGCTTGCCGGGATAGCCTTCCGCATATTTGTTGGTGAAGACCGAGCCCTGAGCCTCCAGCACCGCCTTGCTGACGATGTTCTCCGACGCGATCAGCTCGATCTGCGTCTGCTCGCGTTCCAGCTCGCGCTCGATGCCGCCGAACACCGCCGGGTCGGCCTCGGCAAGCGTGCGGGTGAAGAAGCCGTCGGGCTGGACATCGGCGAGGTCGCGAGGCTGGGTGCTCATGCTGGAATCTCCGACAATTTGTCGACGCGGTGAGTGTGGCGGCCGCCGTCGAAACCGGTGTTGAGGAAGGCGGCTAGGCAGGCCTTGGCCATGTCGTCGCCGATCAGCCGCGCGCCCATCGCGATGGCGTTGCAGTCGTTGTGCGCACGCGCCAGCCTCGCCGATTCCGGCTCGGACACCAGGGCGCAGCGCACTTCGGCTAAGCGGTTGGCGGCGATCATGATGCCGATCCCCGAGCCGCACAGCGCGACCCCGCGCTCGGCACGCCCGTCACGGAGCGCCTCGGCGAGCGCATAGCCATAGTCCGGATAGTCGACGCTGGCGGTTCCGTCGGTGCCGAGATCGAGCACCTCATGGCCGGCCTCACGCAGCCATTGGCCGAGCGTCGCCTTGAGCGCGACGGCCGCGTGATCGGAGGCGATGACGATGCGCATCGGTGGGGCGTCCTGCAAGCGAGCGGTGCGCCGCCCCTTACCCGCGCATGCCGAGCTTTGCCACTGCGAAGGGCGCGCTCAGCGAAAGTTGTCGGCGTAGGCTTGAAGTTTGAGCGTCCTCTCAGGGGCGGAGACGATTGTATAGTCGAAGCCCTGCGCCTCGCAATAGGCGACCGCCGCCTCCTGCGTCGCGAAGCCGAGACGGACCTGCTCGCGCGTGTCGCCGCTGCCCGCCCAGCCGGTGAGCGGGTCTGGCCGCTTGGCCTCGGCGGGCTCGAACTCGAGCTGCCAGCGGTCGGTCCGGTACTTGCCGGACTGCATCGCGTTCTTGGGGCGCTGGAAGATGCGGGCGGTGGGCATGCACGGCTCCTTATCGCGTCT
>CAXTNG010000226.1:0-573 GCA_964245475.1 uncultured Sphingomonas sp. | reverse complement strand
TGTGTCGGCAGCGCGGCGGCGGGGTCGTCGGGCCAGGGGTGCTTGGGATAGCGGCCGCGCATCTCCTTCGCGACCTCCGCCCAGCTGCCGCGCCAGAAGCCGGGCAGGTCGTGCGTGGTCTGGATCGGCCGCCCGGCGGGCGAGGTGAGGCTGAGCACGAGCGGGATGCGGTTCGTGCCGACGGTCGGGTGCTCGGACAGGCCGAACAGCGACTGCACGCGGACTTCGACGGTGGGCCCTGCCTCGGCACCATAGTCGATCGCATGGGTGCTGCCTGCGGGCGTGGTGAAGTCGGCGGTTGCGAGGCGGTCGACCCGGCGCATCGCATCCCAGCCGGCGAGGTCGCGCAGTGCCTGCGTCAGGTCGCCGGGCGCGATCGCGTCGAGCCGGCGACGGCCCGCAACGAGCGGCGGGAGCCAGTCGTCGATGCGGGCGAGCAGCGCTTCGTCGCTCAGGTCGACGCCCGCAAACGCGGCGCGGCGGCGGAGCACGTCGGCGCCCCCGCTCCACGGCAGCAACGCGAGGCCGTGCGCGCGGACGCCCTCAACCAGCGCGGCGGCGAGTCGCTCGGGG
>CAXTNG010000225.1:0-5839 GCA_964245475.1 uncultured Sphingomonas sp. | reverse complement strand
TCCCGTAGCGTACCGCGTTCGTGCCCGACGCGCGCGTGGCGCACATGCCGCCGATCGTGGCGTTCGCGCCGGGATCGATCGGGAAGAAGATGCCCATGTCGCGCAGGTCGTCGTTCAACTGCTCGCGCGTGACGCCCGGCTGCACCACGCAGTCCATGTCCGCCGCGTTGACGTGCAGGACCGCGTTCATCTCGGTCAGGTCGAGCGACACGCCGCCGCACACCGCCGCGACATTGCCTTCGAGCGAGGTGCCCGCGCCATAGGGCACGATCGGGACGGCATGGCGCGCGCAGGTTTGGACGATCGCGACGACGTCCTGCGTCGAATGGGGAAAGGCGACCGCGTCGGGCAGCGTCTCGGCATGGAACGCCTCGCCGCGCCCGTGGACCGCGCGCACCGAGGCATTGCGGGAGAGCCGCGGCCCCAGCAACGCCTCGAGCTCGGCCAACGCCGCCGTCAAGCCGTCCTGCTCGGATACCGGCCACGCCCCCATCATTCCTCTCCCACGCTTCTGATTTGTTCTTACATCTTGACAAATCTGCTTGGCAATCCCTGTTGCAAAATCAGGGAAGCGCCCCAGATCAGAGGGCATTTCAAACCTCGCGGGTAGGGCACGGCTAAACTTCAGAAAAGTTGCTTTACAACTCCAGCTTTCATGTTACACATTATGATGTAGCGGGAACAACCGCACGCACTTCGGAGGGGATGGACGTGGTAAAGATCGGCATGCGGTATTTCGCGCGCGCAGCGCTGCTGGCGGGGACGGCCCTCGCCGTCCCGTCCCTCTACGCCCAGACGACCCCGGCGCAGCCCCCGGCGAGCGACGCGCCCGACCAGGCCGACGCCGATGCCGCGCCGGAACAGGATATCGTCGTTACCGGCATCCGCCGCAGTCTCGAAGACGCGCTGCAGACCAAGCGCAACGCGAACCAGGTGCTCGACTCGATCTCGGCCGACGCGATCGGCAAGCTGCCCGACCAGAACCTCGCCGAATCGTTGCAGCGGCTGCCCGGCGTGCAGATCAACCGGTCCGCGCAACGCCGCCTCGGCACCGTCTCGATCCGCGGGCTTCCGGGCGACTTCTCGCAGACACTCATCAACGGCCAGTATCTGGCGAGCCCGGACGTGACCAACTTCTCGTTCGGCACCGTCCGCTCGGAGGTGTTCGGCGGCATCGACGTCATCAAGTCCGACCTGCCGTCGAACCTGTCGGGCGGCCTGTCCGGCCTCGTCAACCTGCGCACCGGCGATCCGCTGGAAGGCAAGAACCAGCTGACGGTAACGGCCGATGCGAAATATGAGGGCCTGACCGAGAAGCTCGCGCCCGGCGGCGCGATCGTGTTCCAGCGCCAGTTCGTGCCCGGCGTGTTCGGCGTGCGCGCGGCCTTCGGGTATCAACGGCTCGATTTCCGCGAGGACAACGGCCAGATCAACACCTACGACCGGATCGCCGGGGCGGCGACGACCGACCTGTCCGACGACATCTACATCCCCAAACAGACCCGTCTCGCGACCAACCAGACCAAGGGCAATTCCTATTCCGCCGCGCTGACCGCGGAGTGGCGCCCGGCCCCGTCGCTGACCGCGACGCTGCGCGGGTTCTACAACGACTATCAGCCGCGTGCGTACATTTCGCAGTTCACGATCGATACCACGGCCGGCCGGACGACCCGCAATCCCATCGGCAACGCGCTCGCGGAAGGCGCGTTCGGACAGACCTATACCGACGTCACGTATATCAACCCGGTCCTGATCGCCGACAGCCGCATCCTCGAGGATCGCTACAAGACCTTCGCCGGGACCGGCGAACTGAAATGGGATCACGACGGCTGGCTGGTGAGCGCGCTGGCGCATTACACGAAGGCCAGCCGGGTCAGCGCCAATTTCGGCTATCAGGCGCAGCAGGCGGCGGCGATCGCGCCCGCCACCAACGGCCTGACCGTCCACATCAACACCGGCGCGGGCGACATCCGCAACTTCCTGTACGATCTGCAGACCGGCAGCCCGCGCTTCAACCTCGAGCAGCCGTTCGGGGCGCCGCTCGCGCCGACCTATCGGCAGGTCAACGCCGTCGCCAACCCGCTGCTCAACTTCATCGGCGGCTTCCGCAACATCCGCGAGGACGAGGACGAGCTGGCGTTCGACGCGAGGATCAAGCGCACGCTGAACTTCGGCCCGATCGAGAGCATCGAGATCGGCGGCACCTATCGCGACAAGAGCCAGGACCAGGACAACTCGCTGCAAAGCCTCTTCGGCGCGAACGTCGCCGCGTTGAACAACAGCGTCTACGACTTCTCCTTCCTGCGCGGATCCGGCCAGTTCCTCGGCGGCGCGACCCGCTTCGATCCCGCCGACTATGCCGAACTGGACGTGGACCGCGTGACGCGGCTGCTCACGCCGGTGACGGCGACGACGCTGCCCGCGAACAGCTATGTCGGGCCGGGCGGGCTGGTCGCCATCCGCGACACGACATCGATCTCGCAGATCTACGAGAACAAGCAGCGCATCTATGGCGGTTACGGTCAGGTCGCGCTAGACCAGGCGTTCGGGGACTTCCGCCTGCGCGGCGTGCTCGGCGCGCGCTACGAACAGTCGGAGCGCAGCACCGTCGCCCGAACCGCGGCGAACCTGCCGACCGCGCCGCTCGACTTCGACTATCACAACTGGCTGCCCTCGGCGAACCTGTCGCTGGAGGGGTTCCGCAACTTCGTCCTGCGCGGGTCGTACAACAAGACCGTGCGCCGCCCGCAGGTCGACAGCTTCGCCGTGCTGCGATCGGTGTCGGTGGACGGCACCGGCACGCTGGTCACCGCCAATCTCGGGGCGAGCGACCTGCGTCCGTTCACCGCCGACAATTTCGACGTGTCGCTCGAATGGTACAACCGCGCCGGCAGCAACATCAGCATCGACCTGTTCAAGAAGGACGTGCACGATTACGCGGGGACGACGCGGGTCTGCCCCGCCGACGGCGGCGGGTTCGGCTTCGGACCGCTATCGACCGCGAGCGGCGGGTGCCGCACGACCCAGGCGACCGCGGCGAGCGGCCTGTTCCCAGCGGTCGCATCGGGCGCGACCTTCAACATCAACGTCACCGCCAACCAGAGCGACTTCACGCTCAAGGGCTTCGAGGTTTCGGTTCAGCAGAACCTCAGCTTCCTGCCCGCGCCGTGGAAGTATTTCGGCGGTCAGGTGAACTACACCTATATCGACTTCTCGACCTCCTCGACGTTCCGTTTGAGTGAAATCTCGCAGGATACGGTCAACGCGATCGTGTATTTCGAGACGCCGCAGTTCAGCCTTCGCGCCGCGTACAATTATCGCAGCGGATATTTCCTCGGCTCGGGCGGCACGGCGAGCGGAGCCGACCGCTTCGTCAAGGCACGTCCGCAGCTCGACCTGACCGCAAACGTCAACATCACCGACCATCTGAGCGGACGGGCAGAGGTGTTCAACGTGACCAACGCGGTGCTGTACGAATATGAGGGCGCGGTCACGCGCGCGCGCAACTACACCATCTACGGCCGGACGGTGCAGGCGGGGTTGAGCTACCGCTTCTGACACCGACGTGCGACAAGGACGATGATGACCCGCCAGGACCGCCTCTCCACGCCGCTGCGCGACATCCCGTGGCAGGCGTGGTGGGTGCTGACGCTGATGACGGTCGATTATGTGCTGGGCATGATCGACCGCAACGCCGTGTCGGTGCTGAAGACGACGATCAAGCATGAATTCCACGTTAACGACAGCGCGTATGCGCTGCTCGTGACGGCGTTCATGATCCCCTATGCGATCTTCTACGTCGTGTGCGGGCGGATCGTCGATCGCTACGGCAGCCGGGGGCCGTTCACCGTCTTCGTCGCCCTGTGGTCGATCGCGACGATCGGATGCGGGCTGGCGACGACGTTTCAGCAATTGGTCGCGTGGCGCGTCCTGCTCGGAGCGGCCGAGGCGGGGCTGCTGCCCGTCACGATCTATGCGCTGGTCAACTGGTTCCCGCGCGACCGCATCGCCTTCGCCTATGCGGTCAAGACGCCGATGCAGTCGCTCGGCGCGATCCTGAGCCCGCCGGTCGTCGCGTTCCTGGCGCTCGGGTTCGGGTGGCGCGCGGGATTCTTCGTGCCGGGCGTCATCGGGCTCGCCTTTGGGTTGATGTGGTACGTCGCCGACCGCAACCCGCCGCGCTACGCGGCGGCGGCAGTCGAGGAGGAGAAGCGCGAGCGGCCGGCGTTGCTCGCCATCCTGCGCAACCCGCTGCTCTGGGGCATCCTGCTCGCGCGGCTGGTCAGCGATCCGGTGTGGTTCTTCTTCCAATACTGGCAGGCCGGCTACATGCAGGAGCGGCTCGGCGCGAGTCTCGCCGATGTCGGCGCGCTGCTGTGGCTGCCGCCGCTCGTCACCTCGGTGCTGACCTTCGGCGTGGTGTGGGTGATCGCCCGGCTGACGCGGCACGGCTTCGCGCCGGCGGGCGCGCGGCTGCGCGTGATGCAGGCTGCGGTCGTGCTGTCGCCGCTGATCGCGACCTTGCCCTTCATCGTCGGCGTGCCGTGGTTCATGGTGGTGGTGACGACGAGCTATCTGCTCGGCTTCGTCTGGCTGTTCCTGTCCAACATCCTGATGACCGACCTGTTTCCGAAGCATTCGGTCGGCACCGCGGTCGGGCTCGTCAACGCGGTCGGTACCGCGGGCGCGGCGCTGTTCAACGCGGCGGCCGGCCCGGTGATCGACCATTACGGCTATACCCCGGTGTTCCTGACCCTTGCCTGCGTCCACCCCGCTGCCGCCCTGATCGTGCAATATTTCTACCGCCGGCAGATGGCCCGCAGCGGCACCTGAGACGAAGGAACGGCATGCGCATCACCAAGGTCACTCCCTATCTCATGGCGGCGGGCGCGCCCGGCGAGACGTCATGGTCGGCGGGCGGGGCGCAGGGCGGCATGAGCATGGCCGGGTCGCGCCACTGGTGCTTCGTGCGCGTCGAGACCGATGCCGGCATCACCGGCGTCGGCGAGGGCAGCGGCTGGCCGAAGGTGGTCGCGACGGCGATGGCGGACCTCGCCACCGTGCTGATCGGCGAGGATCCGCGCGACGTCGATCGGCTGTGGCACCGCATGTTCGTCAGCCAGATGGGGCATGGCCAGACCGGCACGGTCGGGTCGGGCGCAATCGCCGGGCTCGACATGGCCCTGTGGGACATCGCGGCAAAGGCGCTCGACGTGCCGCTGTGGCGGCTGCTCGGCGGCAAGTTCCGCGACCGCGTGCCGGTCTATGTCCATGCCAGCTCGACCGAACTGGGGCGCGAGGCGGTGGCGGAGGGTTATCGCGCGCTGAAGACCGGCAACGTGCGCACCGCGATCGAGAAGGTCGCGGCATTGCGCGAGGCGGTCGGGCCGGACATCGACATCGCCGTCGATCTGCATGGCCCCCCCTGGCTGACCGCCCCCGACGCGATCCGCGCGGCGCGCGCGCTGGAGCCGTACGACCTGCTGTTCCTGGAAGAACCGCTGCCGCCCGAGGATATCGAGGGGCTGCGGCGGTTGCGCGCGGCGACCGACCTGCCGCTTGCCGCCGGTGAGCGTTCCGCGCTGCTGTGGGGCTACCGCCGGCTGATCGGCGAGGGGCTGGTCGATGTGGTGCAACCCGACAGCGGCCGCGTGGGGCTCACGCAGATGCGCAAGATCGCCGCCTATGCCGAGGCGCATTTCGTGTCGGTGGCGCCGCATTCGGGCACGCTCGGCCCGATCGCGGAGATGGCGGCGATCCACTTCCTCGCGACGATTCCGAACGCGCTGATCCACGAGCGCTTCCGCACCGACTGGGAGGGTCGCGCGCGCGTCGTCAC
>CAXTNG010000224.1:0-5850 GCA_964245475.1 uncultured Sphingomonas sp. | reverse complement strand
ATCACCGACGGCGACGAATCGCTGCTGATCGACACGCTGCGCGACGAGCGGCTGACGGGAACGATGCTGGCCGCCTATCGCGACGCGACCGGCTTGGCCGCGCGCGACATCGGCACACTCGTCAACACGCATCGCGACGCCGATCACACGTTCGGCAACCGGCTGATGGCGCATGCCCGCATCATCGCGTCCGAGGCGTGCAAAAAGGGGATGGGCGAGCTGACCCCGCAGCTCATGAAGCGGCTGCTCGATACGCGGCCTGAGGGCGTGGTCGGCGACTTCCTGTTTCGGTTGCTCGGGCCGCCGTTCGAGTTCGACGACGTCGAGCACGTGCTGCCCAACGACACCTTCTCGGGCCGCCGCGACCTTACGGTGGGCGACAAGCAGGTGAAACTGATCGAGGTCGGTCCGGCGCACACGTCGGGCGACGTGCTGGTGCATGTGCCGGGCGACGGGATGGTGTTCACCGGCGACATAGTGTTCCTGACGAACACCCCGATCCTGTGGACCGGCCCGCACGAGAACTGGATCGAGGCGATCGACGCGTTGATGGCGATGGACATCGACTATGTGGTGCCTGGCCACGGCCCGGTCACCGACAAGACGGGTGTCGCGAAGGTGAAGGCATACCTCCAGTTCGTCGAGCGCGAGGCGCGGGCGCGCTACGACGCCGGCCTGACGCTCGACGAGGCGGTGCAGGACATCGCGCTCGGCCAGTTCGAGGACTGGGGCGGGGCGGAGCGGATCGTCGCCAACGTGCTGTATTTCTACCGCCGCTTCGCGAACGATCCGACACCGATCAACATCCCGGAAGCGTTCGCGATGATGGCGCCCTACGCGATGCGCGGCCGCAAGGGGACGAAGCCGGCCGGCACCGCGCCGGCGCCGAAGGCAGCGTGCTGCCCGCATTGAGCCCGGCCTTCTGGGACGATCTCGTCGGCATCTTCGGCGCGCGGGTTTCACGGAGCGGCGCGCAGCGCGAACAGCATGCGCGCGACGAGGGCTATCACGCCCCCGAGCCGCCCGATTGCGTCGCCTATCCGGCCGGCACCGAGGAGGTCGCCGCGGCGGTGCGGGCCTGCGCCGCGCACGGCCTGCCGGTGGTGGCCTGGGGCGCGGGCACCTCGCTGGAGGGCAACGCGCTGGCGGTCCGGGGCGGGCTGATCCTGAACCTGTCGAACATGACCGACGTGATTGAGGTCCATGCCGAAGACTTCGCCGCGACCGTCCAGGCGGGCGTGCGGCGCGAGCAGCTCAACGCGGCGCTGAAGGGCACCGGGCTGCACTTCCCGATCGATCCCGGGGCCGACGCGACGCTGGGCGGGATGGCGGCGACGCGCGCGTCGGGCACCACCGCGGTCCGCTACGGCACGATGCGCGCCAACGTCATCTCCGTCACCGCGGTGCTGGCGACCGGCGATGTGGTGCGGACCGCGCAGCGCGCGCCCAAAAGCTCGGCTGGCTACGACCTGACCGCGCTGCTGGTCGGGTCGGAGGGGACGCTCGGCATCATCACTGAGCTGACCGTGCGGCTGCATCCGGTGCCGGAGGCGGTGGCGACCCTGGTGTGCTGCTTCGACGACGCGCAGGCCGCCGTGCAGACCGTCATCGCTGCTCTCCAGCTGTCGCTCGGCGTCACCCGAATCGAGTTCCTCGACGCAGCCATGATGGCGGCGATCAACGCCTATCGCCAGTCGGCGCTGGCCGAACACCCAACCTTGTTCGTCGAGCTCCACGGCAGCGTGAACGGAGTCGCGGACGAGGTCGAGATGTTCGAGGAGGTGCTCGCCGGCTTCGGCGGCACGATCGAACGCCGCGCAACGCTGGCCGAGGAGCGCACCGCCCTGTGGCAGGCGCGCCACGCCGCGCTTTACGCCACCCGCGCATTGCGCGCCGGGGCGCGGGTGCTGATCACCGACGTCTGCGTGCCGGTGTCGCGGCTGGCCGAGTGCCTGGACGAGACCCGGGCCGACCTCGACGCGTCGCCGCTGACCGCGACGATCGCAGGCCATGTCGGCGACGGTAACTTTCACGCCTTCATCCTGGTCGATCCCGACGACTCGGCGGAGATCGCGCAGGCGGAAGCACTGCACGAACGCATGGCGCTGCGGGCGATTGCGATGGACGGGACCTGCACCGGCGAGCACGGCATCGGCACCGGCAAGCAGCACCTGCTCGCCGTCGAGCTGGCCTCGGCGCTCGCGCCGATGGGCTGGGTGAAGCGCGCTTTCGATCCCGCCGGCATCCTCAATCCGGGCAAGATCCTGGCCGACTAAGCTACGCCGCCGCCAGCGTCCCCGACTGCAGTTCGTCGAACGGGGCCGGGGCCGGGGCGTCGCCCATCCAGAACGCGCTCGCGGCTTGCGTGTTACGGTCGACCACGCCGCGCACGCCGAGCACGGATCGCGCCTCATCGAGCGGCAGATGGAGCACGCGCTCCAGCTTCTGCATGAACAGAGGCCCCGATGCCCGGCCCGCGGCCATGCCGCGCTGGATCGCATCGGTGCAATGCTGCCACACCTCCGGATAATGCAGGATCGTGCGTGCCGTGAAGCGCAGCGATGCGAACATCTTGTAATGCATCAGCTCGCCGACCAGCTCGGCGTTGCCGATGTATTTGGGCACGTTGGTCATCCTGAACCAGGAAGGCGGCAGCTCGCCCAGTGCGTCGACCGTGCCGCCGACCAGGATATGCTCGAGATCGTGCATTTGCAGCTCACGGCGCTGGTAATATTCGTATTGCGTCTTGGTCTCGTCCCACTGGTGCGGCGAGATCTGCACCTCGTACTTGTCGACGAACTGCTGGTAGAGGATCCCGCCCAGACTGCCGGCGGGGAACTTCTCGTAATCCGCGACCGTCATCGGCGGCGAGCGGTAGCCTTCGGCGAACCAGGCATCGAGCCGCGGGTTGGTCTTGCGCTCTTCGGTGAACAACCACTCGATCCGGTCGAAGTCGCGCAGGGAATCGAGGATCGGGATCAGCTCGATCAGCTCCGCGGGCGCCGGCAGGTCGGGGCCGTTCCTGCGCAGCGCGATCAGCGCTAGGCAGTCGCGCAGCCGCGCGTCGTTCAGGAACTTGGACGAGGAAACCAGCCGGCTGCTCTCGGTCGCGACGGGCTTGACGCCGCGCAGGAAGTAGATGTCGTCGTCGGCCATCGTCGCTCTCCCGGCGTTTCGGCGGTATCGTCGCGGCAAACGCAGTCGTGGCCGTGCTTATGGTCGCAGGTGCATGGCGCCAAACGGCTTCGGTGGACACACGTCCGCCGCCCAACCGTGGTTGTCATACCCGGAGCAGAACTTTGGGCTAGAAAGGTGTCATGGCAGGTAATCCATATTACGAAGGAGCCGTCAGCGATCATTTCGACGGCACACGCTTCTTCAACCCCAGCCAGCCCAGCACTGATCGGAGCCTGAGCGAACTGCTCCGTTGGCAGCTGCTCAGCACGAAAACGCGCTGGCCACGCGCTGTCGAGATCACGGCGGCTCGGCCGCGCGAGCGGGTCGCAGACCTCGCCATCACGATGGTCGGTCATGCCAGCGTCCTGATCCAGGTCGGCGGGATTAACCTGCTGACGGACCCGGTCTGGTCGGACCGCGCCAGCCCGGTCGGCTGGGCCGGGCCGAAGCGGGTCACGCCGCCGGGCATCGCCTTCGATGACTTGCCGCCGATAGATAGGGTGCTTCTGACCCACAACCATTACGACCATCTCGATCTCGCGACGCTGCGCCGCTTGCAGAACGGCCATGACGCGCCGATAGTCACTTGCCTCGGCAACGACGTGATCATCGCCGCCGGATTGGCTGCGGCGCGGATCGAGGCGCTGGACTGGCACCAGTCGATAACCGTAGCGGAAGGCACGAGCGTGACCGCAGTTCCGGCAAATCACTGGTCCGCCCGCGGCCGCGGGGACCGGCGGATGGCGCTGTGGTGCGGGTTCCTGATCCGCACCCCGGTGCGCGCCGTCTACGTCGTCGGCGACACCGGGTTCGGCGACGGGGCGATCTTCCGCGAATTACGCGACCGCTACGGCGCGCCCGACGTAGCGCTGATCCCGATTGGCGCCTACGAGCCGCGATGGTTCATGGCCGACCAGCACGTGAGTCCTGAAGAAGCCGTCCGAATTTTGATCGACACGGGCGCTCGACAGGCACTTGGCGTGCACTGGGGCACCTTCAGGCTGACGGATGAGGGCCGAGACGAGCCCCCGGCCGCTCTCACCGCGGCCTTGGTAGAAGGTGGTATTGAGCGGTCGCGCTTCCTCCCGCTGGAGCCCGGGCAGACCTGGTTGGTCGGCTAGGGGGACCGGATCTGCATGGCATCGAAGCGGTCGGAAGATTGCAAGGGCTCGCAGGGCAGATTTGGGCCAAGTGGCCGACCCGAAGCTACCGGTCCGCACGCGAATATGCCGGTGCCATGGCCGACATGTTTGGCGCTAATCTCGGGCGTGTGTACCGCGCCTGTTGGTGCCTGTTCCTCAGGATCGCTGGCGGTCATCGAACTGCACGCGCGCCGCCTCGATCCGCGTCAGATTGTGCTCCGCCCACTGCCAAACCCCGCAGAACGCCTCTCCAAGACTCATGCCTAATTCGATTAGCCGGTAATCGACGCGCGGTGGGATCACCGGATGAATCGTGCGTACCGCTAGTCCATCGCGCTCCATCTGCCGCAATGTTTGCGTTAGCATCTTCTGGCTGATGCCGGGCACCAGCTTGCCGATGCGCGTGAAGCGCACCTCGCCGTGGTCCGCCAGCACCTCGAGGATCAGCATGGTCCATTTGCCCGCGATCCGCCCGATTACTTCGGTAACGAGCGCATCCACGGCGGGATCGCTTTCTGGCCAGGGTTTCGACAAGGTTGGCGACCGCTTCGCCATTAGTCACTCTCCACCGGGTAAGTAAAAATCTTTTGGGTGCCGTCTCCCGAACGGAGAATAGCCGAATAGATGATAGGCCATTAATTCTTCCAAGGAGATGCCCAATGAAGATCGTCGGCAACACCTTACTCATCACCGGCGGCGGCTCGGGCATCGGCGAGGCGCTCGCCCATCGCTTCCACGATCTCGGCAATACGGTCATCATCACCGGCCGGCGGCAGGATGTGCTTGAGAATGCCGCCGCCGGTCGCGCGAACATGGTGACCATGACGCTCGACGTCGAAGACCCGCAGGCAATTGAGCAACTCGCGCGACGGATCGTCGTGGAGCATCCGGCGCTCAACGTGCTGGTCAACAATGCCGGTATCATGCGGTTCGAGGCGCTCGACGCCCCCCGTAACCTCAGCGACGCCGAGGCGACGGTGACCACCAATCTGCTCGGTCCGATCCGACTGATCGATGCGCTGGTCGAACACTTTGCCGGCCGACCTGACGCCACGATTATCAACAACACCTCTGGTTTGGCCTTCGTGCCGCTGGCCGCCACTCCGACTTATTCGGCTACCAAGGCGGCGCTCCACTCCTATACCGTGTCCTTAAGAGAGGCACTCAGGGGCAAGGTAGAGGTGATCGAGATTGCACCACCCGCCGTCCAGACCACGCTCACGCCGGGACAGGAGAGCCGGGAGGGTTATCTGCCGCTGGACGCTTTTGCCGACGAGGTAATGGCGCTGTTCCACAACCAACCCACGCCGCCCGAGATTCTGGTCGAGCGGGTCGGCTTTCATCGGTTTGCCGAGCGGCAGGGCCGTTTCGACGAAGCGGTGAGGCAGCTGAACGCCGCGGGTTGATCGAGTGGAAATATGGTCCGCGAGGCACAATGCTAAAGGTCGACCGCAAAAATGATGCAAATGCGACGCCTGAACCGCCCCGGGATTACCGGAGGCGCTTGGTTGTGAGTCACGCTGCCATATCG
>CAXTNG010000223.1:0-5879 GCA_964245475.1 uncultured Sphingomonas sp. | reverse complement strand
GCGCTGACCGCCGCGGCTCATGCCAGGGGCGCGCTGGTGCTGTGGGACCTGAGCCATAGCGCCGGCGCGGTGGCGGTGGATCTCGCCGGCTGCGGCGCCGACCTGGCGGTGGGGTGCGGGTACAAATATTTGAATGGGGGGCCGGGCGCGCCGGCGTTCCTCTACGTCCGGCGCGAGCTGCAGGAGGGGCTGCGGTCACCCTTGTCGGGGTGGATGGGGCATGCGAACCCGTTCGACTTCGACGACGCCTATGCCCCCGCGCCGGGGATCGCGCGCTTCCAGGCGGGCACGCCGCCGATCCTCGGGCTGGCGGCATTGGCGGAGGGCGTGGCGCAGTTCGACGGGATCGACCTGCCCGCGCTGTTCGCCAAGGGGCAGGCGCTGTGCGACCTCTACATCGCCGACGTCGAGGCGCGCTGCCCGGAGTTCGCGCTGCTCACCCCGCGCGACGCCGAACTGCGCGGGAGCCACGTCACCTTTGCCCACCCGCAGGCCTATGCGATCTGCCAGGCGCTGATCGCGCGCGGCGTGGTGGGGGACTTCCGCGCGCCCGACGGGCTAAGGATGGGGTTCGCGCCGCTTTACACGCGGTACGAGGACGCGTGGCGGGCCGTCGACACGCTCACCGCCGTGATGCGCGAGCGGGCGTGGGACGATCCGGCGTATCGGGTCAGAGCGGCGGTGACCTGACCGAACTCCGTTCGCCCTGAGCGAAGTCGAAGCCTGTCTTGAGCGGCTGGCTTGCCAGCCAGCCGAAGGGGGCACTCCCAGGTGCTTCGACTGCGCTCAGCACGAACGGAGGGGGATCGGCCAATCCCTCGTTTACTCGGATAGCGCCAGCAGCGCGAAGGTCGCGAGCCAGTGCTCGCCCATGTAATCCTCGGCGAGGTGCGGCAGCGCGGCGGCGATGTGGGCGTCCGCGATCACGTTCGCGCGCGCCGGATCGGGGGTAGCGTCGGCGATCCCGCGCCAGGCCCAGGCGCGGGCGAGGTTGAGGCCATCGAGGTGCGCGAGGCGGCCGTCGCTGCGGTCGCTCACCAGCGCGGGCTCGCACAGGCAGACGATAAACGGATCGGGCAGGAAGCGCGCGAACCAGCCCTCGAAGTCCTCGCCGAGCACGTCGCGCATCAGCACCGCTTCGGTGAGCGTTGCGGAGAGGAAATCCTCGCCGCTCGGCTCCCACGGCCGCGCGTCGCGGTCGCTGCCGTACCAGGCGCGGGCACGCTTCCCGATCAGCGCCGCCAGCGCCGGGTCGTGCGCCCGTGCCCAGCGCAGCGCATGCACCAGTGCGAAGGCGGTGTTGTCGTGCTTGCCGCTGCGCACCGGATAAAGGAGCCGCGGAAGGTAGCCCGCAAAACGTTCGGCAAAGGCCCGCGCGAGCGGCTCCAGCGCATGCGCCCAGGGCCGATCGGGATGGAGCGCCAGTTCGGTGTGAAGCGCGAGGAGCCAGCCCCAGCCATAGGGACGCTCGAACGAACCCGTGAACGGCCGCCGGAGGAAGGCGAGCTCGCCCGCGACCCGGTCGGGCACCAGCATGCGGTCGGCGAGCGCGTCCACCTCGGGTGCTACCGCGGGGAACAGCCGCGCGAGACGCATCACCTGCCACCAGCCGTGGACGCAGCTGTGCCAGTCGAAGCTGCCGTGGAAGAGCGGGTGCAGCAGCTCGGGCAGCGCGAGGTCGTCCGGCCCGGCCAGCACCTGGTCGAGCCGGTACGGCCAGCGGCGCGTCAGATGCCCGAGGGTGAGGGTCGCGAAGCGGCGGGCGGTCGCCTCGTCGATCATGGTCAGTCGGCCAGCACCACCGGCGCGATCAGCCGCTGCGCGACCTCGTGCATCATGAAGCTCGAGCGGATTCGCGCGACGTGCGGCAGCCGCGACAGCTCGCTGCGATAGACCTGGTCGTAATCCTCGAAGCTGCGGACATGGACGATCATCAGGAAATCGGTCTCGCCGCTGACGAAGGTGCAGAAGGACATGGAGGGGCATTGGATCACCGCCTCTTCGAACTCGACCAGGACGTTCTCCGTCTGGCTGGCGAGCTCGATCGAGACGATCGCGACCATGTGGAAGCCGAGCCGGCCGATGTCGAGGTTGGCGGTGTAGCCGGTGATCACGCCGCGATCCTCCAGGATCTTGCGGCGCCGGGCGGTGGCGGTGCTCGACAGATTGATGCGTTCGCCGAGCGTGACGTCGGTCGCGCGGCCGTCGCGCATCAGCTCGCGCAGGATCCGGTAGTCGGTCGCGTCGATGGCGCGCGTGTCGATCTCGGTCATGCAACAGCGTCTCCCGTGCTGCATTCCGGCATCCTCTGCGTCGAAGTTGCCGGATAACGCCTGCGACCGCAAGCGGCATGCGCGAACCGTCAGGCGATGCCGAATGGCACGACGTGGTTGGTCTGGGTATGCCCCACTTCGGCGCGCCCGAGATAGGGCACGCCCATGTCGCGCGCCCAGCGCACCATCATGTAATCGAGCGTCTCGCCCCAGGGCGGCTCGTTGGGCTGGACGTCGCTGACCACGCCGAGCCTGAGCCCCGCGATGCCCTTCAGCTGCGTCGCATGCGCCAGCTGGAACAGCATGCGGTCGACCGAATACATCGCCTCCGACACCTCCTCGACGATCAGCACATGGTCGGTCAGGTCGGGCAGCCAGGGAGTGCCGATCAGCGCGGTCAGGATCGACAGGTTGAAGGCGACCGCGGGCCGGCCGTCGAGCCCCGGCTCCAGCCCGGCGCGGTCGCGGCGCGCGAACCAGCCGAGAGAACGCGCCACGGTCTGGCCGCCGTCATGCCGCCCGATGTCGCTCGCCATCGGCCCGTGGACCGCATGCCCGATCCTCCGGGCGTACAGCGCTCCCAGCAGGAAGCCGACGTCCGAATAGCCGAGAAAGGTCTTGGTGCGCGCCGCCCGGCCGAGCTCGGGCATCACCATGTGCAGGATGCGGTTGGAGCCGTAGCCGCCGCGGAGGAACCAGATCGCGTCGATCGCCGGGTCGTTGGCGTATTGGAGGAATGCCGCCGCCCGACGGAAGTCCGATCCGGCGAAATGGCCGTCGGTCTCTGTGCATTGCGGGTGGAACAGCAGCTCCACCTCGGGGAAGGCCTGCGCGGCATAGGCGGTGACCTTGCCGATCGACTCGGGATTGGCGCGGCTCGACGCGGCCAGGACGCCGATCCTCATCGCCCGATGCTCGCGCGCTTGCCTGTCATCGGCCCCGCGGATAGCGCGGCGGCATGGGAAGCACCAAACCCCAATTTCTGGCCCCTCAGTTCCTGGTGGGTATCGGCGGATCGGGCATGATGCCGCTGGCGATGATCCTGCACGCCAAGGGGCATGAGGTCGGCGGCTCCGACCGGGGGCTGGACCAGGGCCGGACGAGCACGAAGTTCGACGCGCTCCGCGCCGCCGGAATCGCGCTCCATCCGCAGGACGGCAGCGGCGTGCGCGCGGGCCAGCGCGTGATCGCTTCGGCCGCGGTCGAGGAGACGGTGCCCGACATCGCCGCCGCCAACACTTTGGGGTGCGAGCGCGCGACGCGGGCTCAGGCGCTCGCCGAGCTGTTTAACGGCGCCGCCCTGCCGATCGGGGTCGCCGGCACCAGCGGCAAGTCGACCGTCACCGGCATGATCGCCTGGATCCTGCACGCGACGGGCCGCGACCCGACAGTAATGAACGGCGCGGCGATGAAGAATTTCGGCGATGCCAGCGCGCTGGTGGGCTCAGGCGACGCCTTCGTCAGCGAGGTCGACGAAAGCGACCGCTCGATCCGCCTCTACCATCCCGCGGTCGCCGTGCTGAACAATGTCAGCCTCGATCACATGGGCCTCGACGAGCTTCGCGCCCTGTTTGGCGACTTTGCCGGCCGCGCGCGCCATGTCGTCGCCAATGCCGAAGACGCCGAAACGCTGGCGCTGCTCGAAGGCCTGTCCTCGCTGACCACCTTCGCGGGAGAGGCGGATGCTGATCTCGCCGCCCGCGCGCTGGTCCCCGAACGTTTCGCCATCCGATTCGACCTGGTGACGCAGGGCGAGACGATCCCCGTCCGCCTGGCGATTCCCGGCCGCCACAACGTCTCCAACGCGCTCGCCGCGATCGGCGCGGCAGCCGCCGCCGGCGTGCCGCTCGCCCAAGCCGCCGCGGCGGTCGAAGGCTTCACTGGGCTCAAGCGCCGCTTCGAGCTGGTCGGCGAAGCGGGCGGGGTGCAGGTGATCGACGACTTCGGCCACAACCCCGACAAGATCGCCGCCACGCTCGCCACCCTCCACGCGTTCCCCGGGCGGCTGTTGATCCTGTTTCAGCCACACGGCTATGGCCCCTTGAAGGTCATGCGCGACGCGCTGATCGCGACTTTCGCGGACGGTCTGCGCGGTGACGACCTTCTCGTCATGCCCGACCCGGTCTATTTTGGCGGCACCGTCGCCCGCGAGGTCACCAGCGCCGACATCGCCGCCGGCGTTCAAGAGAAGGTTCGGGGTCCGCGCGCGCGCCACATCGCCGACCGCGATCAAGCCGCCGCCCTGCTCGCCGCCGAGGCCCGGCCCGGCGACCGCATCGTCGTTATGGGGGCGCGCGACGACACGCTATCGGCGCTCGCCGCCGATCTGGTCGGCGCGCTTGCGGCCGGGGGTGGCCGAACGGCGCCGATGTGATAGTGTCTCGCCAACGCAGCAAAGGACCGGGCATGATCCGCCGCCTCTTCCTCGACCATCCCGAAACCGTCGGGGAGACCTACGCCGAGCATTTCGGCGTCGCGAGCCGGTTCGGCGTGACGATGATCGCCGGCGGATTGGGCGCTCTGCTCCACGCCTTCCTGCCCGCGGTGTGCAAGAGCCGCGGCAGCGACACGGTCGCCGCGCTCTACCGGCAGATGGTGGCCAAGCGCGGCGCGGTGCGCGCGGATCAAGCGCAAACCAAGACGGTCGAATATATCATCTGACCCGCCCGACGCCTAGCCGAGGACCAAGGATGACCAGTGCAATGGGCGAGCGCCCCCGCCTCGCCTATCACTTTACCGAGGGACAGCGCCCCGCCATCGTTTTTCTCCCCGGCTACGCTTCCGACATGGAGGGCGCCAAGGCACTCGCGCTCGAAGCCTGGGCCAAAGCGGCAGGCCGCGCCTTCCTCCGCTTCGACTATGCCGGCTGTGGGCAGAGCGAGGGCGACTTCGCCGAGCAGACGCTCGCCGGCTGGCGCGACGACGCACTCGCCATGATCGACGAGGTGGTGGCCGGCCCTGTGGTGCTGGTCGGGTCGTCGATGGGCGGCTGGATCGCCCTGCTGGTCGCGCGCGACCGGCCGGAGCAGGTCGATGCGCTCGTCGGCATTGCCCCGGCGCCTGATTTCACCGACTGGGGCTTCACCCAAGACGAGAAGCTCAAGCTCCTGTCCGAAGGCAGGCTGGAGCGCCCCAACCCTTACGGCCCCGAGCCGACGCTCTACACGCGCGGCTTCTGGTCCTCGGGCGAGGCGAACCGGCTGATGTTCGGCCCCATCGGCTTCGATGGCCCGGTCCGCCTGCTCCAGGGCCAGGCCGATCCCGACGTGCCGTGGCACCGCACGGTGGAGCTCGCGCGACTGCTCCGTTCAGCCGACGTCCAGACGTGGCTGATCAAGGACGGCGACCACCGCCTGTCGCGCGAGACCGACCTCGCGCTGCTGATCCGCGCGGTGGAGGACGTGCTCGCCGCCCCATGATTGCGCTTCTCCTCGCCTTGCAAGCAACCGCCGGAACGCCAATCACCGGAACGGACGACCGTTTCGACCGCTGCATCGCGCAGATTGCTTCGGACCCTGCCGCCGCCCGCGCGGCCGCGGCGCAGTGGCGGATCGAAGGGGGCGGCTGGTTCGCACGCCAGTGCGCCGGCATGGCCTACTCCAAGGA
>CAXTNG010000222.1:0-5924 GCA_964245475.1 uncultured Sphingomonas sp. | reverse complement strand
CGGCGAGCAGGCTGGCGCCACCCGCGAGTGCCTTGGCGGCGCCGGCGTCGACGTGGATGCGTCCGCGTGCGGTGAGGCCGCCGGCGAGCCACGCCTTGCGCGCCGTCGCGGCCTTCTCGGCGACGAAGAGCGTGTGGCGGGCGTCGACGGAGAGCGGGCGGTCGACCCGGCCGCTGGCGATGGCGAGGTGCGCGCCGGCGGCGTTGGCGATGCGCGCGGCGGCGATCTTCGAGACCATGCCGCCCGAGCCCATCCCCGATCCCGACCGCGCATCCGCCATCGCCTCGACGGCCGCATCGATCCGCTCGACGCGCGCGATATGGATCGCGCCGGGTAGCGAAGGGTTGCGATCGTACAATCCGTCGACATCGGACAGCAGCACCACGCCTTGCGCGCCCGCCGCCTGGGCGACGCGTGCGGCGAGCCGGTCGTTGTCGCCGAAGCGGATCTCCTCGGTGGCGACGCTGTCGTTCTCGTTGAGGATCGGCACGACGCCGAGGCTCAGCAACCGGTCGAGCGTCGCCGCCGCGTTGAGGTAACGCCGCCGCTCTTCGAGGTCGCCGAGCGTCACCAGCATCTGTGCCGCAGTGAGGCCGCGGGCGCCAAGCACCTCGGCCCAGACGTGCGACAGCGCGATCTGCCCCACCGCCGCGGCCGCCTGCGCGTCCTCAAGGCTTGCGCGACCGCCCTTGGTGAGGCCGAGCCGGCGCGCGCCGAGCGCAATCGCGCCCGACGAGACCACCGCGACCTGCTGCCCGGCGCCCGTCCGCTCGGCGAGGTCGGCGACCCAGCCTCCCAGCCACTTCCGGCGCACCGCGCCGTCTGCGGCGACGAGAAGCGCAGAGCCGACCTTGACGATCAGTCGTCGGCAGGAAGCGGGCGGAAACAACATGGCGAGCGCCATAAGAGAGGCTGACGCGAACGCCAACATTTGAGCAGTCTGCGCACCCCGCGGAAAGCAGATGCGCAGGAGTGGCGCGACTGCTATGACATCACATGGACAGGAGTCGTGCGGATGCCGACGGATGGGGATTTGGTCAACCGCACGCTCGACGCGCTTGACCGATTGATGCGGATGTTCGCCATCGAGCGGATGTTGTATCTGGTGTGCGCGATCGTATCCTTTGTCCTGCTGGTCGTCTGTCTGATCAGCCTGTTCCAGACCAAGCAGATCTCCGTGCCCCAGCTGGCGATGGTGTTCGGCTCGTCGGGGCTGATCGCTGCCTCGGCCGCGCGCGTGTCGTTCTTCCTCAATAAATCGTTTGATCTGGTCGCGCTGATCATCCAGCAGCTCGCCGGCCTCGACAAGAAGGGATGAGCGATCCCGGCACCGCGGCAGACCTTTCCGCGCTCAACGATCGGCTGTCGACACTGCTGTACTCGACCCGCCGGACCCTTCCGGTCTTCCTGTTGGGCGTACTCGCGACCGTAATCGCTGCGGCTGTCGCCATCTACTATATCCTGACGCTCTCCAGCGACCTGGACGATGCCCGCGACGCGCTGCGCCAAAGTCAGGCAGCGCTGCTGACCGCGCGGACGCAGCTGGAGACGACCAAGCTCACGCTGCTCCAGGTGCAGGCAAGCTCGCGCAACACGGGGCCGCAGCTCGCAAGCGCGATCGCGGATCTGTCGCGAAGCCAGAGTGACCTGACGGCGGTCTCCGCGTCGATCAAGCAGG
Source organism: uncultured Sphingomonas sp. (assembly GCA_964245475.1). GTDB lineage: Bacteria > Pseudomonadota > Alphaproteobacteria > Sphingomonadales > Sphingomonadaceae > Sphingomonas. The sequence continues at coordinate 4,246 of CAXTNG010000222.1, read as the reverse complement.
CCGCGTCCAAGCTGCCCGATGCTCCCGATACGCGCCCGGCGGCAGCTTCGACGCCACAGCAATGGTTCGCCGTGGCGGGCAGCTACTCCATCGACGCAGGCGGCATGGAGAAAGCCAACGCGCAGATGCATCGCATTACAGCGGCGGGGCTGTGCGCCGAGCTGTGGCAAACGCAGATCAGCCGCAACTATGCCGTAGTGGTCGGAACGCGGAGCGATCGCGCGGCGGCGCGTGCTGCGGCAGGGCGCGCGCGCAGCCTGGGCCTGGCGAGCGATGCCTTCGCACAGCCGGACCGCGGCTGGACCAAGCTGCCCCAGTCGCCCGGTTGCTGATCAGACGGGCGACCAGTCGACCGTCTCTTCGCCTTCGTCGTCCGCCGCGACCGCGCTCGCCTCCGGGCCGATCGCCTCGATCAGCCGGTCGAGCACCCAGTCGACACCGGTGCCTGCCGCGCCCGACAGCGGGATCACATCGGCGCCGCTGACCTCGGCGAGCTCGGCGGACAGCGCCTCGACCAGCTCGTCGTCGAGCATGTCGATCTTGTTGAGCGCCACGACGTGCGGCTTGTCGGCGAGGCCGGCGCCATAGGCTTCGAGCTCGTCGCGGACGATGCGGTAGCTTTCGGCGACATCGGCGTCGTTGGCGTCGACGAGATGGAGCAGCACGCGGCAGCGCTCGATGTGGCCGAGGAAGCGGTCGCCGATCCCGGCGCCCTCGGCCGCGCCCTCGATCAGGCCAGGGATATCGGCGATCACGAACTCGCGGCTCTTGTGGCGGACTACGCCGAGCTGGGGGCGGGTGGTGGTGAACGCATATTCGCCAACCTTTGCCTGGGCGTTGGTGACGGCATTGATGAAGGTCGACTTGCCGGCATTGGGCAGGCCGACCAGGCCCGCGTCGGCGAGCAGCTTGAGGCGGAGCCAGACCCAGGCTTCCTCGTACGGCCAGCCGGTGCCGTGCTGGCGCGGGGCGCGATTGGTCGAGGTCTTGTAGCTCGCGTTGCCCCGGCCGCCGTCGCCGCCGCGGAGGAATATCTCGCGCTGGCCGACCTCGGTGAAGTCGAGCAGCACCGTCTCACGGTCCTCGTCGAGCACCTGCGTGCCGAGCGGAACCTTGATCAGCAGGTCGTCGCCGCCCGCGCCGGTGCGGTTGCTGCCCGATCCGCCGTGGCCGCGGGGTGCGCGGAAATGCTGGGTGTAGCGGAAGTCGATCAGCGTGTTCAGGCCTGCCACCGCCTCGAACACGATGTCGCCGCCCTTGCCGCCGTTGCCGCCATCGGGGCCGCCGTATTCGATGAATTTCTCGCGGCGGAAGGATACGGCGCCGGGGCCGCCTGCGCCGGAGCGGACGAAGATTTTGGCTTGGTCAAGGAAGTGCACCGCCGGGCCTTAAGCGTCCGCGCGCCGCGACGCCAGCAGCGCCCGTGTCGCCAGCTCGCGGGCCTTCTCGCGGGGCAGCCCCAGCGCCTTGGCCATCGGGCCGCCGAGCAGCGCATCGCCCAAGGCTATCAGCACCAGCTGCAGCGTCTCCTCGTGGATCGGCATCGCGGCGTCGCTGTGTTCCTCCGCGAGATCGTCGACGAGAGTGTGGATGGCAGTTAAAATCGGGTCGAGCGCGTCCTCGTTGCCGGACAGGATCATCCAGCTCGCCAGTGCGCCCGCGCCGCCCTTGCCGAAGGCGTCGAAGGTCAGCTCGACCACCTCGCGCGGGTCCTGGTCGCCCGCGCGGGCGCGCAGCGCCGCCTCGCCGATGCGGCTGACCACGGCCTCGGCCATGCTGGCGATCAGCGCCTTCTGCAGCCCCGCCGCCGAGCCGAAATGGTGGAGGAGGTTGGCGTGGGTCCGCCCGATCCGCGACGACACCGCCTTCAGCGTCACCGCCTGCGGGCCGTCCTCGACCAGCAAGGCGCGGGCGGCATCGAGCGCGGCTTCGCGGGACTCTTCGGGGGACAGGCGGCGGCGGACGGGGGTGGACGCAGACATTGCCGCCTCTGTTCGGCGCTTTGCCGCCGCAAGGCAACCTCGTGCCGCCGCTGCCGCTCGCCCCGTCACGCCGCCAGCGGCATCGGTCCCTCGCTCGCCGCATCCTCCAGCTCCACCATGACCGTGGGCACGAGAGTGCCGCGGGTGGGGCAGGGCATTGATACGACGTGCCCGGTAGGGCGGAAGCCGAGCTTGGCGAGCACGCGCCCCGACGCCGGGTTGTCGGCGAAATGCCCCGCGCGCAGCCGCGGCAGCCGCAGAGCGTCGCGGGCGATCGACAGGATCGCGCGGCCTGCCTCGGTCGCATAGCCGCGGCCCCAGGCAGACGGAGTCAGCCAATAGCCGAGCATGTAGCCGTCTCCGTCGCGATGCAGCCCGATGCCTCCGATCACAGGCACGCCGGGCGCCAGCCGATCGGTGATCAGCATGAACACGTCGCCGGGCTCGTGCGGTTTGGCGAGGAACGCCGCGGCGTCCCCGTCGGTGTAGGGCCAGGGCACGCTCGAGAGGTTGCGGGTCACCGCCTCGTGCCCGATCGCGCGGGCGAGCGCAGGCGCGTCCTCGGGCCAGCCGGGCCGGAGCGCGAGGCGGGGGGTCAGGGCGAACATGCTCTCTCCTCCTTGTTCGCGAGGCGCTGGCACGTCGGTGTGACGAGCCGGCGACACCGCAGATGAGGGAGCATGAAAAAAGGGAGCCAGGGCGGACCCGTCTCCCTTGTTGGCTGTCCCGGCCTTGAGCCGGGACCGGGTCGCCCTGGTGGGCAACCCGTACGGTTACCCGATGTTATTCGGCTGCTTGCGCCACTACCTCAATGAAGCAGTATTTGCGCCCGAGCTTGCCTTCCTTGAACGCCACGCGGCCGTCGACGAGCGCGAACAGCGTATGATCGGTGCCCATGCCCACGCCGGTGCCCGGGTAGAACTTGGTCCCGCGCTGGCGGACGAGGATGTTGCCCGGAATGGCGATCTCGCCACCGAACTTCTTGACGCCGAGGCGACGGCCGGCCGAATCGCGGCCGTTGCGCGAGGAGCCGCCTGCTTTCTTATGTGCCATCTCGCTCTACTCCTTACGCCTGCGCCGCCGGGGCGGTGTCGCCCGGCTGCTGCTGCGCCGATCCCTGCGCACTCTGCCCGCCGACCGACACGATCTTCAGGATCGTGTGCTGCTGACGGTGGCCGTTGCGGCGGCGGTAATTGTGCCGGCGCCGCTTCTTGAACACGATGACCTTGTCCGCCTTCGCCTGCGCGATGATCTCGGCAGCGACGGTAAGCGAGCCGGCGGCCTGCAGCTCCGAGCCCTCGCCGGCGAGCAGCACGTCGCCGAGCGTCACCGACGCACCCGCCTCGCCGTCGATCTTGTCGACGACGATCTTGTCTCCGGCGGCGACGCGGTACTGCTTGCCGCCCGTGCGCACGATAGCGAACATGGCCAAAAGTCTCTTTCCAAAGCTATAGTCCCGGCGAACGCGTCCGCCGGGAAAGATGCGCCGCCTAAGGGCAGGACGCGTTCATGTCAACCTAGTGCCGATGCTCCCGGCGGAGCGCGTAGCGGCCGTCCGAATAGGTGTCGAACAGCCCGGAGATCGCCGGGTGGTCGACCGGCTCGTCGCTGTCGTCGGCTTCCAGGTTCTGCTGGCTGACATAGGCGACGTAGGTCGATTCCATGTTTTCAGCGAGCAGGTGATAGAAGGGCTGGTCCTTGCGCGGGCGGATCGCCTCGGGGATCGCCTCGTACCATTCCTCGCTGTTGTTGAAGACCGGATCGACGTCGAAGATCACTCCGCGGAAGTCGAACATGCGGTGCCTGACGACGTCGCCGATCGAGAATCGCGCATGCGCGACCGGCGGCAGCGCGGGTGCCTGGGGGTGGTCGGGAGCGGGAAGGTCGTGCCGTGGCATGGCTGTAATCTAATGCATCCGCTGCGCCGCACAAGCATGCTTGCGGCGGACAGGGTGTTGCGATAGAGGCCCGCGCCTGACCCGCCGGTTGCGCGCTTCGCCCGCGCCCGTGCCCTCGCGGAGAGGTGCCAGAGTGGTCGATTGGGACGGTCTCGAAAACCGTTGTGCCTTTACGGGTACCGTGGGTTCGAATCCCACCCTCTCCGCCACCTACAGTGTCCCACGAAGTCCAAAAACGTCCCCTAAGCGCCTGTAAATACGGGCCTTCTGGCTACTTGCTGGATTTCACGTGTTCCTGCTATGTTCCGGGCCATCCCCACACAAGTGTGGGGCAAAACTCGGACCCAGATCGAGGCAGAATCATGG
>CAXTNG010000221.1:0-5986 GCA_964245475.1 uncultured Sphingomonas sp. | reverse complement strand
ACGATCCGCGCCCCGGCCACCGGCGGCAGCGGCCTGTCGTGGTCGCTCGCCATCGGCGCCGGCATCGCCCTGATGCTCGCCGCCCTCGGGCTCGGCGTGTACGCCGGCCGCACGATCCACCCGCGCCACATCGGCGCGGCCGGGGGTGACGTAGCCGATGAGGTCACCTTTCTTCACGAAGCGGCCGGGCAGGTCGCGGGCGGGGGCCTCGGCAAGCAGGAAGCGGCCGTCGGCGCGGGCGGGAACTTGCAGCTCGCCCATCCGCGCGGCCTGGATCGCGTATTTCTCGTTCGCGTCGTCCCAGGCGAGCTGGCTGATCTCGCGCTTGACGAGATCGCCGGCCAGTTCCTGGTCCGCCTCCGCCTGCAGCTCGCGCACCCGCCAGCCGAGCCGCGCGACTTCGGTCTGGAGCGCCGGGTTCGCCGTCTCGACCAGCAGCTGGCCGCGCCGAACCGCCGCTCCCTCCGGCGCAGCGATGCGGACGATCGTGCCGTCGGCGCCGGCGCGGACCTGCGCCTGCTCGGGCAGCCAGACGATCCCCTGAGTCGCGACGTGATGCGGTGCAGGCACGGCCAGCAGGAGCACCAGCGCCGCCGCGAGCCCGCCGAGCGTCAGGCGCATGGCTCGGCGGCGGTTGCCGTGCAGCTGTGGGCTGGCAAGGACGTGCGCACCCATACGCCACAACGGCAGGCCGATGCCACTCCACAGGCTCCACAGCGCGATCGCCACGCCGACGACGAAGAACTTCTGCGCGACGAACAGCGCGATGCCGATCAGCATCGTCATCCGCGCCGCGAAGGCGGCCGGCGCATAGACGAGGAACCAGCGCTTCTCGCCGGGTGTCGCGTCGAAGGGCGGCGCGGCGGGGGTGCGGAAGACGTATTTGTCGACGAGATGTGCCCAGAAGCGGTTGGCGCGCTGGCCGAGATTGGGGATCTCGATCAGGTCGGCGAGGATGTAATAGCCGTCGAAGCGCAGCAGCGGGTTGCCGTTGACGAGCAGGGTCGAAATGCCGGCGATCAGCATGACGTTGAACAGGATTGCGCGGATCAGCCCCGGCTCGATCGCGAGCCAAAGGTAGAGCGCGAGCGCGGCGACGAACAGCTCGGCGACCATGCCGGCGGCGCCGACCAGCGCGCGATGCCATTTACTCGGCAGCGCGCTCGCAGCCGAGGCATCGACATAGGGCACCGGGATGAAGATCAGCAGCATGATCCCCATCTCGCGCACCTCGCGCCCGCGGGCCTTGGCGGCATAGCCGTGGCCGAGCTCGTGGATGAGCTTGACGACGGGATAGCAGAGCGAGAGCAGGGCGAGGTTGCCGGTCGCCAGCACGCGGTCGGCGAGGTTGCCGGTCAGCGCATCCCAATGCGACGCCGCGAGCACCATTGCGGGAGCGACCACCGCCAGCCACAGCAACGCGCCGCCCCAGCCGAACAGCCGTTGCAGCCAAGGCATGGTGCGCGTCAGGAAGGCGTCGGGATCGACCAGCGGTACGCGCAGCGACATCGGGCTTTTCAAATTCTGCATCCACAGCTCGCGGCGCTGCTTCTGCTGGCGCCCGACGATCTCGGCCGTATCGGGCAGCGTGTCGCTGGCGAGCAGGTCGGCGGCGTGGAGCTGGCCGAGCGCGGCGATCACGTCGTCCTGCGCGGGCGCCTCCTCGCCGATCTCGGCGACCAGCGCCTCCCACAATTGCTCGACCGTGTGGCTGCCGTCGAGCCGCCCGATCAGCAGATATGCGCCGCGCGCGAACCGGTGCGCGCGCCCCGCCGCACCGTCGTCGATGACGTACCAGCGTGCCCCGCGATAGCGGTGGCGGCGGACGCGGACATGCGACTTGAGCCGAGGCCTAAGCCGGGCGACGCTGAACCAGGACGCGCTGTGGAAGGGGTTCGCCATCGCTTCAGGGCAGCCATTTCCACAGGAACAGGCGCAGCCAGTTGCGCAGCCCCCGCGTCCAGCTCCACAGCGCCGCAGTGTGCCCCACCGACACCTTGGCGACCCCTTCCATGCCGGGGCGCAGGCCGGGCGGGGTGGCGGCGGGCAGCTCCGCCTCAACGCGGAAGGTGTTGCGGCCGTCCTCGCTGGCGGTGACCGAGGTGAGCTTGGTCACCTTGAACGGCACCGTCTCGCCGCCCAGCCCGGCGGGAGCAAACCGGCCGCGCTGGCCGGGCTTCAGATAGGAGATGTCGCCTTCGTCGGCCTGAAGGACGGCGCGGAAGCCTTCGGTCGGCGAGACCTCGAACAGCACCTGGCCTTCCTGCACCGGCGTGCCGACGAGCTGGCTGACGTCGCCCGAGACGAGCACGCCGGCGAGCGGCGCGGTGATGCTGGTGCGCGCGAGCTTGTACTCGGTAAGGCTGAGTTCGGCTTGGGCCTGGCGCAGTTGCGCGCCGAACAGGTTCATTTCCGCGCGCTTGTGCTCGGCGAGCGCCTCGCGGTAGCGGCGATCGAGTTGCTCGACCGAGCTTTGCGAGCGCGCGAGATCGATCCGGAGGTCGCGGTCGTCGAGGCTGGCGAGCACCTGGCCCTCGCGCACGATATCGCCGGCGCGGGCGTAGGAGCGGGCGATGAACCCGGAGAATGGCACGGCGGCCGCGCGCTGCACCCGGCCTTCGAGCACCGCGTCCGCGCTGACCCGGAACGGCCAGACGGGGAGCAGGAGCAGGAGCAGCGCGACAGCCGCGGCAATGGCGAGCGTCTTGGCGAGCGGGCGGCGAGGTCCGAGCAGCGCGCGGGCGGAGTCGATCGCCTTGGTGCGCACCTTGCCGCTAAACCAGCGTTCCTCGCGGCGCTTGAGAGCGAGGATCGGCGCTGCGAGCGCGGCGACCGCTTCGGCAAGCAGCAGGCCGTCGGCGCCGAAAGGCCCCGCCGCTTCGCCGCGCTCGATCACGAGGACGCCGACGGGGAGGCCACGGTCTGTGACCGGCACCGCGGCGACCGCGGCGCGCCCCGCACTGGCGGCGAGCCGCTGCTGCTGGAGCGTGATCGCGGCCGCGTCATCGGCGTGAGGCCAGGTAATGGTGGCGGCATGGTCGAGCGCCTCGTCCATCGCCGCCTCAATCGCTTCGGCGATGTCGGAGCGCTTGCCGCTCCACGCGCCGTGCGAGCTCGCGGCGAGTCTCGTCCGGTCGTCGTCGATCAGGCCGAGCGACACGCGCTCTGCATCGAGCTCGAGCGCCAGTGTGTTGCACAAGGCTACGCCCGCGCCGGTGAGCGAATCGTGCTCCTGAAGCGCGGCGAGCGCCTCCAGTGCGGCAGCCGCGGTGGCGGATTGGCGTTGGCCCTCGTCGGCCTGGTGCCGCCACGCCATCGAGACGAGCCAGCCGACGCCCCAATGCAGCTCGCGCAGCGTCGCCTGAAGCTGCGCCGGCTTGGCGTCGGCGACCGCGATGACCACCGCACCGTGCACCCGGTCGCCGCCCGCGACGGGATAGGCGATGACGGTGAGCCCGGGATGGTCGGCGAGCGGCTCGACCACCGCCTGGCCCACGTTGAGCGCGCGCTCGGCGGGGCCGCGGAGCAGCGCCGCGTCGGCGACCTGTGCCGGCCAGATCGCGGCGGGCGCGAAGCTGTTGTCGGCGGCCTCCAGCAGTACCAGCGCGGAGCGCGCGCCGGGCGTGCGTGCGCATTGCAGCGCGAGCCAGGCACGGCAGAACGCGCCCGCGTCGCTCGCCGATGCAAGCGCCGTCCAGAGCGCAGTGCCCTCCGTGCCGATGTCCGCCGCTGTCGCCACTCTACCGTGTCTTCACCCAGAGTTGGCCTATTCCCGACTGTTCGTGCTGAGCGCAGTCGAAGCACTTGGGGCAACCTGCCCTTCGACTTCGCTCAGGGCGAACGGAGGTGGGGAGTCGATCCATGTCGCCCACCTTACCCCAGCTTGCCGTAGCGCGCCTCATAGTCGCTCATCAGCTTGGCGAGTGCATCGCTGAGGCGCTGCGCGGCGAACGGGCTCAGGATGATGCGATGGAGCAGGTCCACCTCCAGCTCGGCACGGCCGCTGCCCGGCTGATCCCACGTCTGGTTTACGCCGAAGTTGAGCACTACCTCCTCGCGCGTGCTCGTCGCGTTGCACATGTTGCAATAGCTGCTCTTCAAATTCTCCGTCTTGAAGCGCACGCTCTGCTGCGCGTCGCGGGCGGGGATGCGGCGCTTGGGGGTCTCGCTCATTCGGCCTCCTCCAGCACGCGGCGCTTGCGGCGGCGGCGCTCCTCCAGCCGCTCGCGGTTGAGCGCGGGGACGAAGATCGGCAGGATCTCGCGCATATCGTGATGCTCGCCATGGCTGTCGCCGATGAGCGTGGCGAGCCAGCCATCCTTCGTCGGCACGGTCGGACCCTTTACCTTGAGAGCGGTCGGGGTCGCCTTGAGGTCGACCTTGGTCGCGGTGGGGGCCTTCGCCTCTCCTTGGGCCCGATCGGCGTGCTGCTGCGGCTTGTCCTTCGCGTCCGCCTTGGCAGGGGCAGCGCTCGACGTCGCGCCGATCGTGCCGGCCCAGCCGGCGACCGCCTGGTCGAGCGTCGGCGCGGGCGCCATCGCGCTCGGCGTTGTCATCATCGACCCGCTCCAGGCGGAGATCGCCTGCGCCATGCCGTAGGTGATCGGCTCGGCGTCTGGCTTGGGCGCGGCGACCGACACCGGCATCGGCGATGGCGGCGGCGGCAGGCCAGGCTCCTCGGGGAGGAACGGGTTGGCAAACGGGCGGCCGTCGAGCAGGTCGGCGATCAGCGCCGGCGGTGCCCCCGCCCAGGCTGCGAAGCCCGTGTCGAGCCCGATCGCGACGCGCGTCGTCGCCCACAGGTCGGCGACCGTGATGCGGCCATCACCGTCCGCGTCGCCATAGAGGCCGACGAGTTGGAGCGTCTTGCCCGTCTGGGTGGCTGACGGGACGGCGGCGTTGATCATCTCGACCGCGACGTCGAGCACCTCGCTCGCGCCGTACGGCGCCGAAGCCGGCACCTTGGCGTCGAGGGTGACCAGCTGCCGCTCACCCGCCGCGATCGCGGTGTCGCTGACGATGGTGATCCGCGCCTGCGTCTTGCCGCCGGCGAGCGCTTGGGTGGTGAAGGACAGCGTCGCGCCGGCGGGCAGGTCCGCGCCAGCCCTGGCGCCGGTTACGGTGAGCAGCGCCGGGTCGTAGGCGACAGTGAAGGTCATCGTCTTGACCCCGCCGTCGCTGATGAAGCGCACCTTCATCCCGGCCGCGTCCGCGCGCGGCGCGTTCACCGTCTCGCCCGCGGCTTGCAGGAAGTCCGGCACGGCCGCGCGACCGGGCAGCGCTGCAGCGAAGGTGAGCGTCGTCCGATAGTCGCCGCCCGCCACGCCGTTGGCGTCGCCGTCGAGGGTCACGCCCTTGGTACTGACGAAGCCGCGGTCGGTGAGAACGAGCGTGTAGCGGTCGTATTGCAGCGGCTTGCCGTCGGTCCGGGTGAGGAGCAGCGTGCGCCCGTCTGCACTGAAGGCGAGGCGCGCGCCGACCTTGCCGACGATGTCGCCGACCAGCGATACCGTGTCTGCAACAGCGCCGGCAGGGTCGACCGCCTGGCTGAAGGTGACGCGCAGGCCGCCATCGGCGAATGCCGCGCCGGTGGTGAGCAGCAGCGGTGGCGCGGTGACGCCGACGCCGAGCGGCGAGGCGGCGAAGACGCCGTCCTCGTTCGCAAGGGTCGCGCGTACGGTGTAGCCGCCGGCGCGGGCGAAGACGTGGGTCGCACCCGCGGCGGTCCCCGCGACGCGCTCGACGGCGCTGCCGTCGCCCCAGTCGACCGCCCATTCGCGCGGGGTGTCGAGACCGGGATCGGTGACGCCGAAGACGATCGCATAGGGGCTGCGCGTCTCCGCCTGGCTAGGCCCGGTAACGCTGAGCGTCGGCGCGACGTCGCGCACCGAGGCCTTGAATGCGGCGTCCGCGGTTGCGCCTTCGGCATCGGCGCCGCGGACGGCGAACGACGGTCGTTCGCGAACACGCGGCGGCAGGGACTGCC
>CAXTNG010000220.1:0-6019 GCA_964245475.1 uncultured Sphingomonas sp. | reverse complement strand
CCCCTGAAGGGGAGGGGCTAGAGAAGGTCGAGGCGCAGAAGCTGCTGGGGATCAGCCTCGAGGGGAGCGTGGGGTGAGGCAGTCTATTTTTTGCCTTTGTGTCGCTCTCCTTTGCGTGTCTACAGTGTCTGCTCAGACGGATCCAAATCCTTACGCCCGTTATGCTCAACCAATATTAGGTCCGTGGGATAAATATAGCGGCGCACCGAGCGGAATTGAGATTAAGCCCGCGATCATTCCTCTGGCTTTCCGTGGGGAATGGAATGACCCGGCTCGAGCTTGTGGGACGGGTCTGAGCGATATGCGTCTAAGAATCGGCGCCGCCACGATCAGGTTTTACGAATCTGTAGGCGAAGTTCGCAGGATCATCAGGCACAATGCCAGAGCCATTACTGTTTTGGCGAGTTACACCGGGGAAGGACAGGTCTGGGACCGTGTTGATCGCCTTGTGCTTTCGGGCTCCGGAGATGAGTTGACCATACAGACAGGCCAAGACAGCGCCACGCGATCTCGGTGCCCGGTAAAAAAGGGCAGGAAGTAGATGCTCAAGATTGAAAACCTCCACGCCGAGATCGACGGCAAGCCGATCCTCAAGGGTCTCACCCTCACCGTGAATGCGGGCGAGGTGCATGCGATCATGGGGCCGAACGGCGCGGGCAAGTCGACGCTCGGCTATGTTCTCGGCGGGCGCCCCGGCTACGAGGTCACGCAGGGCTCGGTGACGTTCGACGACCAGGACCTCCTGTCCCTCGCCCCCCACGAGCGCGCCGCCGCCGGCGTGTTCCTCGGCTTCCAATATCCCGTCGAGATCCCCGGCGTGTCCAACGTCCAGTTCCTCCGCGAGGCGCTCAACGCCCAGCGCGGGCACCGCGGCGAGAAGCCGCTGTCCGGCGCCGAGTTCCTCAAGCTCGCCCGCGAGGAAGCGCGCAAGCTCGACATGGACGCCGAAATGCTCAAGCGCCCGGTCAACGTCGGCTTCTCCGGCGGCGAGAAGAAGCGCAACGAGATGGTCCAGATGGGGCTGATCGACCCGGCCTTCGCCATCCTCGACGAGACCGACAGCGGCCTCGACATCGACGCGCTGCGCATCGTCGGCGACGGCATCAACCGGATCATGCGCAAGCCCGACAAGGCGGTGCTGCTCATCACCCATTACGAGCGCCTGCTGGAATATGTCGCGCCCGACTTCGTCCACGTCCTGGTCGACGGCCGCATCACCCGCTCCGGTGACATCGAGCTCGCCCGCCAGCTCGAGCGCGACGGCTATCAGGTGGCGGCCGCCTGACGATGGCCGTCCTAGATCTCCCCTCCACCCGCGCCGAGGCGTGGCGCTGGGCGGACCTCGGCGGCCTCGCCGCAGCCGCCGCGCTCGCGCCGGTCGCGTACGACGACGCGCACCGTCACTGGCTCGACCTGCCCGGCGCGCGCCTGCTCTTCATCGACGGCGTGCTCGACGAAGCCGCCAGCGATCTCGGCCCGGTCCGGCTCGCCGACATCCGCTCGGGCACCCACGCACTCGGCCGTCGCGCGCAAGGCCGCGGCTGGCGCCTCGCGCTGGACACGGAAGGCGCCGCCGATCCGGTGCAGGTCGTCCACGTCGCCACCGGCGCTGACAACCACCTGCCCGCCGAGATCGCGCTCGCCGAGGACGCGACCGCGCAGGTCGTCGAGACCTTTGTCGGCGCCGGCTGGTCCAACCGAGCGACCCGCATCAGCCTCGCGCGCTCCGCCCGCCTCCAGCGCAGCGTCCGCCTGCTCCCGTCCGCCGGCTTCGCCAGCCGGCGCGACGAGGCGAGCCTCGGCCAGGGGGCCAGCCTGGTCTCGGTCGTCCTCGGCGCCGGCGCCGCGGGCAGCCGCATCGACGCCGCGATCGGCCTCGACGGCGAGGGCGCCTATGCCGAAGCGGGGGGGGCGCTCCTCACCTCGGGCGAGCAGCGCCAGGAATGTGCCGTGCGCGTCCGCCACGCCGAGCCCAACGGCCAGTCGCACCAGCTCTGGCGCGCGGTTGCCGCCGGCCAGTCCGCCGCCAGCCTCGCCGCCGCGGTCGAGGTCGCCCGCCATGCGCAGAAGACCGACGGCGAGCAGTCGCTGCGCGGCCTCCTCCTCCACCGCACCGCGACGGTGAACCTCAAGCCCGAGCTCGAGATCTTCGCCGACGACGTCAAATGCGCCCACGGCGCGACGGTCGGCGAGCTCGACCAGCGCGCCCTCTTCTATATGGAATCCCGCGGCATCCCCGAGTCTCGCGCGAAAGCCCTGCTCACTCGCGCCTTCGTTGCCGACTCGCTCGATCGCATCGGCAACGAGATCGTGCGCGAGGCGTTCGCGGCGGACGCGGATGCGTGGCTGGAAGCAACGCTGTGAGCCTGTCCTACACGACGCAGCCGCGATACGCCGTCACCATGGCCCCCCTGCACCCACGCCTTGCCGAAACCCGCGCCTCATCTTCGCACGCTTTTTCATGTCTCACAGGCGCGGAGATCGAGAAAATCGCCAACATGCGGATCGGGTCATGACTGTCCTCGCTCCCGCTCGCCCGCTCGACGCGCTCGCCGACTTCCCGGCAATCCCCGCCGGCTGGGCCTATCTCGACACCGCCGCCACCGCGCAGAAGCCGCAGCCCGTCATCGACGCGATCACCCGCGCCTATGCGCAGGACTATGCGACGGTCCACCGCGGCGTCTACCAGCGCTCGGCGGACATGACGCTCGCTTATGAGGCTGCCCGCCGCCGCGTCGCGGACTTCATCGGCGCGGGCAGCGCGGACGAGATCGTCTTCGTCCGCGGCGCGACCGAGGCGATCAACCTCGTCGCGCAATGCTGGGCAGGCACGCAGCTGAAAGCCGGCGATCGCATCCTGCTCTCGATGTTGGAGCACCACAGCAACATCGTCCCCTGGCAGATGGCCGCCGAGCGCGTGGGCGCCGCGATCGACGTCGTGCCGCTCACCCCGGACGGCCGCATAGACCTCGACGCGGCGGAAGCGATGCTGACCGAGCATCACAAGCTGGTCGCGTTTGCCCATATCTCTAACGTCCTCGGTTCGGTCCTAGACGCGAAGCGCGCGGCGAAGCTGGCCCATGCGGTCGGTGCCAAGCTGCTGCTTGATGGCTGCCAGGCGGTACCGCGCCTGGCTGTCGACGTGCGGGACATCGGCTGCGACTTCTATGTCTTCTCGGGCCACAAGCTCTACGGCCCCACGGGCATCGGCGTATTGTGGGCACGGCCGGAGCTGCTCGACGCGATGCCTCCCTGGCAGGGAGGCGGCGCGATGATCGACCGCGTCACCTTCCGGCGCACCACCTACGCCAAGCCCCCCGGCCGCTTCGAGGCGGGCACGCCGCACATCGTCGGCGCGCTCGGGCTGCACGCCGCGATCGACTATGTCGACGGCATCGGGCTGGAGCGCATCCACGCGCACGAGACCGCGCTGGTCTCCCGCACTCGCGAGGCGCTGGACGGACTCAACAGCGTCCGCCTGTTCGGCCCCGAGGACTCGGCGGGCATCGTGTCCTTTGCGGTAGAGGGCGTGCACCCGCACGATGTCGGCACCATATTGGACGAAGCGAAAGTCGCGATCCGCGCCGGCCATCACTGCGCCCAGCCGTTGATGGACGCGCTTGGCGTCGAGGCGACCGCACGCGCCAGCTTCGGCGTCTATAACGCACCCGAGGACGTCGACGCTTTGGTCCGCGGCATCGAGAGAGTTACGAGGATCTTCGGATGAGCTACGAGATCGAGGAAGTGCAAGGCGTGACCCCCCCGCCCAAGGCCCGCGTCGACGACGCACCCCGCGAGCGCGACTATCTGTCCGGCTTTCTCGCGCAGAAGCCCGCCGGCGACGCCCCCGGGGAGCCCGGCGGCGCGCTGTACGAGGGCGTGATCGAGGCGCTCAAGGACATCTTCGACCCCGAGATCCCGGTCAACATCTACGACCTCGGCCTGATCTACGGCGTCGAAGTCACCGGTGAGGGCCACGCCGCGGTGACGATGACGCTGACCACGCCGCACTGCCCGGTCGCCGAAACGATGCCCGCGGAGGTCGAGCTGCGCGTCTCCGCCGTCCCCGGCATCGCCACCGCCGACGTCAACCTCGTCTGGGATCCGCCCTGGGACCCGCAGAAGATGTCGGACGAGGCCAAGCTGGAACTGGGGATGCTGTGATGGCCACGACGCTTCGCGCCCGCCCCGCCGCGCTCAACCTGACACCTTCGGCCCACGCGCGCATTGCCGACCTGATGGCGCGTGCGCCCGCGGATGCGATCGGGGTCAAGCTGTCCACCCCGCGCCGCGGCTGTTCGGGCCTCGCCTATTCGGTCGACTACGTCACCGAGGCGAAGCCCTTCGACGAGCGGATTGACACGCCGGGCGGCACGCTGTTCGTCGACGGCGGCTCGATCCTCTACCTGATCGGCTCGACGATGGACTGGGTCGAGGACGATTTCACCGCCGGCTTCGTCTTCCATAACCCCAATGCCAAGGGCGCCTGCGGCTGCGGCGAGAGCTTCACGGTCTGAGCATGGCCAGCCTGCTGCGCAAGAAGATCGTCACCGAACAGCCGCACGCCACCGCGCTCGCCCGCACCCTCTCCTGGCCGCACCTCGTCGCCATGGGCGTCGGCGCGATCGTCGGCACCGGCATCCTGACGCTGATCGGCGTCGGCGCAGGGCTGGCCGGGCCGTCGGTGATCCTGTCCTTCGTCATCGCGGGCGCGATCTGCGCCTGCGCCGCGCTCTGCTATGCCGAGATGGCGACGATGATCCCCGCTTCGGGCAGCGCCTATACCTACAGCTATGTCGTCATCGGCGAGCTTGTCGCCTGGGTGATCGGCTGGAGCCTGATCCTCGAATATTCGCTGGTCGTCTCAACGGTGGCGGTGGGCTGGTCCGGCTATGCCGCGCCGTTGCTCAAGGCGGCGGTCGCCTTCCCCGACGCGCTGGCGAAGAGCCCGGAGCTCGGCGGTATCGTCAACCTGCCCGCGGTCGCGATCATCGCGGTCGTCGCTGCGATTCTCTGCGCGGGGACGAAGGAGAGCGCGACGGTCAACGCCGTGCTCGTTGTCGTCAAGATCGTCGCGCTCGCCGTCTTCGTCGCGGTTGCGTTGCCCGTGTTCGACGGCGCCAACCTCCACCCGTTCATGCCCTATGGCTTCCCCAAGGCGCCCGCCGCCGACGGGGTGGAGCGCGGGGTGATGGCGGCGGCGGCGATCATCTTCTTCGCCTTCTACGGCTTCGACGCGATCTCGACCGCGGCGGAGGAGACGAAGGACCCGGGCCGAGACCTCGCGATCGGTATCGTCGGGTCGATGGTCGCCTGCGTCGCGATCTACGTGCTGGTCGCGGTAACCGCGGTGGGCGCAATCAGCTTCAGCCGTTTCGCTGGCTCGCCCGAGCCGCTGGCACTGATCCTGCGAGAGCTGGGGCATCCGCGGGTTGCGGTGTTCCTGGCCGCCTCGGCGGTGATCGCGCTGCCAACGGTGCTGCTCGCCTTCCTGTTCGGGCAGAGCCGCATCTTCTTCACCATGGCGCGCGACGGGCTGCTGCCGCAGGGCCTCGCCACCGTCTCGCGCCGCGGCGCCCCGGTGCGGATCACGCTGGTCACCGCCGCGATCGTAGCCGTCCTCGCCGGGCTGCTGCCGCTGGGGGAGATCGCCGCGCTCGCCAACGCCGGCACGCTCGCCGCCTTCGTCGCGGTCTGCACCTGCGTGCTGGTGATGCGCCGCCGTGCGCCCGACGCCCCGCGGACCTTCCGCACCCCCGCAGCTATGATCATTGCGCCGGCCGGCATCCTCGGCTGCCTGTATCTGTTCTGGAGCCTACCGCTCCGCACCGAGCTCTACTTCTGCATCTGGAACGCGCGCGGCCTGCTGATCTACGCCGTCTACGCCCGCCCGCGCGCTCTTGCCACCTGACCTGCCGAGGCGCAGTCTGTCGCGGGCAAGCAGGAGGGGACGATGAGGACGACGGTCATGCTGGCGGCAGCGCTGATGCTCGGCGGTGCCCCCCCCCCCCCCCCACCC
>CAXTNG010000219.1:0-6026 GCA_964245475.1 uncultured Sphingomonas sp. | reverse complement strand
GCATGAACGACCGCAGCGCCGCGCGCAGCCGCGCGCGCAGGGCCTCCTCCCGGGCAGGATCAGCCGCGACCACCGCGACGATCGCCTGGCCGAGCCGCTCGTCGGGCACCCCGACCGCCAGCGCCTCCAGAACCTCGCCGCCTGCCGCGATCGCCTCCTCGACCTCGCCGGGGCTGACGCGGTTGCCGGAGACCTTCATCATCTCGTCGTCGCGTCCGACGAAGCGGAACAGCCCGTCCGCGCCCTCGACCACCGTGTCGCCCGACCACACCGCCATGCCCTGATGCTCGGCCCACGCCGGCGCGGGCCGAAACCGCTGTGCCGTCCGCTCCGGGTCGCGCCAATAGCCCTGCGCCACCAGCGGCCCGGCATGCACCATTTCCCCCGGTTCGCCCGCCGCCGCGCGCGAGCCGTCGGGACGCACCGCCATCACCTCGGCAAAGGGGATCGGCCGCCCGATCGCGTCCGGGTTCGCATCGACCAGCGACGGATCGAGATAGGTCGAGCGGAACGCCTCGGTCAGCCCGTACATCGGGTACAGGTCGGCCTGCGGAAATCGCTCGCGCAGCCCCCGCACCAGCCGCGGCGTCAGCGCGCCGCCGGAATTGGTCAGCCGCTTGAGGCGCGCCGCCGTTTCCGCCGGCCACTCCGCCTCCAGCAGTTGCACCCACAACGGCGGCACCCCCGCCAGCGTCGTCGCGCCGACCCGCTCGACCGCCTTCACCACATCGCGTGGCGTGAGATAATCGAGCGGCGCCACCGCCGCGCCCGCATACCAGGTCGAGAACAGCTGGCTTTGCCCGTAATCGAACGCCAGCGGCAGTACGCCGAGCACCCGGTCGTCGGGCGTCAGCCTGAGGTACGACGCCACCGACACCGCGCCGAGCCACAGGTTCGCGTGGCTCAGCATCACCCCCTTCGCCAGCCCCGTCGACCCCGAGGTATAGAGGATCGCAGCGAGCGCATCCGAATCGGCGTTGGACCGCTCCACCGGTGCGCCCTCCCCGGCTGCGGTGACCACCCGGCAGCCCTCGGGCACATCCCCCGCCTCCAGCGTCGCCGATCGCGCTTCCTGCGTCAGTAGCAGGCTCGCGCCGCTGTCGGCGAGGATATGTGCCACCTGCGCTCTGCGCAGCGCGGGATTGACCGGCACATGCACCAGCCCGGCGCGCGGGGCAGCAAGCGGCAGCAGGCACGCCTCGCGCGTCTTGGGCAGCCAACTCGCCACCCGCGCACCCGGCGTCAACCCCAGTGCCGCCAGCCATCCGGCCAGCCGTGCCACCGCCGCCTCGACTTCGGCAAAGGTCATCGCGCCTGCGCGATCGATCAGCGCGACGCCATCCCCTTTCAGCACATGGTCGATCGGGCACGGGCGCGGCGTCATCGTGCCCCGCTTAGCGCGCAAGCGTTGCCGAATGCACCCCCGCGCTCTAATTGGGGCCGTCATCCACCGCGAAGAGGGGCGCGCGTGATCCTGGAAGGCACATTCGAGGTCGAAGCGACCGTGCGTGCGACGCTGGCCGACGTGCTCGGCCTCTCGCCCGAGCGCGCGGCGGAATTCCGCGACGAGACGCCGCTGTTCGGCGCGCTGCCCGAGCTCGATTCGATGGCGGTCGCGGGCGTGCTGACCGAGCTGGAGGACCGGCTGGGCATCCTCATCGAGGACGACGAGGTCGACGGCGCCATGCTGGAGACGTTCGGCGCGTTGGTCACGTTCGCGGCGAGCAAGGCTTTGGTGTGATCGGCCATTACGACTGGGCCGGCGGCCGCGAAGCGATGCTCCGCTTCGGCCCCGCAGACGGTCCGGTCGTGGTCGCCGCGATCCCGCTGCTGGAGGAATGGAACCGCACGCGCGCGTTCGTGGTGACGCTGCTGCGCGCGCTGGCCGCTCGGGGGATCGCCGGTGCGCTGCCGGACATGCCCGGACACGGCGAGAGCCTGGCGAGCCTGCCCGACCTCCCCTCGTTGCAGGAAGCGATGACCGCCGCCATGGCCTCGGTCGGTCGCGTCACCGTCGCGCTCGGCCTGCGCAGCGGCGCGCTGCTCGACGCGACGGCACCGTATCGCAGCCGCTGGCATCTGGCGCCCGTCGACGGCACCAGCCTGTGCCGGGACGTCGAGCGCGTGCGACTGGCGGGCGGAACGGCTGCCGATCCCGCCTTCCTCCGCTCCGTCGAAGGAGCGATGCTCGCAAACGGTGCACGCGTGGTGCGGCTCGCGACCGACCCCCGCCCCGCCGACCGTCATGTCGAGGGCGTCGCGCTCTGGCGCCGTGCCGAGCCCGGCAACGACCCGGCGTTGGCAGCGCTTCTCGCTGACGATATTGCAGACTGGCTGGCAACTTGCGCCGCATAGTTTCCTTTGATTGTGAAGGAGATCGGCTGCTGGGCACGATCGACGAGGCCGGGGGGGCGACCGGCGTGTTGGTCGTTGCGGGAGGCAACGAGGTCCGTGTGGGCGCACACCGCGGCATGGCGCTGCTCGCGGAGCGGCTCGCAGCGCACAGCG
This sequence comes from uncultured Sphingomonas sp., assembly GCA_964245475.1. GTDB lineage: Bacteria > Pseudomonadota > Alphaproteobacteria > Sphingomonadales > Sphingomonadaceae > Sphingomonas. Next base: position 3,518 of record CAXTNG010000219.1, on the reverse strand, counting down.
TCCCCGTGTTCCGCTTCGATCGGCGCGGCATCGGCGATTCCGAGGGCGAGAACCGCGGCTGGGACTGCTCGGCTCCCGACATTGCCGCCGCGCTGGCCGCCTTCCGCTGCGAACAGCCGCAGGTGGAGCAGGTGGTCGGCTTCGGCAATTGCGACGCCGCCACCGCGCTCGCGCTCCTCGATAGCGCGTGCGACGCCCTGCTCCTCGCCAACCCCTGGCTCGGCAACGAGGATGCCGCGCTTCCCCCGGCCGCACTCCGCGCCCACTACGCCCGCCGCCTGCGCGATCCTCGCGCGTGGTTAGGAATACTTCGCAGAGGCCTTGGTAATCTCAGTAATTTATCTGCGGTGCTTCCTAAGTCTTCTCAACAACCCCTCGCCTCCCGCATGGCCACAGCCCTCGCCAGCCGCCCTGCCACGATCGTCCTCGCCGCCCGCGACCGTACCGCACAGGTTTTCGCCGCTGCCGTGCGCCCGCCGCCGGGCGTGACGATGGTCCGCCTCGACACCGCCTCGCACAGCTTCGCCGGCGCAGGCAACGCTCTGGCGCAGGTCGTCCTCGACGCGGTGGAGCGTGTGCGCAAAGATCGCGAAGATCCGCGGTCCACGCGCATCCATTCGCCGACGCCGTCGTTGGGAGACGCATGAGCGACGAGACGATCACGATCAAGGAATACACGGCCCCCGCCGGCGGCTGGGGCTCGATGAAGAGCCTCGCGACGATCCTGCCCAAGGAGGGCATCAGCCCCGACCTGCTCGACGCGCTGCGGCGGCAGAACAAGCCCGAGGGCGTGATGTGCGTCAGCTGCGCCTGGGGCAAGCCCGCCAAGCCGCATGCCGCCGAGTTCTGCGAGAACGGCGCCAAGGCAACCGCATGGGAGCTCACCCGCGAGCGCGTCACGCCGGAGTTCTTCCAGCAGCACACGGTTGCCGAGCTCGACGGCTGGCGGGATCACGACCTGGAGCAGGCCGGGCGCCTCACCCACCCGATGCGCTACGATCGTGCGACCGATCGCTACGTCGCGACCAGCTGGAACGAGGCGTTCGCCAGGATCGGCGCCAAGCTGAAGTCGCTCGATCCGAAGAAGGTCGTCCTCTACGCCTCCGGCCGCGCAAGCCTGGAAACCTCGTTCATGTGGGCGCTGTTCGCACGGATGTGGGGCCAGCAGAACCTGCCCGACAGCTCAAACATGTGCCACGAGACGACGTCGGTCGGCTTGAAGAATGCGATCGGATCGCCCGTCGCGACGATCCAGCTCGAGGATTACGATACCTGCGACGCGATCTTCTGCTGGGGGCAGAACGTCGCCACCAACTCGCCGCGCATGCTCCACACCTTGCGCGCCTGCGCCAAGCGCGGCGTCGACATCGTCACCTTCAACCCGCTGCGCGAGCGCGGCTGGGAACGGTTCACCGATCCGCAGAACCCGATCGAGATGGCGACCGGCAAGTCGACGCAAATCTCCAGCCAATACCATCAGGTCCGCGCCGGCGGGGATATCGCCGCGATCCTCGGCATCTGCAAGCTCGTCATCGAGGCGGACGACCGAGCACAGGCCAGCGGCGGCGAGCGCGTCCTCGATCATCATTTCATCGAGCAGCATTGCACTCGCTTCGACGAATTCGCTGCCTTTGCGCGGGCCGCCGACTGGGACGACATCACGCTCGAAAGCGGGCTGACTCGCGAGGCGATCGAGGACGCCGCCCGCGTCTACATGAAGGCGAAGCGCGTGATCGCCGTCTACGGCATGGGCATCACCCAGCACCGCTATGGCGTCGATAGCCTCTATATGATTGTCAATCTGCTCCTGCTCCGTGGCAACATCGGGCGCGACGGTGCCGGGCCGGGGCCGGTGCGCGGCCATTCCAACGTCCAGGGGCAGCGCACCGTCGGCATCACCGAGAAGACCGAGCTCGTTCCCGTCGACCGGCTGAAGGCGCTGTTCGAGTTCGAACCGCCTACCGAGAAGGGCTGGGACACGGTCGAGAGCTGCCGCGAGATCATCGCCGGAACGTGCCAGGGCTTCGTCCAGCTCGGCGGCAACTTCCTGCGCGCGGTGCCCGAGCACGGCAAGATGAAGGAGGGCTGGGCGAAGCTGCCGATCGCCGTCCACATCGCCACCAAGCTCAACAAGTCGCACCTGACGCCGAGCGAGGAGACGTGGCTGCTCCCCTGCCTCGGCCGGATGGAGCAGGACATGCAGGCGAGCGGGCGCCAGGCGGTGTCGATGGAGGACAGCTTCAGCCACATCTACGGCTCGGTCGGTAAGGCCACGCCCGCCGCCGGCACGCTCCTCTCCGAGCCCGCGATCGTCGCCGGCATCGCCAACGCGGTGCTGGAGCCCAATTCCAACGTGCCGTGGGACGAATGGGTCGGCGATTACGGCAAGGTCCGCACCGCAATCGAAAACACCTATCCCGACAAGTTCGGCAACTTCAACGAACGGCTGTTCACGCCCGGCGGCTTCTGGAAGGGCAACCCGGCGTCGCACCGCAAGTGGGAGACCAAGAGCGGCAAGGCCGAATTCAACGTGCCGCGCGCACTCAACGCCGCGGGCTTTGCGGACGAAGAGGGGCGCTACCGGCTGGTCACGTTGCGCTCCAACGATCAGTTCAACACCACCGTCTACGGCTATGACGACCGCTTCCGCGGCATCAAGGGCACCCGCATGGTGGCGATGATGAACGGCGAGGACATCGCCGCCGAGGGGCTCAAGGACGGCGACACGATCGCGCTGGAGAGCGATGCGGAGGATCAGGTCGAGCGCGTGGTCGAGGGGTTGCTGGTGGTGGAATACAACATCCCTGCCGGATGCATCGGCGGCTATTATCCGGAGCTCAACGGGCTGATTTCGGTCGAGCACCACGCGCTCGACAGCCATGTGCCCGCGGGCAAGTCCGTGCCGGTGCGCATCCGCAAGGCTGCGTGATGCGGAATCCGACACGAAGGCTCCTCGGCGCAGTCCTGGCTGGCGGGCGCTCGTCGCGCTTCGGCTCGGACAAGGCCGTCGCGGACTGGCAGGGCCGTGCATTGGCCGATCACGCCGCGGCTCTGATCGGACCCCATGTCGACGCGATCGTTATCGTTGGGCCGGACGGCATCGCCGACATCCCCCGCCCCGGCCTCGGCCCGCTCGGCGGCATCGCAGGCGCGCTCGACCATGCGGCGGGCCACGGCTTCGCCTGCGTGCTGACCATCGCCTGCGACATGCCGCGGCTGCCCGAGGACCTGCTCGAACGCCTGCTCCGCCGCGCGCCCGCTTTCTGTGTCGAAGCGCCGGTCCTGGGCCACTGGCCGGCGGCGCTGGGGGCGCAGCTGATGGCCTATCTGGAGGTCGCGCCCGACCATTCGGTTGCGCGCTGGGCGCGTTCGATCGGGGCGCTGCCGATCGCGGCCGGCGAGCCCATCGTCAACGTCAACACCCGCGAGGACCTGCTCGCATTGTGACCACGCGGCCGCTGCCGACGACAGTGATCACGCCGGCGGGCAGCCGGGCGGGCACGCGCGACGTCGCGATC
>CAXTNG010000218.1:0-6040 GCA_964245475.1 uncultured Sphingomonas sp. | reverse complement strand
GTCGACCTCGCCCGCCTGGAACATCGCCACTTGCGCGTTGCGGGTGCGCGGCGAAAGCGCGCCCATCACCACCGCCGCCCCGCCGCGCAGCCGCCGCAGCATCTCGGCGACGGCGTACACCTCCTCGGCGCTGAACGCGACGATCGCGGATCGCTTGGGCAGGCGGCTGATCTTCTTGGCGCCGGCATAGGTCAGCGTCGAGAAGCGCGGCCGCTCGACGATCTCGGCGTCGGGCACCAGCGCGCGAACCATCGGCTTCAGCGCCGCCGAGCCGAGGATCATCGTCTCGGTCCGTCCGCGGGCGCGCAGCAGCCGGTCGGTAAAGACATGCCCGCGCTCGGGATCGGTGCCGAGCTGCGCCTCGTCGAGCGCCACGAACGACGTCTCCTTGGCCGGCATGCTTTCCGCGGTGCAGAGAAAATAGCGTGCCTCGGGCGGTACGATCTTCTCCTCGCCGGTGACCAGCGCAACCGAGGCGGCGCCCTTGATCGCCACCACCCGGTCGTAGATCTCGCGCGCGAGCAGCCGCAGCGGGAAGCCGATCGTGCCGCTGGCATGCCCGCACATCCGCTCCACCGCGAGATGCGTCTTGCCGGTGTTGGTCGGCCCCAGGACGGCGGTTACGCCACTACGCGACGTCATGGGCCGCAACATCGGCGGTCGCACCGGTTCGCGCAATAGCCTGCGTTTCGCGGGGGTTGGCGGGGGAGATTGTTCACGCGAAGGCGCGAAGGCGCGGAGGAGGTCGGTTCAGAGGAGGCGCAGAGAGGGCTCGCGCGCGGCAGCGCGCATCCATCATCACCAGCGGAGATTGAAGGGCCGCTGGCGCGGCCGGGAACGACACCTTCGCCTTCGCGCCTTCGCGTGAACCATCCACCGCGACCACACCACGGCTCGCCGCGTGTAAGCGCCCGCGCGATCACGGTTAATTTGACTTTAAGACTTCGTTTTCACAACGATTGCACCCGCGCCGGGGGGTCGGCGACGTTCGTATAGTCGGATTCGCGCCGCCCGTGTTCCTGCAGACGGATCAAAGCCTGGAGATGGCCGGTGGCGGCGCCCGGACACTTCGCGCGCCCGTGTCGTTCGCGCCGCTGCGTCCAGGCATCGCCGATCGTCTCCACGCAATCGACTGGGTGCCCGATCTCGGCGCGCAGATCGGCAGCCGCGATTGGTGGCGCGGTGCCGCGACCTGCCTGACGTTGTGCGCCGCCACGCTCGCGCTTTCGCCCGCGGGCCTCGCGCCCGGCTGGCAGACGATCCCCGGCGCGACGCCGGCGCCCGAGGACGCGCAGAGCTGGGACCAGACCCGCGCGCAGGGCATCGCGCCGCTCGCATGGGGCGCCGATACCGGCCACCGCATGGCCGCCAACGACCTCGTCGCGCCGCTCGCCGAAGCGCCCGAGCGCCCGGTGATCGAGCTCTCCGCGACGCTCGGCGAGGGCGATGCGTTCGACCGCGCGCTGGTCCGCGCCGGCGTGGGCCGCGGCGACGCGCGGCAGGCCGCCGGGCTCGTTTCCGGCGTCACCCGCCTGTCCGCCATCGCCGAGGGCACGCAGATCAAGCTCACCCTCGGCCGACGCCCGAACCGCACCGTGGCGCGGCCGCTGGAAGCGCTGTCGCTCCGCGCCCGCTTCGACATGGCGGTCACGCTCACCCGCGCCGGCGACGGGCTGGTGATGACGAGGAAGCCGATTGCGATTGACTCCACCCCTTGGCGCATTCAAGGGCTCGTCGGACGCAGCCTGTACCGTTCCGCACGCGCCGCCGGGGTCCCCGCCAAGGTCGTCGAAAGCTATATCAAGGCGCTCGCCACCCGCCTGTCGATCGGCCGCGACGTCGACGCCGCGGACACGTTCGACATGGTGATCGCGCGCGAGCGCGCCGCGACCGGCGAAACGCGCACCGGCGGGCTGCTCTTCGCCGGGCTCGATCAGGCGCACAAGCGTGTACGTCTCGCCCAATGGGGCGATGCGAAGGAATGGTTCGATGCCGACGGCCAGACCGAGCGCCGCGGCACCATGTGCCTGCCCGTCGCCGGCCGCGTCACCTCGTCGTTCGGCATGCGCATGCACCCGCTGCTCGGCTTCCTAAAGATGCACAAGGGCATGGACATCGGCGCCCCTTACGGTTCGCCGATCTATGCGGCGATGGACGGCGTCGTGGCGCAGGCGGGGCGCAGCGGCGGCTACGGCAATTTCGTCAAGCTGGCCCATGCCGGCGGGCTCGCCACCGGGTACGGCCACATGAGCCGGATCGCGGTGCGCCCCGGCACGCGCGTCCGCACCGGGCAGGTGATCGGCTATGTCGGCTCCACCGGCCTCTCGACCGGCCCGCACCTCCACTGGGAGGTCTGGCGGAACGGAGCGAGCGTCAACCCGCGCCGCATCTCCTTCGATCAGGTCGAGCAACTCTCCGGCGCCGCGTTGCACGGCTTCAAGGCCAAACTGGCAGGGCTGCTGGCGCTTCGCGCCGGGGCCTAGCCACGGGTTAGGGCGAGCGCGGCTTGGCCTAACGCCCTTGCGCGCGCCACCGGGCGATGGTGCGCTGGATGATCTGCTCCTCGCCGCCGGTCTCGCACCACAGTTCGGAGAACAGCGGGTCGCCCGAGGCGGGCCTTTTCTCCTCCTCCAGCGCGTCGAACGCGACGCGGATCGGGATCGCCACGCCCTCGCCGCACATGATCGCCTCGCGGTTGCGCAAGGCCGGGATCGAATCGAGGAACCCGCGTGCGCCCTCGGGCATCGCCGCGCGGACGAAGGCCTGGTCGCGGTCGTTGTTGAGCCGCATGGCGATGATCGTGCCGCATTGCGACAGCACGCCCTCGGCAAGGTCCGACGGTCGCTGCGTGATCAGTCCCAAGGCGACGCCGTACTTGCGGCCTTCCTTGGCGATCCGCCCCAGGATCCGCCCGACCGAGGTCGATGCGTCCTTGTCGCTCGGGATGTAGCGGTGCGCCTCCTCGCAGACGAGCAGCACCGGCCGCTGCGGCTCGTTGCGCGACCAGATCGCATAGTCGAACGTCATCCGCGCCAGCACCGCGACCACCACCGAGGTGATGTCCGACGGCACGCCCGACACGTCGACGATCGAGATCGGCCGCCCGTCGCCCGGCATGCGGAAGATGCGCTCGATGAACGCCGCCATCGTGTCCGCGACCAGCATGCCGGAGAACATGAAGCCGTAGCGCGGGTCCTGCTTGATCTCCTCGACCTTGGACTTGAGGCGCAGGTACGGCGCGGTGTCGCCGGCGCGGTCGAGCTTGCCCATCTCGTTGGTGAGCATCGTCGTCAGGTCGCTGAGCAGATAGGGCACCGGCGCATCGACGGTCAGCTTGTGGATCTCCTGCCCGATCCGCCCCTTGGAGCGCGCGGCGAGCAGGCATTTGGCGAGGATATCCGCATCCACCTGCCGCTCGGAGCCGCTGGTGGTCAGGAACACCTCGCAATGCTCCTCGAAGTTCATCAGCCAATAGGGCAATTGCAAGTTGGACACGTCGAACAGCGCGCCGTTGCCCTTGAACGCCGCGGCATATTCGCCGTGCGGGTCGATCATCAGAACATGGCCCTGCGGCGCCATTTCGCAGATGCGGTGCAGGATCAGCGCGGCGCTGGTTGACTTGCCGGTGCCGGTCGATCCGACCAGCGCGAAATGCTTGCCGAGCATCGCGTCCATGTACAGCGACGCGCGGACGTCCCTCGTGGGGTAGACCGTGCCGATGCCGATGCTGGCGCGCCCGTCGGCGGTATAGACCTGGCGGAGGTCCGAGGTGGTCACCGGATAGACGTCGCACCCCGGCAGCGGGTAGCGGGTAACGCCGCGGCGGAAGTTGTAGAGCTTGGCGGTCAGCCGCTCCTCGTCGCCCTCGCCGAGGAAGTCGATCTCGGCGGCGATGCGGTCGCCCGCGGCGCCGTCGAGGTGCAGGCTGCGGACGTTGGCGACCAGCCAGCTCGAGCCGACCCGCATCTTGATCTGGCTGCCGACCTGGCCTGCGGTGGCGGTGACCGCGTCCTCACTCCGTGCCGTGATGTCCAGCAGCGCACGGTCGAACACCACCCGGCTGCTGGATCCGGCGACCGCGAGGACGAAGCCGATCGCGTCGTCGGCGTGGCCGTCGGGCGCCTGGGCACGATCGGAGACCTGCAATCGCGGCATTTCGGTCATGAAGGGTCCCCAGGCGCTGACGCAGGCACCCTAGGCCGCGAAGGGTAAAGATCGCGTCTACCGCCGCCCGGCGATCCAGCCCGCCAGCCAGCCGAGCCCGACCGACAGCGCCACCGCGACCAGCCCGTAGAGGATCGAGGCGCGGTCGGCGGCGCGCGCGACGAAGCGCTCGAAGCCGGACTTGCGGATCGCGATGTCGCGCACCGCCGCCGCGAGCACGCGGCCGTCGCGGATCAGGAAGGTCTCCGCGGTGAACCTGCCCACCGGCACGCGCGCCGGAATGGTCACGCGGGCGCGGTAAAGGACGCCGTCGGCGATCTCCACCGCGCCCGGCGCCTCATAATAGAGGCCGGCGCGCCGCTTGAGGTCGACCAGCCCGCGGCTGAACCGGTCCTGCTCGCCCGCGGGCGCGCTCGACGCGGGCGAGAGCTGGAGGCTGTCGAGCCCGAGCTCGTAGATCGCCCGCGTCCGTTCGTCGACAAGGCCGCCGATCGGCCGCGACGAGGCGATCGCGTAGAAGGAGGGCGCCGAGCGGTAGCGGAGCCGCGCGGCGTTGACCCAGATGCCCGCGACCTTCTCCTTCTCGCGCACCAGGATCGATTGGGTCGGCCCCTTGACGACGACGACTACGTCGGTCGGGCGGTCTCGCTGGGGCGGCCGTCCGCCGGGGTAGAGGATCGCGCCGAACAGCAGCAGGTCCGCGCCGGTGAAGCTGTATGCGATCTCGATGTCGCGCTGCGAAACGTCGGGCACGAGGGTAGGCTTGGACTGCGCGGTGAGCAGGAGCGTGGCGAGCGCAAACCCTTTCTTCACGACAGCTCGACCGAGAAAATCTCCTCCGGCCGCCACACCAGCCCGAGCAGGATGCGTAGCCCGACGAGCAGCACCATCGCGGCCAACGCCAGCCGCAGATGCTCCGGCCGGAACCGCCCCGCAAGCCTGGCGCCGAACTGCGCACCCGTCACCGACCCGACGAGCAGCAGCGCGGCAAGCACGATGTCGACCGCCTTTGTCGTCGTGGCATGCACCATCGTCGCCGCTGCGGTGACAAACAGCGTCTGGAACAGCGACGTCCCCACCACCGCGCGCGCGGGCATGCCGAGCAGGTAGATCATCGCCGGCACCAGGATGAACCCGCCGCCGATCCCGAGCAGGATGGTGAGGATGCCGACCCCGAAGCCGAGCAGCAGCGGCGCCAGCGGCGAGATATACAGCCCCGAGGCATAGAAGCGTGTCCGGAACGGCAGCGCGGCGATCAGCGGATGATGCCGCCGCTTGGCCGCCCGGGGCGCGAGGCCACGTCGCGTCGCGTGAATGGTGCCGAGCGACTCGCGTGCCATCGTCACGCCGATGCCGCCGAGCATCAGCACATAGACGACCGCGATCACCGTATCGATCTGGCCGAGGCTCTGCAGCCAGCGGAACACGCCCGCGCCCGCGAAGCTGCCGATCACCCCGCCCGCGACCAGCACGCCGCCCATCTTGGCGTCTACCCCGCCGCGCCGCCAGTGCGCGAACACGCCCGAGACGCTGGCGCCGGTCACCTGGCTCGCCGAGGAGGCGGCAGCAACGGTCGGCGGAATGCCGTAGACGATCAGCAGCGGCGTCGTCAGGAACCCGCCGCCGACCCCGAACATGCCCGACAGCAGCCCGACCCCGGCGCCGAGCAGGACGATGACGATCGCGTTGACCGAAAGGTTCGCGATGGGAAGGTAGATCGCCACGATGCGCGGCTTATAGCCGCTCGGGCGCGAGGGGCTATAAGCCGCCGCGGCGAAAGCCGTTAGAAATCGGTGCCGATCGACAGCGCCGGCCCCGAGCCGGGTCGGGCGTTGCCGGCGACGCGCTGCCGCCAGTCGAGCGAGAGCCGCACGGC
>CAXTNG010000217.1:2053-6043 GCA_964245475.1 uncultured Sphingomonas sp. | reverse complement strand
TCGTCGGGCACGCCGGACGGTACCGGCGCGTCCGTCGGGGTCGTGCGGGTCGTCCTCGCCCTGCCGGCTCCACCCCGTCACCTGCGCCAGGTCGGGCAGCGAGATCGGCGGGTACCACGCGAAGTGCGTCTCCTCGCCCCGCCCGGCGCGTGCCGCATCGGCGACCGCGAACTGGTCGTGGGCGCGTTGCTGCATCGCCTCGTGAATCGCGGCCAGCCGGTATCGGTGCGCCTCCACCGATTCCCCGCGGCGGCGCTTGATGTGCGGCGGCTCCGCCTGCAGCCGCGCTTCCTTCTGGTGGAGGTACAGCAGCTGCAGCGCCTGGTTCGGCGTCATCGGGGGCACCGCGGGCCGCTCGTTGTGTGCCCAGTCGTCGTGCTCGCGCGCGTCTGGCAGTGCCGCCGCCATGCACGCCACTTCAAGCCGCGCATAGCCCTCCTCGAGCGCCAGCACCCACTCGCGCGCGAACCCCTTGTTCTGCCGCTTCCGGCGGTAGAAATGTGTCGTCTGGCTTCCCGCGGCAGCTGCCGCCAGCCGCACGTTGCAGGTCGCCGACAGCGCCAGCAGGAAGCGCTGCTCAGCCTGCTTCGTCAGCCGCCCCGGATGCGCGCGGCGCACCTGCAACCGCCCATCCTTCCGCCGCACCGTAAGGATTTCGCCGCCGCGTGTGCGGCCTCCTGATTTGTCCTCCCCGAGCTTGCTCGGGGAGGGGGACCGTTGGCCCACTTGGGCCAGCGGTGGAGGGGCAGCCGCGGGCGCCCCCAATCGCGCCTGCGCCGCCGCCAGCGCCGCGTCCCATTGCTGCGCGAAGACCATGTGCGCCTCGCGCCGCCGCTGCATCGTCCGATAGAACACCTCCGCCTGCTCCGCGGCAAGCCGGACGTTGCCCGTCGCCTCAAGCCGGCGGAGGAAGGCGTCGTTCTGGAGCGCCTTGGCGCGGGTCAGCGGGTGTGGCATCGACCAGCGTGAAGCAAACAATCTCCAACATTGCAACGCTGTTGGATTCCCGCTAAGCGCGCTCGCTTCCACGCACATCGCTGGAAAGACTTGACCGTGGGAGCTCCGGACCACGTCCGTGGCGCATGCACCGCTAAGAGGAACCAATGGCAAAGAAGATCACCGGCTATATCAACCTGCAGGTCCCTGCAGGCGACGCCAAGCCCGCGCCGCCAATCGGCCCCGCGCTCGGTCAGCGCGGCGTCAACATCATGGAGTTCTGCAAGGCGTTCAACGCCCAGACCGCCGATCAGGAGAAGGGCACGCCGCTGCCCACCAGGATCACGGTCTATGCCGATCGCTCCTTCTCGTTCGAGACCAAGCAGCCCCCCGCCACCTTCCTGCTCAAGAAGGCGCTGAACCTGAAGTCGGGCTCCAAGGAGCCGGGCAAGGCCAGCGCGGGCAAGATCACCCGCTCGCAGCTGCAGGGCGTGGCCGAGGCCAAGATGAAGGACCTCAACGCCAACGACATCGATGCGGCGATCAAGATCATCGAAGGCAGCGCGCGGGCCATGGGCCTGCAGGTCGTGGAGGGTTAAGATGGCCAGGCTTACCAAGAAGCAGAAGGGCTGGACGATCAGCCCCGAGAAGCTCCACGGCATCGACGAGGCGATCGCGCTCGCCCGCTCCGGCGCCACGTCCAAGTTCGACGAGACGATCGAGGTCGCGCTGAACCTCGGCGTCGATCCGCGCCACGCCGACCAGATGGTCCGCGGCGTCGTCAACCTGCCCAAGGGCACCGGCAAGACCGTCCGCGTCGGCGTCTTCGCTCGCGGCCCCAAGGCGGACGAGGCCCGCGCCGCGGGTGCCGACGTCGTCGGTGCCGAGGACCTGATGGAATCCATCCAGGGCGGCACGATCGACTTCGACCGCTGCATCGCGACCCCCGACATGATGGGCATCGTCGGCCGTCTCGGTAAGGTGCTCGGGCCGAAGGGGCTGATGCCGAACCCGAAGCTCGGCACGGTGACGATGAACGTCGCGCAGGCGGTCAAGGACGCCAAGGGCGGCCAGGTCGAATACCGCGTCGAGAAGGCCGGCATCATCCACTCGGGCATCGGCAAGGCAAGCTTCCCCCCCGAGGACCTCCGCGCGAACTTCGACGCACTGGTCGATGCGGTGGTCAAGGCCAAGCCGAGCGGCGCCAAGGGCAAGTACGTCCGCAAGGTGGCTATCTCAAGCACCATGGGTGCGGGCATCAAGGTCGACACGGCCGAGGTGGCGGGCGCGTAAGGCGCGCTAGGCATTGCCGAACGCAAAAAGAGCCGCCGTCCGGATCGTTCGGACGGCGGCTTCTTCATGAGCGGTGGCGCTCAGCTCTTCTTGTCGTCCGTCGCCTTGTCCGCGCTCGGCCCTTTCCACAGCGCCATGCCCTTGGCCTTCTTGGCGAAGGCGTCGCGATCCGAGGGCGAGAGGTTGGCGCGGCCTGACATGACCCCCATGCCGATGTTGCACTTGACGAAATAAGTCTCGCCCGGCTCGACCTCCAGGTTGAGCCGGTCGGTCGCTTCGCCCTTGGTGGAATACTCGTGCTTGCCCGGCTCCGCGGCGATCACGTAATATTTGCCCGACCCGAGCCGCGCGACCTGCGCCTCGCCCTCGTGCACGGTGCAGCCGAGCGCCGCCCCCATCAGCGATCCGGGACGAAAGAACACCACCTGCCCCTTGCCAGCGGCAGGCGCGGCGACTTCGCCCGACTTCGTCTTGATCGGCGCAGGTGCATCTTGCGCCGGCGCGGCGCCGGCGAGGACCCCCGCGGCCACGAGGGCGGCAATCGATAGATACCTTCTGGTCATTCACGCACTCCCTTGGTTGAACTGTTCGGCCCCTGGCACGCGGCGAGCGCCGCCGCGTCGAGCGCCACATCGGCGTTGACCCGCGCCAGCGCAGGCGTGCCGGCTGGCACGTTCACCTGCCCGCCCTGGATGGCGAAGACAGCCAGTGCCCCGATCCCCGCCAGCGGCGCCAGCACCGACGCGCCCGCCGCAGCCACGTTGACGCCGGCGGCTGCCTGGCTGTTGTCGGTCCCGGTTGCCGCAAAGCGGAAGTGGCCGAGCGGAATTCGTGCCGCGCCGCATTGCAAATAGCGTGCGGTGACGATCAGCTCCCCGGCCCGCCCGCCGAAGCCCGCCTTGGCCGCATGGATCACCTCGCCCCCGCCGGTCACGCCGTCCGCCAGCACGATCGCGCCCGAGGCGTCACGCAACGGCTCGCGCACGCTGATCTGGAAGACGTCGCCGGGCTTGCTCGTCTTCGAGCTGACCGCCGCATCGATCGTGATGCCGACCGTCGTGTCCGCATCAGCTCGCCGTCGGTGTCGTTGCCCGTGCAGCGGCGGGCGCGGGCTCCGGCACCGCCGCCACGCCTGGCAAGTCGAACCGCGTCATGGTGATCGCCGAGCAGGCATAGGTCGCGCGGTTGCGCCATTCGGCCGGCTTCATCGCAGCAGCGAGCGCGGGCTGCCGCTTGGCGAGCGCCGTGCGCGCTTCCTCCGTATGCGGCGCCCAGCCGAGCGTCGTCAGCTTCTCGCCGGTCGAGATCGGCGTGTTCCAATACGGAATGAAGTCGCCCAGATAGACGACCTCGCCTTCACCGACGTGGAAGGTCGGCGCACCGAAGCAATTGGTCGTGACCGGTACCAGAGCCCCCACCGAGAAGCTGTTCATCACGTAATCGCCCGGTGTCACGCGGACGAGCTGGACCTCATAGGCGGCCTTCTTGTCGCCGGACTTCACGTCGGCCGAATAGACGGTCTTGTCACCGGTCTTCTTCCAATCCTTGGGCCGGTACATCAAGTCGCGATCCGCCATATCGTAGCGGGCGAGCTGGACCAGCCCCGAGCGGCCCGCGCTCCTCGCATCGGGCCGGCGGAAGGCGACGACGACCGCCGCCTCGCCCGGCGCCAGCACGAACGGCACGGCCGGGTCGGCCGTCTTGCCGACGAACACGCTGGACGGTCCGGCGACCGGCGCGTCGAGCGCCCGCGCGGGATCG
>CAXTNG010000217.1:0-2043 GCA_964245475.1 uncultured Sphingomonas sp. | reverse complement strand
GGGGGCAAGCGAGAAGCTGGGCAGCTCGGTCACCTCTCCCTTGACCTCGCTCGCCCCGACGATGGTGTTCTGGTATGCGCTGCGCTGCTCGTCGGTCATTCCCGCGACCCTGGCCGCTTCGCCCGGCGGCACCTCGACCAGCCGCCAGCCCTTGATCAACAGGCATTGGCGGCGGTTGGCACGGCGTTGGGCGCCCTCCGCGATGGCAGCGCCGATCAGCCCGCCGATGCCGCCGCCGATCCCCGCCGCGAGCGGCGAGACGTACGCGGGATTATAGTACATCGGGATGGTGCCCGACGGCGTGCGCGATCCGCGCGCGATCAGCCGGCAGGTCTGCCAGTCGGCATCGTACTGCGCCCGGGTCGCACCCGGCTTGTTGTAGAAGCGGCTGTCCTTCAGGTCGCGCGCGGCGTCCTTGGCGATCTCCTCCGGTGAATCCTTGGGATCGACCGGGTTCTGCGGCACCGCCGGCGGCTTGGCGCCACCATAGGGCACCATCATCGTCCCCTGAGCCCAGGCCGCACTCACCGGCGCCGCGGCGACCGCTACGGCGCTAACCAACACACTGAAACGCATGCATTCCCCTCCCGTTCGAGAATCGCTTCATGGCTTCGGTGATGGGCATTTGGCAAGAGCGCAGCGCCTCGCTACGAGCGCGCTGCATGGAAGCCATGCACGCCCTGCGGAGCCAGAGCCTCGGCGCCGTCCTCAAGACCGCGCTCGACGCGGTCGTGGTGATGCGGATGGACGGCACCATTGCGGGCTGGAACGACGTGGCGGAGGCGACCTTCGGCTGGTCGTTCGTCGAGGCGCGCGGCAAGCGGATGAGCGAGATGATCATCCCGCACCGCCACCGCGCCGCGCACGAGCGCGGCCTCGCCCATTACCACGCCACCGGCGATGGCCCGGTGCTCGATCGTCATATCGAGATCGAGGCGCTCCACCGCGACGGCCACGAACTGCCGATCGAGCTGTCGATCACCCGCACCGAGCAGTTCGACGAGCCCGTTTTCCTCGGCTTTCTGCGCGACATCTCGGAGCGGCGCGATGCGGCGCGACGCCAGGAGCTGATGGTCGGCGAGCTCAACCACCGGGTCAAGAACCTGCTCGGCGTCGTTTCCGGCATCGCCCACCAGACCGCGCGGGCGAGCCCGACGCTCGCCGACTTCCAGCCCGCGTTCGGCGGCCGTCTCGCGGCACTCGCCAAGGCGCACGAGATCCTGACCGCCGCGACCTGGGAGCGCGCCTCGCTCCGCGCGCTCGCCGACGAGCTGCTCGGCGGCTATGCCTGGGGGCTGGGTGCGCAGCTGTCGATCATCGGCGAGTCCGTGTCGCTGCCGCCGCGGCAGCTCCTGAGCATCAGCATGATCCTCCACGAGCTGCTGACCAATGCGATCAAATACGGCGCGCTGAGCCTGCCGGAGGGCCGCGTCGCGCTCGACTGGCGCCGCGCCCGCGCCACGCTGGTGCTCGGCTGGGCGGAGACGCGCGTGCCCGGCGTCGTCGCGCCGCTCCGCCGGGGCTTCGGCTCCAAGATGATCGCGCTGAGCGTCGGGCACGATCTCCGCGGCACCGGCGAGATGGACTGGCGCCCGGACGGGCTTGCCTTTACCCTCACCTTCCCGATCGACACGACGGAGGCTGCATGACGCACGCGAGCATCGCCGGGTCCACCATCCGCCGGTTCGGCGAGGGCCGGCACGGCATTCCGCCGGCGCCCCACGCCGGCCCGCCGCCGATCGACGCGGCGGTGCGCGACACACCGGTGCTGATCATCGAGGACGAGGCGCTGATCGCCTGGACGCTGGAGAGCCTGTTCGACGACATGGGCTTTACCCGCATCGCGCTGGCGCCGAGCGCGCGCGAGGCCGTCGCCGCGGCGGCGCGCACGCGTCCGGGGCTGATCGTGTCCGACATCAACCTCGGCACCGGCCCCGACGGGGTCGAGGCGGTCGCGACGATCCACCGCGAGGGCCCACCGGTGCCGGTGATCTTCGTGACCGGCTATGCCGACGACGACGCCCGCGCGCGCATCGCCCAGGC
>CAXTNG010000216.1:0-6059 GCA_964245475.1 uncultured Sphingomonas sp. | reverse complement strand
GTTGCGTGCCGATCGCGACTTCGGCACCGACGTAGGGCAACATCGCCAGCCCGCCGAGCAGCGCCCAGCGCGAGGCGAGGGCGGCGCGCAGGATGTCGCCGGGACTGAGGCGCGCGGCCTCGGCAGTGCGCGGCACGGCGCGGCCGACGATCCCCCGGCTCATCCGGAAGAACGCCACTAGCACGAGGACGAGGCCCAGGATCAGACATAGGCCATGTCGATCCCGGCAAGCGCGTTCACGCGGGCGGCGGGATCCGTCCCGGTGCCCGGCTTACCGCTAGCCCGGCAAGGAACAGCTGCGCGCCGAGCAGGGGGCCGATGAAGGTGCCGAACAGATTGAACGTCTGGCTGAACGTCCGGCGAAAATGGCTGCGCGCGGGATCGCCGAGTGCCGCCGCCTGCGGGTTGGGCGCAACCTGCAACAGCGTGACCCCGCTCGCCAGCACGAACAGTCCGGCGTGCACCAGCGGGTGTACTGCGATGTCGGCGGCGATCAGCATCAACAGGCAGCCCGCGGCAATGCCGCCCGGCGCAGTGAGGATCGCGAGGACCGGCCCCCGTGCGTGCAAGCAGCGCCGCGGCCGGTAAGGACAGGATGCCCAAGTGAAAACAGCGTCGTGACGGTCGTGAAGGCGAGGCCGGTGCCGCGTGCCGGTCGGGAGATCGTCAAAGGCTAGTGCCTCCTGGCTTGGCTCGGCTCGGATGTCGGTAGGCTCCCCGGTCGACCGCGCCGTTCGCGGGGCGCGGTCGCCTCGCGAGATCGGTCGCCTGGCGCAGATTCCTCGCGCCGCTGCCGATCGCGCGGCTTGTCGGCTGCACGTTGAAATCGGCGCGAGCGAGGTCGCGGTAGGGGTTCACGAACTGCGGGTCGGCAACGATGTCGTTCGGGCCGCGCATGATCTGCTGATCCTCAGGATACAGGTTATAGTCCCAGCGTATGTCGGTATTGCGGTTGTTCGACGTGACCTTGCCGCCCGGACGGGGGACGATGATGTTGTTGAGGATGACGATATCGCGCGACCGGTTGGCGAACAGCTCCTCATAACCGACGTTCGACCCGTTCCAGTAGGTCGTGTTATTGATGATATCGACATGCGCCGTTCGAAAGGTGTGGATGCCCGATCCGCCGTTGAACGCGCTGACGTTGTTGGCGATCAGCGAACGGTTGTTCCAGTCGGGCCGCAGGTCGGCAGGCTTGGGCGCTGCGGGCGCCACCGGCGCGGCTTGCACCACGGCATCAGCGTTGGGATTGGTTGCGCCCGCGGCGCTCGCCTTGTCGGTGACGTCGAACAGGATGCCGTTGCCGTCGCTCAGCTTGCCGATTTTCGTCCAGGGCACGAAGGTCTTGTTGTTCCAGACGAGATTGCGCCGAACGATCACGTGATAGCCGGGCGCATCGTCGAACGCCCAATTGTCGAGCGTTGTGATACCCGACCCGCCATATTCCATGAACCAGGCGTTGTCGAAGACGCGGTTATCCTCGATCGTCACGTAATCCGCCTCGATCGCGACGATCCCGCCGCCGGGCATCTTGGAGACGGTGCAGTTGCGCACGACGATATGGTGCGGCTTGCTGCCGGGGTCGTTCTTTCGGCCATCCACAAGGATGCCGTTGGTGTTGTAGAACGCCAGCTTGACGGGCTCTTTCGCCGCCTCAAGCGCTTTCAGAAGGATTATTTCGTCGTTCTGTCCGGTCACGCTCAATCCGTCGATGACGTTATAGGACGCGTTGATCTCGATCGCCGACCATTGCCGCGACCGCAGGTCGGGCCGCTGGCCGGGCATCGCCTTCCACGTAATCCAGGCCCCGGGCCGACCCGAGCGGGTGATCTTCAGCAGCGCGCTCTTGGGGCCGATATCGGCATCGGCCGGGCTCGCGTAGATGCCGCCGGCCAGCATTACGGTATCGCCGGGAGCGACGGCCGCTTCGGCCTTCTGCAGCGTGGCGAAGGGCCTGGCGGAGCTGCGCCCGTCATTGCCGTCGCTCCCCGACGGAGCGACATACCAGGTGTCCGCCAGCGCAACGCCGGGATGCAGCGCCAGCAGCAGCAGGTACAGGGTTGCCAATATTCTCCCTCGTCGCTCCCGCCTTTCGGTGTGGTCAGGTCAGCGTCAGCACGGACGCCTTCAGCTCGGCCGAACTCGCTCCGGCAAACACGTCGAACGCGCCGGGTTCGACGATCCGGCGCATCTTCAGATCGTAGAAGCTGAAATCGTCGCGGTCGAGGATGAAGCGCACCGCGCGGCGCTGGCCGAGCTTCAGGGTGATGCGCTCGAAGCGCTTGAGTTCGAGGACCGGGCGCGTGACCGAGGCGCGCTGATCGTGGAGGTAGAGCTGGACGACCTCGTCGCCGGTGCGGTCGCCGGTGTCGGCGACATCGACCAGCACCTCCACCGGCTGGCCGATGGGCATGCTCGCGGCGGGCAGGCGCGGGGCGGCGATCTCGAACTTGGTGTAGCTGAGCCCGAAGCCGAACGGGAAGAGCGGCCTGGTTTCGCCGAACAGATAGCCGCGCCGCGCGCTCGGCTTGTGGTTGTAGAACACCGGCAGCTGCCCGACCGAGCGCGGGATCGTGACGGGCAGCTTGCCCCCCGGCGACACGCGCCCGGTGAGCACGTCGGCGACGCCGTGCCCGGTCTCCTGCCCGAGATACCAGCCTTCAAGCAGCGCATCGGCGCTTGCGGCGACCTTGGCGACGCTCAACGGGCGGCCGTTCAGAAGCAGCACCACAACCGGCTTGCCGGTTGCGAACAAGGCCGCGGCGAGCTCGACCGGGGCGATTGAGCCACTGGCGCGCGTGCTCGTGCCAAGCATAGCGCTGATGGCGACCGCTATCTTTACATCCATGACCCTCGTCGTCAACGCGATGAAGGGCGAGCATCGGACGCCTTCGCTAGTCGAGGACCTTCATGCGAAGCTACGCATGCTCCTAAAGCTGCTGGTGGCGACCTTCGTTTTGGCAGTGACGGCAATGATCCTAATGGCCGCAGCTGTCGCGTTGCTATACGCCCCGGTGCTACCGATTGTGTCAAAGATCGTATGGTGTTTCGCGGCTCTCGTCGTCGTATTGCTGGTCGGAAGGGTCGAAGCGATCGGCCGAGCTTTCTTCACGCTACTCGACATCAACCGAAAACATGCTCTGCTGATTGCTCGGGCTAAAATTCGGGGAGAGCGGGATGTTGCGATCGATGCTGGGAAGCTGGCTCGGCTCCCTGAGGATGATCCTAAGCCGCGTCCGTTTCGTCAGGTAAATTGAAGCTGATTCCTAAGAGGGAGATTGGAGCTTACTCCCCGCCAGCAGCGCTCCGAATCGATCGGCGGCTCTGACCGCTAGGGCGGGCGCTCGTCTCGTGAGCGCTCACTGAGTGCCGCACAATCCCACTTTCTGTAACCTGGCGTGTAACCTACTAGCTTCTGAGGCTTCGCAAATCAGCGGGTCTTTGCCATCAACACGCTCATTTTATAAAGAAATTTGGTGGACGCACTTGGGCTCGAACCAAGGACCCGCTGATTAAGAGTCAGCTGCTCTACCAACTGAGCTATGCGTCCAAGTCGTGAACGGAAGGTTCCGACGGAAGCGCGCTGTTAGCATTGCGTTGGCGTGGCGCAACCCCTTTTCGCGTGTCACCAGCGGGTCGAGCGGCGGTTCTGGCGGTCGATCGACATCAGGATGCCGAGGCACAGGAGCACCGTCATCTGCGCGGAGCCGCCGTAGCTGACCAGCGGCAGCGGGATGCCGACCACCGGCGCAAGCCCCATCACCATCATCAGGTTGATCGACACGTAGAAGAAGATGGTCGTCGCCAGCCCCGCTGCCGTCAGCCGGGCGAAGCGGCCCTCCGCCGCCTGGGCAACGCCGATGCCCCAGCGAATGACGAAGAAGAAGCAGGCGATCAGCGCGATGCCGCCGAGCAGGCCCCATTCCTCCGCCATGGTCGCGAAGACGAAGTCGGTCTGGCGCTCAGGGAGATAGTCGAGGTGGCTCTGGGTGCCCTGCAGGAAGCCCTTGCCCCACAGCCCGCCCGATCCGATCGCAATCTTGGACTGGCTGATGTGATAGCCGGTGCCGAGCGGGTCGCTTTCCGGATCAAGGAAGATCAGGATGCGGTTGCGCTGGTAATCGTGGAGCACGAAATTGATCGCGAGCGGGATCGCGACGCCCACCGCCGCCGCGCCGCCGACGAACAGCCGCAGGGGTACGCCGGCGAGGAACATGATCGTCGCGCCGCCCGCGCAGATCATCAGCGCGGTGCCGAGATCGGGCTGGACCAGCACCAACGCAGCCGGCACGCCGATCAGCAGCGCGGCGGGCCAGATCGCCGCGAAGGTGCGCGTTTCTTTCGGTGGGAGCAGGTCGTAGAACCTGGCGCACGCAAGCACGATCGCCGGCTTCATCAGCTCGGACGGCTGGAGCCGGATCACGCCTAGGTCAAGCCAGCGCTGGCTCCCGCCGCGCACCGCGCCCAAGGCTTCGACGAGCAGCAGCGCGACGACCAGCACCGCATAGGCGGGGATCGCGCCCGCCTTCCACACCCGCTCGGGCACGCGCGAGAGCGCGACGGCGGCGAGCAGGAAGGCGGCGAACTTCACCCCTTGCGGCAACGCCCAGGGCCGGAGCGAGCCGCCCGCGGCGGAGTAGAGCACGACCAGCCCGAAGCCGCCGATTGCGCACACCAGCAGCAGCATGCGCCAGGGCAGCTCGGCCAGCGGCGCCGGGATCACCCGGGTCATCGTTCTTTACTCATCTGACGGCTGCTCGGTGGTGCCGTCCTCGGCGACCGTGTTGCCCGTCGGGCCATCGCCGGCGAGCGCCGCCTGCGCCTGGTTTGCGAGGTCGGTCGCCGCTTCCACCGCCGGCGCGTCTGAAGGCACCGCTGCATCGGTCTTGGTGGCGAGCGCGGCGGGCTGCGGCGCATGCGCGGCGCGATAGGCGGCGGCCTCCGCCGCCATCCGCGTCGCGATGTCGCCGCCCCAGGTCGGCTCCACCTCGGCCAGGCTCTTCAGCGCGCGCTCGCGGTCGAACAGGTAGGTCATGATGTCGCGGCCGATCAGCGGCGTGTCGAGGGTGCGGATGATGTGGCCGTTGTGCTCGAGGACGATCGCCGCGGCATAGCGCGGGGCGTCGGCAGGCGCGAAGCAGACGAATAGCGCATGGTCGCGCAGCTTGAACGGGAGCTGCCCGTTCTTGAGCACGCCGGAGCGCCGCTCGGCCATGGTGATGCGGCGGACCTGGGCGGTGCCGGTCTTGGCGGCGAGCACGATGCCCGGCACCTGCATCCGCGCCGCGCCACCGGTGCCGCCGCCGTTGACCACCGCAGCCATCGCCTCGCGGACGATCGCGAAATGCTCGGACTGGAAGGGCAGCGCGGGCGCATCGAGCCGCACTTGGCTGGCGAGGAGGCTGGGTGTGAGCGCCCGCCCCGACGCCATGCGCGAGGCCATCACCGCCAGCTGGAGCGGGTTGGCGAGGACATAGCCTTGGCCGATCGACGCGTTGAGCGAATCGGCGACCGTCCACTTGCTCTTGTATTTCCTGAGCTTCCACGCGGCGTCCGGAACGGTGCCGTAGCGCTGGGTCGTAAAGGGAAGCTCGTATCTCTGCCCCAGTCCGAGAAGCCGCGCCGTCGGCGCAATCCGGTCGTAACCGAGCCGCCGTGCCATCTCGTAGAAATAGATGTCGCAGCTCTGCGCGACCGCGCGCTTCATGTCGACGGCGCCGTGGCCGCGCCGCTGGTGGCAGTGGAAGAAGCCGTTGCCGCCGCGGATCGCCCCCGAGCAATTGACCGCCGCATGCGGGTCGATCCCGGCGCCGAGCAGCGCCAGCGCGTTCATCGGCTTGACGGTCGAGCCGGGTGGATACAGCCCCTGCGTGACCTTGTTCATCAGCGGCACGTGGTCGTCGTCGGACAGCATCTTCCATTCGAGATGGCTGATGCCGTCGGAGAAGCTGTTGGGATCGTAGGCCGGCATCGACACCATCGCCAGCACTTCGCCGGTCCAGCAGTCGAGCACTACCGCTGCGCCCGAATTGGTCCCGAGCCGACGTGCGACATATTCC
>CAXTNG010000215.1:0-6060 GCA_964245475.1 uncultured Sphingomonas sp. | reverse complement strand
GTACTCACTCACCCCGCCCCTCCCGTCGCCCCGGACTTGATCCGGGTCCCGCTTTTTCTCGTAATCGGAAGGAGCGGGACGCCCGGCTCAACGCCGGGGTGACGAAGAACAAGTTCAATCCGCCAAGATAAGCGCATCGAGCGCGACGCAGCCCTTCGGGTAGACGACCACCGGGTTGAGGTCGATCTCGCGGGTCGCGGGCGTGCCGGTGAGCACGCGGCCGAGCTCGACCACTAGGTCGGCGACCGCCTCCAGGTCGAGGCGGGGGCTGCCGCGCCAGCCGGTCAGCAGTGGGGCGGACTTCAACTGCAGCAGCTCCGCCACCACCGCGTCGCGCGACAGGCCCGGCACGATCAGCCGCACGTCCTTCAGGATTTCCGCCTGCACGCCGCCGAAGCCGACGACGATGACCGGGCCCCATTCGCGATCGTTCCTGGCGCCGATGATCAGCTCGGTGCCGCGGCTGCCCATCGCCTCGACCAGGATGCCGTCGAGCCGGAGGCCCGGCACATGCCGTGCGACGTCCGCCTGCATCTTCGCCCAGCCGGCTCGCACTCCATTCGCATCGGCCACGCCGACGATCACCCCGCCCGCATCGCTCTTGTGGCTGAGCGCCGCCGCCTGCGCCTTGAGCACGACCGGATAGGCCAGCGCCTCGGCATTACGGACAGCCTCGTCCGCGCTGGTCGCCAGATGCCCTTGCAGGAAGGGCACGCCTACCGGCCCGAGAAGCGCCTTGGCGCGGTATTCCGGGATAACCCCGCCGCCGACCGGCAGATCGACCGCGATCGGCGCCGGCGCCACCGTAGCGCTCGCACCCGCCGAGGCGAGATGCCCGATCGCCCAGAACGCCCGATCCGGCGAGGGGAAGTAGGGCACGTTGAGCGCACGCAGCCGCTCGACATAGCCGGGCGGCACGGGCGCGCCTTCGTCGAGGCCCGCGAACACCACCGGCTTCTCGGGCTTGAGCGCCTCGATTGCGGCGATGATCGGCTCGAACTTCAGCCTAGCGGTCGTCTCGTCGGTCTGGATGATGCCGAGCAGGACGCTGCCGTATGCCTCATCGGCGAGCAGCGGCTCCAGCGCGCGGCGATAGAGGCCGGGGTCGACCAGCGCCTGCGCGGTCAGGTCCATCGGGTTGCTGACCGGGATGAAGTCGGGGATAGACGCGCGCAGCGTCGCGGCGGTGTCGCCGGTCATCGGCGGCAGCGCGACGCCCACCTGCTCGCACAGGTCGAGCGCCAGCGCCTTGAACGCGCCCGATTCGGTCAGGATCGCGGTGCCGCCGGCGAAGTCGCTGCCGCAGCGCAGTGCCAGGTCGAGCACGTCGCCGAGCTCCTCTAGCCCGTCGACGACGATCACGCCGGCATGGCTCACCTTCGTGCGCATGACCGCATAATCGCCCGCCATCGCGCCGGTGTGGGTCGCAGCGGACTCGCGCGCCGCGGCCGACTTGCCCGGATGCAACAGTACGATCGCCTTGCCCGCCGCCCTCGCCCGCCCGGCGGCGGCGAGAAAGCGCGCCGGCTTGCGGAACTGCTCGACGATCATGCCGATGACCTGCGTATTCGGGTCGTCGATCAGGTAATCGACATAGTCCTCGACACCCGACGCCGCCTCGTTGCCGGTCGACACCGAGATCGAGATGCCCAGCCCCTTGCTCATCAGCGTGGTGCCGAGCACCACCGCCATCGCCCCCGACTGCGAGACGATCGCGACGCCGGGCTTGTCGCCGAGCTTAATTCCAGGCGTCTCGACGAAAGTCAGCGGCACGCCGTCGACATAATTGACGAGGCCGAGGCAGTTCGGCCCCTCGACCACCATGCCATGCTCGTGCGCGATCCGCGCGACCTCACGCTGTGCGGCCAGCCCCTCCTCGCCGCCCTCCGCGAAGCCCGCCGAGAAGATGATTGCCGAGCCGACGCCCTTCGCCGCCAGCGCCTGCACGGTCGAGAGCACCGCGCCGCCCGGGATCGCCAGCACCGCCGCATCGACGCCGTCCGGCAGCTCGTCGATCGACCCGATCGCCTGCCGCGTACCGATCACCGGCCGCTTGGGGTTGATGAGGTGGATGTCGCCGGAAAAGCCGTGCCGCTCCAGGTTGCGCAGCACCGCATTGCCAAGCGCGCCCGGCTTTTCGGACGCACCTACGATGGCCACCGACTTTGGGCGGAGCAGGCGGTCGAGCTGGGAAGGGGAGAAGGTCATAGCTGACGTTCCTGCTAAGCAATCTGGCATTCCACCCCCCGTTCGTCCTGAGCGAAGTCGAAGCACTTGCCGGTTGCTACCCGGGTGCCCGTGCCCTTCGACTTCGCTCAGGGCGAACGGAGGTGTGGTGGTTTGGAGGTAAGGCTCAGGCCTTCTGCTTCGACAGATCGTACGCGCCCAGCCCGGGCTTGTACGTCTTCTCGTCGATGAACTGGCGGATGCCTTCCTTGCGGCCCTCGTTGTCGTAGGAGTTCGCCGCTTCCTGTGCGCGGATCAGGTAATCCTCCGCCTCGTCATAGGTCATCGTGCCGACACGCCGCACCGCGTCGTTGGTCGCCTTGAGCGCAACCGAGTTCTTCTTGAGCAGCACATTGGCCACCTCGGTCACCCGGTCCTTAAGGCGCGCCAGCGGCACGCTCTCGTTGACCAGCCCCCAGTCGGCGGCGGTCTTGCCGTCGACATTCTCGCCCATCATCGCGTGGTACATCGCGCGGCGGAACGACAGCAGCTCGACCGCAACCTTGGTCGCCCCGCCACCGGGCAGGATGCCCCAATTGATCTCGCTCAAGCCGAACTGCGCCTCGTCCGCCGCGAACGCCAGGTCGCAGGCGAACAGCGGGCCGTAGCCGCCGCCGAAGCACCAGCCGTTGACCATCGCGATCGTCGGCTTCTGATACCAGCGCAGACGCCGCCACCAGCCATAGCTCTCGCGCTGCGCCTTTCGCGTGCCCTGCAGCCCCTGCGCCTCGGTGTCGCGGAAATATTCCTTGAGATCCATGCCGGCCGAAAACGCGCTGCCTTCGCCGGTGAGCACCAGCACGCCGACGTCGTCGCGGTATTCGAGCGCGTCGAGCACCTCCATCATGTCGCGGTTCAAGGTCGGCGACATGCAGTTGCGCTTCTTCGGGCGGTTGAACTTCACCCAGGCGATGCGGTCGACCACTTCATAGGCGACCACGCCGTTGCTGCTCGTTTCAGTCATGGATTGGCTCCTGTTGATGGGGGCCGTCTATTCGACGGCGAAGACCTGGATCTCGACCTGCGTCGGCCGGCGGATGCCATAAGCGACGAATAGGGTGCGCCTCAGCCAAGCATGCACGCCGTCGGGCATGGTAAAGTGGGGGTGGTGCGGAAATAATAGAGCTTGGGGTCGACCAGCTCGCCCTTTGCCAGCCGCCCTGACACCTCGGAGCTGGCGACGCGGACGCCGGGGTTGACGATGTCGATCACCGTCCCGTCCGCGGCCTTGAGCGCATAGCGCGTGTTGACCTCGGTCAGCCCATCAGCGTGGAGCGCCTGCCAGTCGCCGCCGCCCGCCATGACGGCGCCGGTCAGCCGCGGCCCGGTGATCGTGCCGCCGGTGATGGGCACGAAGCGCATGCGCTTGCCGTCTACCGTCCCCTGCTCCTGCGGCGGCCCCACTTCGACATGAAGCGTGAACGCATAGGTAAGCCGGGGAGCGACGGGCTGGTCCGCTAAGGGCAGCCCTGCGGCGACGGCGCCCAGCCAGAGAAGGAGGGACATCGCCTCGGCTCTCAGATCGGGTAGTGGCCGGGCAAGGTCTCGACGGTGATCCAGCGCGGTTCCGTAAAGCTGTCGATCCCCGCCTTGCCGCCGAACCGGCCGTAGCCGCTCGCGCCGACGCCGCCGAAAGGCATCTGCGCCTCGTCGTGCACTGTCGGCCCGTTGACGTGGCAGATGCCCGACCTGATCGCCCTCGCGACCTTCAGCCCGCGCGCGGTGTCCTGGGTGAATACCGCCGCCGACAGGCCGTAGTCGCTGTCGTTGGCCAGCTCGATCGCATGCGCCTCGTCGCGCGCGCGGATCATCGCGGTCACGGGTCCGAAGCTCTCGTGGGAGTAGAGCTTCATGTCCTTGATGACATTGTCGATCACCGTCGCGCCCATCAGCACGCCTTCCGCCGGCACGTCCTCGCCAGCGAGCCGGCTGGCACCCTTGCCCACCGCATCTTCGATCAGCTCGCCGACCCAGGTCAGCGTCTTGCGGTCGACCACCGCGCCCAACGGTGCCTTGGCCTCGCGCGGGTCGCCGGCCTTCATCCCCGACACCTTCTCGCGGAACTTAGCAGCGAACGCATCGGCGACAGCGTCGACCACGATGATCCGCTCGGTCGACATGCAGATCTGCCCCGAGTTGAAGAACGCGCCGAACGCCGCCGCCTTGACCGCCTCGTCTAGGTCCGCGTCCTCGAGCACCAGCAGCGGTGCCTTGCCGCCCAGCTCGAGCAGGGGGCTTGAGGTGTTCGGCGGCGCGCTTGGCGATGATCTTGCCGACGTGGGTGGAGCCGGTGAAGTTGATCCGCCTGACCGCCGGATGGTCGATCAGCGCCCCGACGATCTCGGCGGTGTCCTGGGGCGCGTTGGTGACGATGTTGACCGCGCCGTCGGGCATCCCGGCTTCCGCGAACGCCTCGACGATCAGGCTGTGCGTGCGCGGGCATTGCTCGCTGGCCTTGAGCACCACCGTGTTGCCGCAGGCGAGCGGCATGGCGATCGCGCGGACGCCGAGGATGATCGGCGCGTTCCACGGCGCGATGCCGAGCAGCACCCCGACCGGCTCGCGCAGCGCCATGGAGATGCAGCCAGGTTTGTCGGAGGGGATCACTTCGCCGATGATCTGCGTCGTCATCGACGCCGCCTCGCGCAGGATCCCGGCCGCCAGCATCAGGTTGAAGCGCGCCCAGCCCTCGGTCGCGCCGATCTCGCCCATCATCGCATCGACGAACTCGGTCGCGCGGGCCTGCAGCGCATCCGCCGCCTTGTTGAGCAGCGCGCGCCGTGCGTTCGGCCCGAGTGCGGACCACGCGGGGAAGGCCGCCGCGGCCGTGTCGCAAGCGGCGTTGGCGTCGGCGACCGTCGCCGCGGGCACGGTGGTCGCGACTTCGCCGGTCACCGGATTGCGCCGTTCGAACGTGGCGCCGGACTGCTCGACGGTCCGCTCCATGATGTCGCCCATGGTGTCCTCTCCTTATTGTTATAGAGCATAACGTTGTTGCCGCATGCTCGTCAAGCCGATTCGATGCATAACGCCCGACAGTCGCGAGGCTATGTTTTACGCGACAACAAAGGCAAGCGCGGCGCGCCTCGGGAGAGCAGCATGACCTGGCCGATCAACCGCTGGTACGTCGCCGCCTGGGATGGCGAGGTGGATCGGACTCCGCTCGCGCGCACGATCTGCGGCGTGCCGATACTCTTCTACCGCAAGCTCGACTGCAGCCTGGTCGCGATGCGCGACGCCTGCCCGCACCGGCTGCTGCCGCTGTCGATGGGGTTCAAGGAAGGCGATTCGATCCGCTGCCGCTACCATTGCCTGCTGATCGGCTCCGAAGGCCGTGCGGAGGAGATGCCGGTCAAGTCCAAGCGCGTGCCTCCGGCGCTCTGCGCCGAGGTGATGCTGGTCGCAGAGCGCCACCGCTTCGTCTGGGTCTGGGTCGGCGATGCAAGCCAGGCCGACCCGCGGCTGATACCCGACTTCTGGCCGTGTAGCGCTCCCGACGGGACCTTCGACGGCGGCTATTACGCGATCGCCTGCGACTACCGGCTCGTCATCGACAACCTTATGGACCTGACCCACGAGACCTATGTCCACCAGGGCTCGATCGGTCAGCTCGAGATCAACGAGACGGCGTTGGAGACGGAGGTGCGCGGCGAAGAGGTAATCGTCCGACGCTGGATGCCGAACATCAACCCGCTTCGTCTGGCGCGACGCGTTGCGCGCCGAAGGGCCGGTCGATCGCTGGCAGATCTGCCGTTTCCTGCCGCCCTCCTCGGTGTTGATCGACGTCGGCGTCGCACCGGTGGCGGGCGCGGGAGTGGGCTGGGCCTGCAGCCG
>CAXTNG010000214.1:4088-6065 GCA_964245475.1 uncultured Sphingomonas sp. | reverse complement strand
GCATTGGCGGCGATCCTGCGGGGCGAGAGCGTGGTGTACGGCTACGGTACGCGCCAGCCGGGACGCCTGGAGCTCGAACGCCGCGCGGCGCCGATCGAGGCGGCGGTGCCCAACATCCGGGCGATCGGCGACCTGCTCTACACGCGTTACCTGTTCATCTTCGAGGGCGCGGGGCTGGTGCTGCTGGTCGCGATGATCGGCGCGATCGTGCTGACCCATCGCGAGCGGGCCGGCACGCGTTATCAGAACATCAGCCGCCAGAACGCGCGGCGACAGCAGGACGCGACGCGCAACGTCAACCAGCCGGTCGGTGCGGGCGTCGAGCTGTGATCCTTCGACAGGCTCAGGGTGAGCGGATCAGCGGAGTGCTTCGCACGTGATTGGCTTGGTCCACTACCTCGTCGTTGCGGCGATCCTGTTCACCATGGGGGTGCTCGGCATCTTCCTGAACCGG
This sequence comes from uncultured Sphingomonas sp., assembly GCA_964245475.1. Lineage (GTDB taxonomy): Bacteria > Pseudomonadota > Alphaproteobacteria > Sphingomonadales > Sphingomonadaceae > Sphingomonas. Next base: position 5,611 of record CAXTNG010000214.1, on the reverse strand, counting down.
AAGAACCTGATCGTCATCCTGATGGCGATCGAGCTGATCCTGCTCGCCGTCAATCTGAACTTCGTCGCCTTCTCGGCGTACCTGCAGGATCTGGTGGGACAGGTGTTCGCGATGTTTGTGCTGACCGTCGCGGCGGGCGAGGCGGCGATCGGGCTGGCGATTTTGGTCATCTATTTCCGCGGGCGCGGCACGATCGCGGTCGACGACGTCAACCGGATGAAGGGGTGATCGGTTGATCCTCCCAATCGTCTTTCTGCCTCTGCTGGCGGCCATCGTCGCGGGGCTGGGCAACAAGCAGCTCGGTGCGGTGCCGGCGAAGCTGGTCACGACCGGTGCGCTGTTCGCGTCGTGCGTCCTCTCCTGGCCGATCTTTCTCCAGTTCCTGAGCGGCGCGGAAACCGCGCACGTCACGCCGGTGCTGACTTGGATGGCGTCGGGTGATCTGAACGTCCAATGGGCATTGCGCGTCGATGCGCTGACCGCAGTCATGCTGGTCGTCATCACCAGCGTTTCGGCGCTCGTCCACCTCTACAGCTGGGGCTATATGGACGAGGACCCGGACCAGCCGCGGTTCTTCGCCTATCTGTCGCTGTTCACCTTCGCCATGCTGATGCTCGTGACCGCGGACAACCTCGTCCAGATGTTCTTCGGCTGGGAGGGTGTGGGGCTCGCGAGCTACCTGCTGATCGGCTTCTGGTTCCGCAAGCCCTCCGCCAACGCTGCGGCGATCAAGGCGTTCGTCGTCAACCGCGTCGGCGATCTCGGTTTCATGCTCGGCATCTTCGGGACGTTCCTTGTGTTCGGCACCGTGTCGATCCCCGCGATCCTCGCGGCGGCACCGCACATGGCAGGGTCGACGATCGGCTTCCTGTGGTTCCGCGCCGACACGATGACGGTGCTCTGCCTGCTGCTGTTCGTCGGTGCGTGCGGAAAGTCGGCGCAACTCGGCCTGCACACCTGGTTGCCCGACGCGATGGAGGGTCCGACCCCGGTCTCCGCGCTAATCCACGCGGCGACGATGGTGACCGCGGGCGTGTTCATGGTATGCCGCTTGTCGCCGATGTTCGAGACCTCGCCCGTGGCGCTCGACGTGGTGCGCTTCGTCGGTGCGGCGACCTGCCTGTTCGCGGCGACCTGCGGGCTGGTGCAGACCGACATTAAGCGCGTCATCGCCTATTCGACCTGCTCGCAGCTCGGCTACATGTTCTTCGCGGCGGGCATCGGGGCGTACGGCGCTTCGATGTTTCACCTGTTCACCCATGCGTTCTTCAAGGCGTTGCTGTTCCTCGGCGCGGGATCGGTGATTCATGCGATGCACCACGAACAGGACATGCGCTTCTACGGTGGCCTGCGGAGGGACATCCCGCTGACCTTCTGGACGATGATGGCGGGCACGCTGGCGATCACCGGCGTCGGGTTGCCGGCGGTGTTCGGCAACCCCCTCGGCCTAGGCTTTGCGGGCTTCCCTTAGCAGGACGCGATGATCGAGGCGGGCAGGGCGGCCGGGCACCCGGGGGGATGGT
>CAXTNG010000214.1:768-4078 GCA_964245475.1 uncultured Sphingomonas sp. | reverse complement strand
CTTCTGGACGATGATGGCGGGCACACTCGCGATCACCGGCGTCGGCATTCCCGGCATCTTCGGCAACGCCGCCTTCGGCTTTGCGGGCTTCCATTCGAAGGACGCGATCATCGAGGCGGGCTGGGCGGCCGGGCAGCCGGGCGTATGGTTCGTCGGCGTGCTCGTCGCACTGCTGACCAGCTTCTACTCGTGGCGGCTGATGTTCCTGACCTTCTGGGGTGCCCCGCGCTGGATCGGCTCGGAGCATGTCCAGCATGCCGTGCACGATGCACACGGACATGGGCATGACGATCATTCCCATGCGGCCGAGGCACACCGCGGCGACGTCGCACACGAAACTGCGGGTGGCGAGCCGGACGAGCATGCACGCGGCGCCGACGAGGTGCCCGAGGGCACCGGCGGCTATCACCCGCACGAGAGCCCGTGGACGATGCTGGTGCCGCTGCTGATGTTGTCGGTCGGCGCGGTCGCCGCGGGGTTCGTCTTCCACGGCGCGTTCATCGAGCCGACCGCGGGAGAGACCTTCTGGCGTGGCGCGATCGCCTTCCGCGAGCATCTGATGCACGCGATGCACGAGGTGCCGGTCGGCATCAAGCTGTCCGCCACCATCGCGATGCTGCTTGGGCTGGGCGGCGCCTGGTACGCCTATATCCGCGCGCCGCATTTTCCCGATGTGGTCGCCGAGCAGTTCGAGGTCGGCTACCGCTTCCTGCTCAACAAATGGTATTTCGACGAACTGTACCATCTGCTCTTCGTCCGTCCCGCCTTCGCGATCGGCCGGCTGCTCTGGCACAAGGGCGACGAGGGCACGATCGACCGTTTCGGCCCCAACGGCTCGGCTTGGCTGGTCCAGGCGAGCAGCCGCGCCGCGGTCCGACTCCAGACGGGATATGTCTACACCTATGCCTTCGTCATGCTGATCGGGCTGACCGCCGCGGTCACCTGGGCCATTTCGCGGTGATCGGCTGATGGGGGGCGTTCCGATTCTGTCGCTGATGCTGGCGGTGCCCGCGGCCGCCGCGGTCACGTGCCTGTTCCTGCCCGCACAGACGGCACGGCTGCTCGCGCTCGCCGCCACGCTGGTCGATCTTGCGCTCGGCATCCTGCTCTGGGCGAGCTTCGACATCGGCGGGGCGCAGTGGCAATTCGTGGAAGCTGGGCCGCGGCTCGGCTTCTTCGGCTGGGACCTTGGCATCGACGGCTTCGCGCTGCTGCTGATCGAGCTGTCGGTGTTCCTGATGCCGATCTGCATTGGCGCCTCGTGGCGTGCGATCGAGACGCGGGTCAGCGAATATATGGCTGCGTTCCTGCTGACCGAGGTGCTGATGATCGGCACCTTCGCGGCGCAAGACCTGTTCCTGTTCTATTTGTTCTTCGAGGCCGGCCTGATCCCGATGTACCTGATCATCGGGATCTGGGGCGGCGCGAACCGCATCTACGCCTCGTACAAATTCTTCCTGTATACCCTGCTCGGCTCGCTGCTGATGCTGATCGCGATGCTCTACATGGTCGGCCAGGCAGGCACGTCGAGCATCCCGGCGCTGATGGCCCATGACTTCCCGACGCATGCGCAGACATGGCTCTGGCTCGCGTTTTTCGCGTCGTTCGCGGTCAAGATGCCGATGTGGCCGGTACACACCTGGCTCCCCGACGCCCACGTCCAGGCGCCGACCGCGGGATCGGTGATCCTGGCGGGCGTGCTTTTGAAGCTCGGCGGTTACGGCTTCCTGCGCTTCAGCCTGCCGATGTTTCCGGAAGCGTCGGGGCAGCTGACCTGGTTGATCTTCGCGCTGTCGGCGGTCGCGGTGATCTACACCAGCCTCGTCGCGCTGGTGCAGAGCGACATGAAGAAGCTGATCGCCTATTCCTCGGTCGCGCACATGGCGATCGTCACCATCGGCCTGTTCGCCTTCAACCGGCAGGGGATCGAGGGCGCGATGATGGTGATGCTCGGTCACGGGCTGGTCTCGGGCGCGCTGTTCCTGTGCGTCGGCGTGATCTACGACCGGTTGCACACTCGTGAGATCGCGCGCTACGGCGGGCTGGCGATCACCATGCCGCGCTACGCGCTGTTCTTCATGCTGTTCACTATGGCCTCGGTCGGGTTGCCGGGGACGAGCAACTTCGTCGGCGAGCTGCTAAGCCTGATGGGCACCTATCAGGTGTCGACCGTCATCACCCTGCTCTGCACCACCGGCATCATCCTCGGCGCGGCGTACATGCTTTACCTCTATCGCCGCGTCGTGTTCGGGGAGGTGAAGTCCGAGGAGGTCCGCGCGATGCCCGATCTCTCGGGACGCGAGCTGTGGCTGCTCGCGCCGATCGCTGCCGCGGTGCTGTGGATGGGTGTGTACCCGGAGAGCTTCCTCGCGCCGATGCGCAAGGACGTCGCGGTGCTGCTCGCGCGCATCGACCGTGCGCAGCCGGCGGGTGATAGCAACCCCACCGTCGGAAGGGCGCCTGCCTTGCATGTGATCGGCCCGCAGGAGGCGCACCAGTGAACGCCGATCTGGCCATGGTCCTGCCCGAGCTTCTCATCGGCGGCGCTGCCACGCTGCTGATGCTGGTTGCCGCCTGGGGAGGACAGCCATCTACTCGTGCGGTGTCGGTTGTTTCGGTGGTGGTGCTCGCCGGTGCCTGTGTGGCGCTCGCGGGGCCGGCGTCCTACGGCGGCGAGGCGTTCGGCGGGCTGTATCGTGCGGACCCGTTCGCTGCGTTCGCCAAGGTGCTGATCTATATCGCCACCGCCATCTCGCTGATCCTCGCGCCGGGGTTCTTCGCACGGACCAGCGGCGACGATCTCAAGCCCGAATATCCGGTGCTGCTGCTGCTCTCCGCTGCCGGGATGGGGATGATGGTGTCGGCGGGCGACATGCTGACGCTCTACGTCGGCCTCGAATTGCAGAGCCTCGCCGCTTACGTGCTCGCCAGCTTCATGCGCCGCGACGGGCGCTCGGCGGAGGCGGGGCTCAAATATTTCGTGCTCGGCGCGCTGGCGAGCGGCATCCTGCTCTATGGCATCAGCCTGGTCTACGGCTTCTCCGGCACCACTGGCTTCGATGGCATTGCCGCCGCTTATGCGGGTCCGCGCTCGCTCGGGCTGCTGTTCGGGCTGGTGTTCGTATTCGCAGGGCTCGCGTTCAAGATCGCCGCGGTGCCGTTCCACATGTGGACCCCGGACGTCTACGAGGGCGCGCCGACGCCGGTGACTGCCTTCTTCGCCTCCGCGCCCAAGGTCGCGGCGATGGCGCTGGCGGTGCGCGTGGCGGTCGAGGCGATGGGGCCGGCGACCGACCAGTGGCGGCAGATC
>CAXTNG010000214.1:0-758 GCA_964245475.1 uncultured Sphingomonas sp. | reverse complement strand
TCGCGTCGATCGTGCTCGGCGCGGTGGGTGCGATCGGGCAGGCCAACATCAAGCGGCTGCTCGCCTATTCGTCGATCAACAACGTCGGCTTCGCGCTGATCGGGCTCGCTGCGGGCACGCCCGCGGGGGTGTCGGGCGTGCTGATCTACCTGACGATCTACATAGCGATGACGCTCGGCAGCTTCCTGGTCGTGCTGCGCATGCGCGGGCAGGATGGGCAGCCGATCGAGAGCATCACCAGCCTCTCCGGCCTGTCGCGCGACCAGCCGGGGTTGGCGGCGGCGATGGCGATGTTCATGTTCTCGCTGGCGGGCATTCCCCCGCTGTTCGGCTTCTATGCCAAGTTCGCGGTCTTCCAGGCGGCGGTGGCGGCAGGGCTGTTTCCGCTGGCGGCGGTGGGCATCGCGGCGTCGACGATCGGCGCCTATTATTACCTGCGCGTCGTCAAGACGATGTACTTCGACGATCCCGCGCCCGCCTTCCAGCGCGGCGGTGACGATCCGATCGAGAGCGGGGTGCTGGTCGCGGCGGCGGTGTTCATCTCGCCACTGGGATACCTTTCGATCCCGCTGCTCGGCGCCTGGACGCAGGCCGCGGCCAAGGCGCTGTTCTGACCGCGAATAGCACGGTCGCTGAGACCGGGTCGACCAACGCGGATGTGCGGGATCTCGCGCGAAGCGGCGCAGCCGAAGGGCTGTGGCTCCGCGCCGAGCGGCAGACGGCGGGCCGGGGACGGGTCGGCCGCGACGCTGGCGCTG
>CAXTNG010000213.1:0-6141 GCA_964245475.1 uncultured Sphingomonas sp. | reverse complement strand
GGGGAGGAATTTTCTGATGTCCCTCGCCCCGTCTCTCCAGCTCCGCCAGTCGCAGTCGCTGGTGATGACGCCGCAGCTCCAGCAGGCAATCAAGCTGCTCGCATTGAGCAACCTGGAGATCGAGGCGTTCATCGCCGAGGAGGTCGAGCGCAACCCGCTGCTCGAGGCCGCGAGCGAAGGCGAGGCGCCGGCGACACCCGAGCCGCCGGAGGACCGCGCCGGGGCAGATGCGCTGGTCTCCGGCGCGCCCGACGCGGCCGAGCCGGCGATGGACGTCGATTATGCGACCGAGAGCCACCACCAGGACAGCGTCGCCGACGGCGGCGCGGCGCTGGACGGTGCGCTGCGGGTGTCGGCGAGCGGCGGCGGGGGCGAGGATGGGCTCGGCATCGACGATTTCGCTGCGGGCGGAATCAGCCTCGCGGATCATCTGAACGCGCAGGCGGGCACCGCCTTCGATCCCATCGACCTGCCGGTCGCGATCCATCTGATCGACCAGATCGACGAGGCGGGCTATTTGACCGTTGGGCTGCTCGAAATCGCGCAGCGGCTCGGCGTGCCGCTCGCGCGCATCGAGGCGATCCTGGCGGAAATCCAGACCTTCGACCCCACCGGCGTCGGCGCGCGTGACCTCGCCGAATGCTTGGCGCTCCAGGCGAAGGAGGCCGACCGCTTCGACCCGTGCATGGCGAAGCTCATCGCCAACCTCGATCTGCTCGCGCGCGGCGAGATGGCGCGGCTGAAGCGTCTCTGCCATGTCGACGACGAGGACATGGCAGACATGATCCGCGAGCTGCGCGGCTACGACCCCAAGCCCGGCTGCCGCTACGGCGGCGAGGCGGTGCAGACGGTGGTGCCCGACCTGTTCGTGGCGAAGACCCGCGACGGCTGGGGGATCGAGATCAACGCTGCGACGCTGCCCAAGGTGCTGGTCGACCGCCGCTATTATCGCGAGCTCGCGCAGGGGCCGCAGGACAAGGCGTCGAAAGCCTGGCTCAACGACTGCCTCGCCGGCGCCAACTGGCTAGTCAAGGCATTGGACCAGCGCCAGCGGACGATCATCAAGGTCGCCTCCGAGATCGTCAAGCAGCAGGAGGCGTTCTTCCTCCACGGCGTCGCCCACCTCCGCCCGCTTACGCTCGCGAAGGTGGCCGAGGCGATCGAGATGCACGAATCGACGGTGAGCCGCGTCACCAGCAACAAATATCTGTCCTGCGCGCGCGGGCTGTTCGAGCTGAAGTACTTCTTCACCTCGGCGATTCAGGCGGCGGACGGCGGCGATGCGGTGTCGGCGGAGGCGGTGAAGAGCGCGATCCGGAGCCTGATCGGGCAGGAGGGCGCAAAGATCCTGTCCGATGACACGCTGGTCGAGCTGCTCAACGCCAAGGGCTTCGACATCGCCCGGCGCACCGTCGCCAAATACCGCGAGGCGATGGGCATCGGCAGCTCGGTCCAGCGCCGCCGCGCACGCCTGTTGGAGGCGTAGATGCTGATCGTCACCGGATCGATCACCGCGCGTCAGGACGGCCTGGAGCCGATGCTGGAGGCCGCGCTGGCGCATGTCGAGCGCTCGCGCGCCGAGCCGGGCTGCATCGAGCACGGCTGCGCGCTCGACGCCGACAACCCGCTGCGCATCGTTTTCTTCGAGCGCTGGACCGACATGACGGCGCTGGAGACCCACTTCGCCCAGCCCGGCACCCGCGAGCTGCTCGTCGCGGTGCGGACCCATGCGCAGGGCGCCGAGCCGATCACGATCTACGAGGCCACCAAGGTCGGGCGTCAGGCGTAGGCGCGCCAGAAGAACACCGCGGTCGTCGCGGCGGTGACCAGGACCGTCCAGCCGCGCACCGCGCCTGTCGGCAGCACCTTGCCGATCCGCGCACCCACCACGCCGCCGAGCACGCCTCCGGCCAGCATCGGCAGGCATGCGTCCCAGCGCACCAGCCCTGCGGCGACGAACACGATCGCCGCGGCGAAGTTCGCCGTCGCCAGCATCAGCGTACGCGGCGCGAACATCGTCCGGGGGCTCTCCCCGGCGAGCAGGCCATAGGTCGCGGTGGTCATGATCCCTACGCCGCCCCCGAAATAGCCGCCATAGGTGCCGAGCAGCGCCTGCGCCACGAACAGGGTCGGGCGCCCGATCGTCACCCGCTCGGCGAGCCACTCGGCCCCGCGCTTGCCGAACACGATCGCGACGAATGCGATCAGCAGCAGCCAGGGCACGATCAGGTCGAACGCGCGGGTCGGCGTGGCGACGAGCAGCGCGCTGCCGAGGAGTCCGCCGATAAAGGTGATAGCCGCCAGCGTGCGTACCGATGCACCGCCGACAGGCCTCAGCTCCTTGCGGAATGTCCATGCACTCGCCGCCGCCCCGGGCATCAGCGCGAGATTGGAGGTGGCGTTGGCGACGTTCGCGGGCACTCCCAATGCGAGCAGCGCCGGCATGGTCGCGAACGTGCCCCCGCCGGCGAGCGCGTTCATCGCGCCGCCGACAAGGCCGGCGGCTGCGGCCAGCGCGACTGCCGATGGATCAGGCAAGCGTGGCGAGCGTCGCTTCCGCCTCGCGGTTCATCTGCGCGCGCGACTTCCGTTCCGCCGCCGTCTTGAGCTGCCCGCACGCCGCATCGATGTCGCGGCCGCGCGGGGTGCGTACCGGCGCCGAGATGCCGCTCTCGAAGACGATCTCGCTGAACGCGCGGATGCGCTCGGGTGTCGAGCATTCGTAGGCGGCGCCCGGCCAGGGATTGAACGGGATCAGATTCACCTTGGCCGGCAGCCGGTATTTGCGCAGCAGCCGGATGAGCTCGCGCGCGTCGGCGTCCGAATCGTTGACGCCCTTGAGCATGACGTACTCGAACGTGATCCGCCGCGCGTTGTTGGCGCCCGGATAGTCGGCGCACGCCTGGAGCAGCTCCTCGATCCCGTATTTGCGATTGAGCGGCACCAGCTCGTCGCGCACCGGCTTGGTTACCGCATGGAGCGACACCGCGAGGTTGACGCCGATCTCCTCGCCCGCACGCGCCATTATCGGCACGACGCCCGAGGTGCTGAGCGTGATCCGCCGCTTGGAGAGCGCAAGTCCATCGCCGTCCATCACGAGGCGCAGCGCGTCGCGCACCGCGTCGAAATTGTAGAGCGGCTCGCCCATTCCCATCATCACGATATTGGTGAGCATCCGCCCCTCGGGCTGGTAGCTTACGTTTGTCCGCTCCGCAGACGGGGGCCATTCGCCCAGCGCATCGCGCGCCAGCATCACCTGGCCGACGATCTCGCCTGCGGTCAGGTTGCGCACCAGCCGCATCGTGCCGGTGTGGCAGAAGGTGCAGTTGAGCGTGCACCCGACCTGGCTCGACACGCACAGCGTCCCCCGATCGGCATCGGGGATGAACACCATCTCGTAATCCTGCGCGTCGGGCGTGCGCAGCAGCCACTTGCGCGTACCGTCGGCGGAGACCTGCGCCTCGACCACCTCGGGCCGGCCGATCACGAAGCGCTCGGCAAGCCACGGATGCTGCGCCTTGGCGATGTCGGTCATCTGCTCGAAACGGCAAGCACCGCGATTATACAGCCAGTGCCAGATCTGCTTGGCGCGCAGCTTCGCCTGCTTCGGCTCCATGCCCGCGTCCGCGAGCGCCTGGCGCAGCTGCTCCTTGGACAGCCCGATCAGGTCAACGCGCCCGTCTGCCCGCAGCGAGGGGGCGCGCGGCACGGGCACGGGGTCGATGTGCCCGGGGATGGGCATCGGCGGCGACGACACTGTCAGCATGGGCGGCGCACATAGGCGAGAACGCCCGCCATTTCCACCTACCGGCGGGAACACGCCAGCGTCGCCGCGTCGATCGCGGTCGCCGCGCCGCCGAGCGCGTAGACGTCGGCGAAGGGGTGCCCGCCTGCGCCAACCGCTTCCACGCTCATGCTCCGGCCCGAGCGCATCGCGGCGACCAGCGCGTGGTCGGCGGCGTCGTCGGTGGCGAAGGCGTTGCGGCCGTCGGCGGTCAGCGTGAAACGGCGCTCGCCAACGGTCAGCGTCACGCCCGCCGATCGGTCGCGCTCGCGGCTCAAACGAATGTGGAGCGAGGCCCGCAAGCCACGCCCCGGCCACGTCGCCACGCTCGCCCAACCCTCCGGCCTGCCGCCGGCGACGATCGGCCGGGCGATCGCGTAGCAGCGCGCCGGCGCCGCATCGCGGAACGCGCCCCAGCCATGCCACACGCCGATCGTCTCGCGCCCAGCGGGCGTTGCGAGCAGCAGCAGGAGCGCCGCCGCCCTCACGCGGGCGAATGGCCAGTGCCGCGCAGCGCCAGCATTTCGGCGCCGTTCTCGACCAGCGACACCGATCCCTGCGGCAGCCCCGGCGCGACCGGCGCCCCGAGCACCGGGTCCGGCGCCAGCCCCAGCAGCACCCCGCGCAGCACCCGCGCCGACATGCCGTGCATGACGACGAGCCGGTCACCCGGGTCCTCCGCCGTGTCCGCCGCCCAGCCCGCCACCCGCTCGGCGATCGCCGGATAGGCCTCGCCGTCGGGCGCGGGCGTGAGCCGCCCGTGGGCGTCGATCACCGGCCCGTGCTCGGCCACCACTTCGGCATAGGTCCGCCCGGTCCAGCTTCCCACGCCGATCTCCACCAGCCGCGGGTCGGTGTGCGCTCCGTGCCAGTCGAGTTCGAGATGCTCGGCGATCACCGCCAGCGTCTGCAGCGCGCGGCCCGTCGGCGAGGCCCAGAGGGTCAGCGCCGGCTTCGTCCCGAGCAGCCCCCGCAGCGCATCGCCCATCGCGTCCGCCTGTGCGAACCCCGCTCGGGTCAGCGGCGTGTGCAGCATCGCATCGCCCTGCATCCGGCCGGCGGCGTTGAACACGGTCTCGCCGTGCCGGGCGATCAAGTCACGCCCGCGGCGGGGCGGTGGAATACCTTGGCTCATCGGCCTCACGCTATTGCGCCGAGACGCCGCGGTCGAGCGGTTAAGCCGTCCTTTGCGACCCTCTCGGGAGGGGTCGTGGCGCTTGCCCGCGGGCGCTCTTGCCGGTTAGGGTAGATTCGTGCGGACGCCCCCGGGACTCGGATGGGCACGGGGGATGATATGAAGGCGACGATCGAACGCGCGACGCTCCTCAAGGGGCTGAGCCATGTGCAGTCGGTGGTGGAGCGGCGCAACACCATCCCCATTCTGTCCAACGTGCTGCTGGAGGCGACCGGCGACGGCGCGCTGCGGATGATGGCGACCGATCTCGACCTCCAGATCAACGAATCCGTCCCTGCCGCGGTCGACCAGCCCGGCGCGACCACCGTCTCGGCGCACACCCTGTTCGACATCGCGCGCAAGCTGCCCGAGGGCGCGCAGGTGTCGCTCGCCGCCGCCGAGGGGCGAATGCAGATCAACGCAGGGCGTGCCAAATTCAGCCTCGGCACGCTGCCGCGCGACGACTTCCCGGTGATCGCCGAGGGCGAGCTGCCGACCCAGTTCGAGCTCCCGGCGGAGACGCTCAAGGAAATCATCGACAAGACCCGCTTCGCCATCTCCACCGAGGAGACGCGCTATTATCTGAACGGCATCTTCCTCCACGTCGCCGACGACGTGCTCAAGGCCGCGGCGACCGATGGCCACCGGCTGGCGCGGGTGACGATGCCGCGTCCCGACGGCGCCGAGGCGATGCCCGACGTCATCGTTCCGCGCAAATGCGTCGCCGAGCTGCGCAAGCTGCTCGACGAGGTCGACGGCTCGGTCGGCGTGTCGCTCTCGGGAACCAAGATCCGCTTCGACCTCGGCCGCGCGGTGCTGACCTCCAAGCTGATCGACGGCACTTTCCCCGATTACAGCCGGGTCATCCCGACCGGCAACGACAAGATCCTGAAGCTCGACCCGCGCGGCTTCATGGAAGGCGTCGATCGCGTCTCGACGATCGCCACCGAAAAGACCCGCGCGGTCAAGATGGCGCTCGACCGCGACAAGGTGACGCTGTCGGTGACCAGCCCCGAGAACGGCACCGCGGCGGAGGAAGTCCCCGGCGACTATGCCGCCACCCCGTTCGAGATCGGCTTCAACAGCCGCTATCTGATGGACATCCTCGGCCAGATCGAGGGCGACACGGTCGAGGTCCACCTCGCCGACGCCGCCGCGCCGACGCTGATCCGCGAGAACGACA
>CAXTNG010000212.1:0-6194 GCA_964245475.1 uncultured Sphingomonas sp. | reverse complement strand
GCACCAGGGCGATGACAGCGAGCGGCGTCCCCGCCGTAAACAATGCCGCGCAGCCGATCGCCCCCGCCATCCCGGTCAAGCAGCTCAGCAACATCGTGCGATAGCCGAGCGCGCGGAACACCCGCGTGGTGAACAGCTTCATCAGCAGGTCGCCACCGCTATGCCCCAGGAACAGCAGTCCGGCGACGAACGGCGTCATGCCGAACCCGGTCTGTAGCAGAATCGGCAGCACGAAGAGCAAGGTCGTGATCGGCAGCCGCACAAGGAACATGCTCGACCCGTTGGTCAGCCGGAATGTCAGGTGCCGCAGCGGCGTGAGCGATAGCAGCGGGTGCGGCGCCCGGGCGGCATGGCGCAGCGCCGCCCAGCCGAAGAGCAGCCCCGCAGTGATCGCGGCGGCCGCCCAGGCGCGCGGCACCTGCCGGCCGCCCAGCTCGCTCAGGCCCCACAGCAAAGGGGCGAGCGCGGCGGCGTTGAGCAGGAAGCCCGCGACGTCGAACGGCCGCCGCGCGCCGCGCACGTTGGGCAGCACACGCAACGCCATCACGATCGCGAGCAGGCTTGCCGGCAGGTTGATATAGAAGATCCACGGCCAGCCGAGCCAGGTGGCGAGGAAGCCGCCGAGCGGCGGGCCGATCACCGGCGCGACCAGCATCGGCGCGCTCGTCAGGTTCATGACGCGGAGCAGCTGCGGCCGCTCGATCGAGCGGAGCAGGATCATCTGCCCGACCGGCGCCATCAGCGCCCCCGACACGCCCTGGAGCGCACGCGCGGCGATGAATTCCGGCAACGGCCGGCTCAGCCCGCACAAGGCCGAGCTCGCCGCGAACCCGGCGAGCGCCGCGACGAAGACGGTGCGCGCGCCGAACCGGTCGGCGGTCCAGCCGCTCGCCGGGATCACCACCGAGGCGGCGAGCACGTACACCGTGATGCCGAAGCCGACCGCCACCGGGCTGGTCGCGAAGTCCCGCGCCATCGGCGGCAGCGCGATGCTGATCACCGCCGAATCGAGCATCTGCATGAACAGCGCGATCGCGACGGTGAACGCGATCGACAGCGTGCGCCGGGCGATGGGATCGGACTGGGTCACCGCCGCGCCCATACACACAGCTGCCTTCGAGCGAACAGCGGACTTTTGCGCAAGATTGCGCCCGGCAGCGCTTCACCTTGGCGGGTCGCAGGGCTATCTGTCGCGTCAGAGCCTGGCCGGACGGTGTCGCCGACGGTCGTTCATAACCGAGAAGGAATGTGTCATGGCCGAAGCCGACCCGCACCAGAGCCCGATCAATGACCCGGCCAAGCAGCCGCTCGCGATGCGGACCTTGCTCGGCCGCACCAATCGCGACTGGTGGCCCGAGCACCTCAGCCTGCAGATCCTCCACCAGGGCGGCGTGTCGCCGAGCCCCTATGGCGACGAGTTCGACTATGCCGAGGCATTCGCCAAGATCGACTATGCCGCGCTGAAGCAGGACCTGACTGCGCTGATGACCGACAGCCAGCCCTGGTGGCCGGCGGACTACGGCCATTATGGCCCGTTCTTCATCCGCATGGCCTGGCATTCGGCGGGCACCTACCGCACCGGCGACGGCCGCGGCGGCTCGTCCTCGGGATCGCAGCGGTTCGCGCCGCTCAATTCCTGGCCCGACAACGGCAACCTCGACAAGGCGCGCCGCCTGCTCTGGCCGATCAAGCAGAAGTACGGCGGCGGGCTGTCCTGGGCGGACCTGTTCATCCTCGCCGGCAACGTCGCGATCGAATCGATGGGCGGCCCGACCTTCGGCTTCGGCGGCGGGCGCGAGGACATCTTCGAGCCCGAGCAGGACATCTATTGGGGCACCGAGGAGGAGTGGCTCGGCCAGACCCGCATCGACGAGGAGGCGGGCCTCGCGCTCGAGAACCCGCTCGCGGCGATCCAGCACGGCCTGATCTACGTCAACCCGGAAGGGCCGGGCGGCAAGCCGGACACCAAGGGCTCGGCGCGCGACCTGCGCGAGACGTTCAGCCGCATGGCGATGAACGACGAGGAGACTGCGGCGCTCACCGCGGGCGGTCACACCTTCGGCAAGGCGCACGGTGCGGGCGACCCGAAGCATGTCGGCAAGGAGCCCGAGGGCGCGGACATCGCCGCGCAGGGCCTAGGCTGGGCATCGACCCACGAGAGCGGCATGGGCGACCATACGATCACCTCGGGGATCGAGGGCGCGTGGACGCCGACGCCGACCAAGTGGGACATGACCTATTTCTCCAATCTGCTCGACCATGACTACGAGCTGGTGAAGAGCCCGGCGGGCGCCAACCAGTGGCAGCCGGTCGGCAACCCGGAGGAGACCCAGGCACCCGCCGCGCACACTCCGGGCAAGATGGTCCCGACGATGATGACCACCGCCGACAAGGCGTTCAAGGATGACGCCAAGTATCGCGCGATCATGGACAAGTTCCGTGCCGACCCCGCGTATTTCGCCGACACCTTCGCGCGCGCCTGGTTCAAGCTGACCCACCGCGACATGGGGCCAAAGGTCCGTTACCTCGGGCCGGAGGTGCCGGCCGAGGATCTGATCTGGCAGGACCCGATACCCGCCGGCACGCAGCTGAGCGATGCCGACGTGGCGGCGCTCAAGGGCAAGATCGCCGACTCGGGCGTCGGCATCGCGCAGCTGGTGAAGACCGCCTGGGCGTCCGCCTCGACCTTCCGCGGGTCGGACAAGCGGGGCGGCGCCAACGGCGCGCGCATCCGCCTTGCCCCGCAGAAGGACTGGGAGGTCAACGAGCCGGCCGCGCTGACGAAGGTTCTCGAGGTCTATGAGGGCATCAAGGGCGGCTTCCCAAGTACGGTGAGCATCGCCGACCTGATCGTCATCGGCGGCGCGCTCGGCGTCGAGCAGGCCGCCAAGGCTGCCGGCCACGACATCACCGTGCCGGTCACCACCGGCCGCGGCGACGCGACTGACGAGCAGACCGATGCCGACAGCTTCGACCCGCTCGAGCCCAAGGCGGACGGATTCCGCAACTACCTGCAGACAAAGTACAGCGTGCCGACCGAAGAGCTGCTGGTCGACCGCGCGCAGCTGCTCGGCCTCTCCGCGCCGGAGATGACCGTGCTGGTCGGCGGCCTGCGCGTCCTCGGCGTCAACCACCCGAAGGCGGAGAAGCACGGCGTCTTCACCGACAAGCCGGGGCAGCTGACCAACGACTTCTTCGTGAACCTGCTCGACATGGGCACCGCATGGAAGCAGGTCAGCGACGAGTCGGACGAGGAGTTCGTCGGCACCGATCGCGACACCCACGAGCATCGCTGGACGGCGTCGCGCACCGATCTGGTGTTCGGCTCCAACTCGCAGCTCCGCGCGCTGGCCGAGGTCTATGCCTGCGACGATGCCAAGGCCAAGTTCGTCGAGGACTTCGTCAAGGCCTGGACCAAGGTGATGGACGCCGACCGCTTCGACCTGAAGTACGGCGCCTACACTGCGGGCGACAAGGAGGCTGCGGCGCACAGCTGATCGCGGCGTGGCTGGGGGAAATTACACCCGTTCGTCCTGAGTAGGGACTGAGCCTGTCGAAGGCCCGTATCGAAGGACATTGGGGAGTACTTCTCAATGTCCTTCGATACCCGCTTCGAAAAGCTCAGCGGCTACTCAGGACGAACGGAGATGAGTTCAACAGCGGCTCACAGTCCCTCCTGAAGCCATCACTCCCTGAGGTGCAGCTTCATCCCGACATGGCTTCGCGCGAAGCCGAGCCGTTCGTAGAAGCGGTGCGCGGCGTGCCGCATCGCGGTGGAGGTGAGCTGGATCAGCTTGCAGTCGCGCGCACGCGCCTGGTCGACCGCCCAACGGATCATCTCCTCGCCCAGCCGCTGCCCGCGCAGGTCGGCGGCGATGCGCACCGCCTCGATCTGCTGGCGCCACGCGCCGCGGAACGACAGGCCGGGCAGGTAGCTCAATTGCATCGTGCCGATCAGCCTTCCGTCCCGCTCGGCAACGATCAGCTGCTGGTTGGGATCGGCGTCGATCGCGTCGAAGGCGGCACGGTAGCGGGGATCGAGCGGCTCGCGTAGGTCCTCGCGGTGGCGTGCGGTCTCGTCGTCGGCGATCAGAGCGACGATGGCGGGGAGGTCGTCGACGACCGTCTCGCGCAGGATCACGCCGGTTTCTCGATCCGGACCAGCGTCGTGCCTTCGGTCACCTGTCCGCCGGCGCTGGCGTTGAGCTCGGCGACGATACCGTCGAACGGGGCGAGGAGCGCCTGTTCCATCTTCATCGCTTCGAGCACCAGCAGCCGCTCGCCCTTGGCGACGCTCTGCCCCTGCTTGACCAGCACCGCGAGCACGCGGCCGGGCATCGGCGCGAGCACCGCGCCGTCGGACACGCCGCCGCCGCCCGCGAGATGCTCGGCACGACGCGGGCCGTAGCTCCATGCCTCGCCGTCGAGGAACAGCACGCCGTTCGCCGCGGTTGCAGGCCGGGCGGCGAGCGCGTCGGCGAGGTCGACGAGATGCGACACGTCCGCGACCTCCACCTCGACCTCAGCGCCCGTGTCCGCATTGGCGCGGAAGCCGCGGAGCGCAGTCCACGGGTCGGCGCCCGTCTCGGGCACGATCGCCCGCGCCGCTGCGGCGAGCACGGGAAGTGACGGCTCGGCCGCCGGGATCAGGCGCTCGGCGTAGCGCTCGATGAACCCCGTATCGACCCAGCCCGCGACGAAGTCCGGGTCCGCCGCCGCG
The DNA here is from genome assembly GCA_964245475.1 of uncultured Sphingomonas sp. Taxonomy (GTDB): domain Bacteria; phylum Pseudomonadota; class Alphaproteobacteria; order Sphingomonadales; family Sphingomonadaceae; genus Sphingomonas. Next base: position 1,474 of record CAXTNG010000212.1, on the reverse strand, counting down.
CGCGCCAGAAAGGCGGCGTTGGTCTTGACCGGCCACACCTGCGTGCCCCGCGCCGCCGCCGCGAGCTTCGCAGCCGCCGCGCGGCGGTCGGCGGCGTGGACGATCAGCTTGGCGATCATCGGGTCGTAATAGGGCGTCACCGCGCCGCCCTCCTCGACGCCGCTGTCGATCCGCACGCCCTCGGGAAAGCGCAGCCGGTCGAGCGGGCCGGTCGAGGGCAGGAAGCCGGTGGCCGGGTTCTCGGCATAGAGCCGCGCCTCCATCGCCCAGCCGTTGATGGTGAGTTGGTCCTGGCTCAGCGGCAGCGGCTCGCCGCTCGCGACGCGCAACTGCCATTCGACCAGGTCCTGCCCGGTGATCGCCTCGGTCACCGGATGTTCGACCTGAAGCCGGGTGTTCATCTCCATGAACCAGATGCGGTCGGCACGCAGCCCGTCGGAGCCGTCGGCGATGAACTCGATAGTCCCCGCCCCGACATAATCCACTGCGCGAGCAGCCTTGACGGCTGCATCACAGATCGCCGCTCGCGTGCGAGGGTCCATGCCCGGCGCGGGGGCTTCCTCGATCACCTTCTGATGGCGGCGCTGGAGCGAGCAGTCGCGCTCGAACAGGTGTACGACCTGCCCGTGCGTGTCCCCGAACACCTGCACCTCGATGTGGCGCGGGTTGAGGATGTATTTCTCGATCAGCACCCGATCGTCGCCGAACGACGACGATGCCTCGCGCCGGCACGAGTCGAGCGCGTCGGCGAAGTCCTCCGCCGCATCGACCTTGCGCATCCCCTTGCCGCCGCCGCCCGCGACCGCCTTGATGAGGACGGGATAGCCGATCGCGTCGGCCTCGGCCTTCAAATGCTCGGGCGACTGGTCCTCGCCCATATAGCCGGGGGTGACCGGCACGCCCGCGGCGAGCATCAGCTGCTTCGCGGCGTCCTTCAGCCCCATCGCGCGAATGCTGTGCGGCGGCGCCCCGACCCACACCAGCCCCGCCGCCTGCACCGCCTCGGCGAACTCGGCGTTCTCGGAGAGAAAGCCATAGCCGGGATGGATCGCCTCCGCCCCGGTCTCCCGTGCAGCGGCGAGAATCTTCTCGCCAACCAGATAGCTCTCGCGCGCCGGCGCAGGCCCGATGCACACGGCTTGGTCGGCCTCGCGGACGAACGGCATGCCCGCATCGACATCGGAATGCACCGCCACCGTCCGGATGCCCAACCGCTTCGCGGTGCGGATGATCCGCCGCGCGATCTCGCCCCGGTTGGCGATGAGGAGGGAGGTGATCATCGTTGAGCGTACCGGAGGTACGTGCGGCGAAGTCTGCGCGCCTGGTCGAGCGTCTTCAATAAGCTCCAACCGAGAACAATCCAGAGTAGCGCTAGAGCGACGGCCTGCCAGCCTGATTGTTCACTAAGAGCGATGCCAAGACCTAGACAACCTATTAGTCCAAAAAGGTAGACGCCGAACGCATACGATATAGC
>CAXTNG010000211.1:942-6205 GCA_964245475.1 uncultured Sphingomonas sp. | reverse complement strand
GCGCTGATCCGCTGCACCGCATTCTCGCCGGACGCGTCCCCCAGCAGCAGCGAGCGGCTGTCCGCGCTCCAGGCCAGGCGCGGATCGCGCACCGTTTCGCACGTCCCCACCGCGGAAGCAGCCCCGCCCGGCCGAACGCGGTAGAGCCGGCACGGCCGATCGGCGTCGTAGCGGGCAAAGGCGAGCTCTGCACTGTCCGGACTCCACACCGGCCGCCGCGCGTCGAACGTCGCGGGACTGACCGGCGCACCGGTGCCGCCGTCCTCGGCCGCGCGCACGAAGATGCGCTCGTGCCCCTCCGTGTCCCGCCCCCGATAGGCCAGCCGCCGCCCGTCAGGGGATAGGACCGCATCGCTCGCTCCGAGAGGCAGATCGTCGAGCGCGGTGGAGCGCACGATCTGCCAGCCGGCCGGCGGCGTCCTCGCTGAGGCCAGCGCGAACCACACCAGCGCCACGGCCGCCACCGCAACCAAGCCTGCCGCCCAGATCAGCCATGGGCGCTTCTGCCGCGCGACCGGTGAGGCGCCGACCGGCGCAGGGGCAGCCCTATCCTCGACGGCGGGCACGGGCTCCGTGCCACCACCGGTCGTCAGTCGGTACCCCACGCGCGGGATCGTATCGATGGCGAAGCGCTCCGTCGGAGGCGCGTCGGCGGCGGCGCGCCGCAGCCCCTGCCCGGCGGGGTTTATCGCATCTTCGCCGACGACGCGCCCGCCCCACACGCGCGCGTTCAGTTCGCTGCGTCCGACGACGTTCGGCGAAGCCTGCGCCAGCACGATCAGTACCTGCATCGCGCGCGGCTCCAGCCGCTGCGACCAGCCGGCTGCGCTGACCGTCAGCGTCGCAGGTGTGACGGCGAGGGCGCCGAGAGCGAACGACGGCTCGCGGGCAAGATCGATCGGAGCCACGGCGTCCTCGCTGTCAGAACCTTCCCCATGGCGATTCATCGGCATGCGCCCATCAAAGCATCGGCGTGCTGCCATCGCAATCAGGGTTTCATCCGCGGCACAACGTCTTGGCAAGCGAAGGCGATCTGCCAACCGGATAAAGGGGTACGGGCACCATGAGACCATACGGGATAGCAGCCGCAGCCTTGCTGACGGTCGCAAGCGGATCGGCCGCTGCTCAGCAGCTGCAATATACGTTCACCGGCAACGACACGGACGGCACGGTCGAGTACGCCTCCTTCGTGCTCGACGTGCATCCCGTCGTGCTGCCGAACAATGTCGGCCTGGGCGAAGGTTTCCGGGTCAAGTTCCTGCCCGGCGTGTTCCAGTACGGCACGACGATCTCGTACCTGCAAGACATTCAGTTCTTCAATGCCGACCTAGGCGGCGGCTTCATCAACCTGGACCCGGCCGACAAGGTCGGCACAAGCTCCTATCTGGTCACTTATGGTGCCCAGCTCTACACCGGGTCCGAGGCCGCGCCGACGATGCTCACCGGCCGCTTCACCCTGTTCGACGCGTTCAGCAATGCGCCGCTCCTGCTGAGCGTGACGGCGGTGCCGGAACCCGGCACTTGGGCCATGCTCATTCTCGGCTTCGGGATCGCCGGCTTCGCGCTCCGTCGTCGCACTGCCGTCCGGACGACCGTCACCTTCGCCTGATCTCACGGGGGGCGCCCGCAGGCGCGACGCTGATGCTGCCGGCATGATAGTCTCTGCCGGAACGGCTCAACTCTGCGCCTGCGGCTGCTGCCTGTCGATTGGGCCTGTCCTACACGACGGCGTCATGCCAGGGTGACGGCGGGCTTGGCGCAGTCCGGCTTCGCTCTTTCTCACGCTTGAAGGCGCCGAGTGCCGGCGCTCTCGCGACCGAATAAACAACGCGCGATGCGCGTCACCTTCCGCGATGTCAGCGTGTCGCGGCCGCTCCGCCGAAGCGGCGACAGTCCCGCACAGCGACGCTGATAGTGTCAACCTGGTGTCAACTTCGGCGGAGGCCCGCCGCCGGACGGCCGCCGGCCCATCGGACCGGCGGCCTCCCCTGTAAATTCATCAGGCGAAGCGGACGCGCATCGTCGTGCGGCGGCGGCGGAGCGCCGCGCCGGCCAGGCCGAAGCCCAGGATCATCATCCCCCACGTCCCTGGCTCCGGTGCTGCCGACGACATGTTGTCGATGTAGAACGGGTCGCAGTCGCTGGTCGTCTTGAACAGCGCCGACAGGATGCCGGACTGACCGCCCATGTCGAACGTCACCTGCCCGCTCGTGCCGAGCAGCGACGCCTTGGTCGAGCCGACGATCTGCAGTCCCGAGAGCGCCAGCGACGTGCCGTTGGCAAACGACAGCGTCAGGCTGTTCGCCGACGACAGCAGCCCGAGCGAAAAGGAGAAGACCTGCATCGGCTGCGCGAAACTCACCTTGTACGAGCTCCCCTCCAAGACTTCGAGGAAGGTGTTGCCCGAGTCGCGCACCGCATAGACGCCGGTCCCGGTCACCGTCTCGCCGGCCTTGGGCTTGTAGGCCTGGGTGGACGTCACCGACTGGAAATCCTGGAAGACCTTGGCCGTCGTCCAGCTCGGGACCGTGTAGATTCCGGGCGTATAGACGATCGTCGGCGTCGGTGTCTTGGGAACGGCCGCCGCAGGCGATACCGATAGTGTCGCCGCCGCTACGCCGGCAGCCATAAGCCTGTACATATACGCATACCCCATATCACTCGGGGTATTGCTAGAGCCGGCGCACGGGGCGCTTCAACAAGCGATCCGGGGTGTGCCCGACGACGGTTGCCTCGCCCTTAGTGACTGATTTAACAGGATATTAAGGACGGCGATTTACCAGCCACCGTATCAAAAGTGCACGCCGATCGGTTAACGCGGCGCAGTTTTCCCGTCGTGCGGCAATCATGCCTCGCAGGCCTGAAGCGTCAGGCCGGGGTTTCCGTTTGTGGCAATTAGCGTCAACCATATAACATGTGTTCTCGGCTAAACCTGTCAGACAAAGAATTGAGAAACATTGTAGTTTGCAATTGTGGCTGCAAGAGAGCGGGGAGATACTCCATGCTTATTGCTCAGATCAGGGTTTGATCCATTCGACCTTAGCAAATTAATAATTTCGCCGCGGCCACGGGATTCAAAAACTGCTCTCCATAATGGAGTGTTACCGTGAACGTCCTGCGCATCAACAAGCGCACCGCTTGTTATTAAGAGTTGCACAGCATCGGGCCTATACTCACGACATGCAAAATGCAGAGCAGTCTCAGAATTGACATCTATAGCGTTCACATCTGCCCCGAACCGCACAAGCTCTTCGACGAGAGCCGTATCTCCTTCTTTAGCAGCATAGAAAATTGGCGTTCTCCCTTCTATGTCACGATCGTTTACGTCAGAACCGCTTTGAATTGCCGATAGGGTCTCATTTACACTATGCCGCATAACCGCGCGATGAATGGCGCTCGGCTCATCTGGGTCGTTCATATCGATGGCTCCGATTCGAAGACGGATCTTCCAGTTGGTAGAGGTCTGGATTATTCATCCGGTCGTTAAATTGCTTTTGTGTAAGCCCTTGCGCTTCAGCCTTCTGCTTTTCCCTCCAGAACTCATTGCCTGACTTATGACCAAAGTCGGGCGTCCCATCAATTGGCTGACCAGTGTTAGGATCAATCGGTCGACCGTCTGCCGTACGAGGAGCTCGCGCCTCGACCTCCTCACGAACACCCTGTCTAATGTAGGGGCGTTTTAGTTCGGTATTGCCGTCTTGTGCTAATGCACCAGTACTGCTCTTGCTAGTATTAGCATTAGGGGATTGTCCCGGCACCGGCGCCGGCTTCGGCTGCTGCGGTGGCGGCGACGACCCGCCGCCGTCTCCCTCCCCCGACGACCCGCTCTTGCCCCGGCGCTTGTTCATGCCCTTGAGGAAGAACGCCAGCATCGCGGTCAGCCCGGCTTCGAGCAGCAGCCTGGCGAGCGGCGCCGACAGGGCCTTCAGCTCGCCGCGGGTGCGGGCGGAGTGGATGGTGCGGGCGATCTCCAGCAGGCCCTTGAGCGTGTCGATGAAGCCGACGCCCATCGTCCACACGCCGTAGCTGATCATGCCGACGTCGATCAGCCAGCCGATCGGCGTGAAATTCGCGGCAATCCAGGCCGCGAGCATCGCGGCGAGGCGCAACGCGGCGCCGCCGGCGAGCATCGTCGCGAGCATCTCGACCGCCTCCGCACCGATCTCGGCGGCCGTCAGGTCGCCCATCCCCTCGATCACGATCAGCATGCGGGAGGGCAGGTCCGGCGGTGCCGGCGCAGCGTTGGGATTGGGCGGTACCGGACGAACCGGGGGCACGTCGATCCGCAGGTCGGCGACGTGCTTGGGCGGCGGCGGGGCCGCTTGCCCCAGGCGGAACAGGTAGAGCTGACGGCGCTCGATCAGCAGCGCCACATGCGCCAGCGGATCGCCCGCCTTGCCCCTCGCCGCGACCGGCACGATCTCGTGGCCGAACTTCGCACGCAACTTGCCTTCGAACAGGATGTCATCGCGCGCCGCCTGGCGCAGGATCGGCAGGGCGTTCGCGGCATGCGAGTCGATCAGCTTGGCCCATTGCGGACGCTGGAACCGCCGGCTGAGCAGATATCCCTGCCCGCCAACCTGGAACAGCAGGTGCGCCAATGGCGGCGCGCTGCGTCGGGCCGTCTTGTACCTGACCGCAGGATTGCGCGCCGCCATGCCCCTCCACCCGACTCGTGTGGCTGCAAGAGCCTAAGCCATCGTGTAGGTGGCCGCCAGAGCAACCCTCAGCCCGCGTGCCCTCTCGGCAACCCTGATCGGCGGATGCCGCGCTTCAGCCGTCCCCGCTGCCCGTCCCCCGCGCCGCGGCCTCCGCGCGCAGCGCCGCAGCCAGCTCGGCCTCCGTATAGCGCTGCCCCACCTTCACGGCATCGCCGGTCGCTTCGGTCGGCTCGAACACGTCATGGCCCCCCGCCGACTTCAGCCACAGCAGCGACAGGTGCAGCGCCGGGATGCGCAGCTGCGCGACCTGGAAGTCGCCGTCCTTCTCGTCCTCGGTCGAGAGCGCCACCAGCCGCGTCTTCAGCCGCGCGATCGCCCGGCTGTCGGTCATCTGGGCGAAACGCGAAGTCGCCGCGCTGACCTCGGCGGAGACCGGCCCCGCCTCGCTCGACAGGATATGCGACCAGAGCGCGAGCCTGGCGCCGCGGACGATGTTGCCTTTGGCCAACTCATCGAGCCCCAGCACATAGACCGGCGTGGCGATCGCGTCCGCCGTCGCCACGTCGCGCAGGCGAAGCGGCACGCGGATCTGGGTGGCGTAC
>CAXTNG010000211.1:562-932 GCA_964245475.1 uncultured Sphingomonas sp. | reverse complement strand
GCCTCGATCGCGACGCTGCGGCCGATCCGCGGCATCACCTCTTCCAGCGCAGCGCTGACCGCCGCGGGCGGCTCGGCGAAGGTAATCGACATGGGTCTTCTCCCTCAAGCCTTGGTGTAGCCGGTACCGATCCAGCTGCCCGATCCATTATAGGCGGTCTTCAGCGTGTCATAGTCTACGACCGAGGTCGTGCCCAGCGACGCGTCCGCCGCGCTCGAGCTGCCGGGATCGCACATGATCACGAACTCGCCGTCCTCCGTGCCGGCGCAGACGATCGCCTGGCGTCCCCCGCCCGACCACTGGATGCGGCAGAACACCGGCCGCCCCGCCGCCACCTGGGTGCGCAGGTTCGCGAAGGACACGTTGTTGT
>CAXTNG010000211.1:0-552 GCA_964245475.1 uncultured Sphingomonas sp. | reverse complement strand
GGGCAAGCGCGGATGACGCTCGGCCGTGGCGATCGCCAGCGCCTGCAGCTTGCCCGACTGCAGATGCGGCATGACGGGCGCCATCGCGTTCATCACCAGCGGCACCTGGCCGTTGATCGCGTCGGCGGTATCGTCGGGGATGTTGCACTTGTTCCCGTCGGCACCGGGGCCGGCCATGCAGCAATCGCTGCGCCCCCGCCGGGAGTTGACCAGCTGGCATTGCGTCAGCGTCGACGAGGCGACGTAATAATGCCGGATGCTCGTCGTCACCGCCGACCAGCACCATTGGCTCTGCTGCTGGCGCTGGATGCGGAAGCGCAGGTTGACGTCGACGGGCAGCGCGCCGGCATAGCCGGTGACGAAGGTCAGCCGGAAACCGTCGGCGACCGCCTGGTCGAAATGCGCCTGATAGGCGCCGCCCGTCTGCCCGTGCTGGCCGATCGAGGCCTGCGCGCGCTTCTCCCACAATCCGGCATAGACATCGCTGCTGCCGACGAGCGCCGCGCCGCCGGAGATCAGGTCATACCCCTGCGCCGACAGGCTGTTGTGGGT
>CAXTNG010000210.1:0-6233 GCA_964245475.1 uncultured Sphingomonas sp. | reverse complement strand
GGCCGGCGGCGTGCCGGTGTTCGCGCCGCGATAGCGGAAATCGCGGTTCTCCGCGTCGAGATACTGAATGTCGGTACTGAGCAGCGTCGTCGGCGTGACCAGGAAGCGTCCCTCGACCTCGACGCCGCGGATGCGCGAGCTGCCAATGTTCTGGGTGATGTTGGCAGTACGGCCGCCGAGGTCGAGAAGCACCGCCGACACCTGCTGGTTGCGATACTTCCACCAGAAGGCCTCGACGTTGAGCTGGACGCGATTGTCGAGGAAGCGGTTCTTCACGCCCGCGGTGTAGGCGGTGATATACTCGGGCTGGTACGTCTCGAACCCGGTCGCAGGCGAGAAGCCGCCCGAGCGGTAGCCGGTCTCGACGCTGGCGTAGGCCAGACTGCGCGGTGCCACGTCGAACTCGATCGCGCCGCGCCAGGTGACGCGGTTGCTGTTCAGCCGGCTGTTGTCGAGCCGGTCGGCGCGCGACACGATCGCGCCGGTGGGCACGGCGCCGTTGAAGATGGGGCGCACGGCATTGGGGCCAGGCAAGGGCACGTTGCTCTGCGACGGATCCTCGAAGAAGCCGAACAGCGGCACGGTCGGGCAGCTCGGCGCGCCGACGACTGGGGGCACGCGCACGGTGCAGACGATCGTGTTCGAGATTGTGGTGCCGTAGAACCGCTTCTTGTCCTCAGTGTAGCGGACGCCGCCGACGAGGCGCAGTTGATCGGTCAGGTGCGCGGTCAGGCGGCCGAACGGGGCGAATGACTTTGTCTTGTAGTTGTTGTCGAGGAAGTTCGCTGCGGCCTGCAGGCTCAAGGCGGTCTTCACGCGGATCGACTCGTCATAGACGAAGGCGCCAAGGACATAGTCGAACATGCCGATGCGGTTGCCGGTGAGCCGCGCCTCCAGGCTCCATTGCTCGTTGGTCTGGCGCTGGCGGTAGGCGAAGGCGCCGGCCGAGGAGAGGTAATCCTCGTCGCCATAGCGCCAGGCGGGGATCACGGTCAGCGTACCGAAGCCGACGTTCCAATCGACCTGGCCGTTCGCGCCATAGAAGTTGCTGTGCTGGAAGGGGTAGATGTCGAGCGTGCTCAGCCGGCGCCCCGCCGGTCCTGCCGGGAGCGTGGTGCGATAGGCCTGCGACGGAGCGGTGAAGATGCCCTCGCGGATGTCGAGCGGCGCGTTCGTGTAGACGTAGCGCGTCGCCGCCGGATTGTAGGCGTAGGCGCCGATGTAGCTGACGCTGGTGCCGACGCCGCCGACATGGGCGTAATCGGTCGATACGCGCACGGTGAGGTCCGGAGTGAGCTTGGACTTCATCTGAAAGCGCAGCGAGTGATCATGCTGGTCGTTGGTGCCGTCGCGCAGATAGCCGTCGTGCTCCGCACCGCTCGCCGACAGGCGCGCGGCGCCGTTCTCGCCCAGCGGTATGTTGATCGCCCCCTCGGTGGTGAGCGTGTCGTAATTGCCGAAGCTCGCGGTGGCGTAGCCGGACAGTTCGCCCAGCCGCGGTTGGACCGGGATGATGTTGATCGCGCCGCCGGTCGCGTTGCGGCCGTAGAGCGTGCCTTGCGGACCCTTGAGCACCTCGACGCGCTCCAGGTCGAAGAACACGCCCGAAGTGCCGGTGGGACGACCGACATAGACGCCATCGTAGGAGAATGCCGTCGCGGGGTCGCTGTTCGGGGTCAGGGTGAAATTGCCGACGCCGCGGATGAAGATGAGGTTGCCGGTGCTCGTCGGGATGACGGTCAGCGCGGGTACCTGGTCGTTGAGGCGGTCGACCTGCGTCACGCCAGCCGCGACCAGGTCGGCGCCGCTGACCACGTCGATCGCGACCGCGGCGCGCTGCGAGCTCTCCTCGCGCCGCTGGGCGGTGACGACGATGTCGCGCAGGCCGCCGGTGTCGTTCTCCTGCGTCGCCGCCTCGGATGGCCCCTGTGCCTGCTCGGTCTGCGCGGCGGCGCCTGCCGACCAGGTCAATGCGATGGCGCTCGTGACGAGCAGTGCGGCGATGCGCATGATGAACCCCTCTCCGTTTCTGGTCGCGGCCTAGGCCAGGCTTGCGCGATCGGAACGATGGGCGATGGGGCGTTGCGATGCAGGACGGGCATCGTTGACCGGTGCATCGGCATCTGTCGGCACTCGCCGGCGTGGTGGATGACTGCAACGATGGGAGAGACGACGATGACAGGGCCGGCCGCATGCATCTAGGCCGCCGCACCGCGCTCGCGGGCATGGGCGCGATGGCATGCTGCTCGATCGCGGCCGCGGCGATGACGCGCAAAAGCCGCGCGCCCGCGCGGGCGATCGCGGGGACGGTCGACGTCCACCACCATTTCTATCCCAAATTCCTGATGGATGCTTGGGCGGCGGCGCCGCTGGAGGGAGACTGGGCGGCGTACAAAACGCTGTTCATGGGTCCTCCCTACACCGGCTGGACACCGGAGGGTGCGGTCGAGCTGCTCGACGGCAACGGCATCGCAACCGCGGTGCTGTCGCTGCCCGCGGGCACGGTCGGCTTCCTCAAGGGTGCCGAGCAGGTGCGCATGGTGCGCGAGGTGAACGAATACGCCACGCGGCTGGCGCACGATCACCCGGGCCGCTTCGGGCTGTTCGCGCTGCTGCCGATGCCCGATGTCGCCGCCAGTCTTGCCGAGCTCGCCTATGCACTCGACACGCTGGGCGCGACCGGCATCGCGTTGATGACGAGCTACGGCAACCGCTGGCTCGGCGATCCGGCGTTCCGGCCGCTACTGGAGGAGCTCGACCGGCGCGGCGCGGTGGTGCACGTCCACCCCAAGGCGCCCGCCTGCTGCACCAACCTGGTGCCGAGCAACCCATGGGGCGAGAGCTCGCTGCTCGAGTTTCCGTACGACACCGGCCGAACGATCTTCGACCTGCTGCAATCGGGATCGCTGGTGCGCCATCCGCGCATCCAGTGGATCTTCTCGCACCTGGGCGGGGTGATCCCGTTCCTGGCCGGGCGATTGCGTGAGGTGGGGCCGGGGTTCTGGAAGGAGCTCGACACGGTCGCGCCGCAGGGGCTCGATCACGAGTTCCAGCGGCTCCATTACGACACCGCAGCATCGGCCTACGAGCCGTCGATGCGCGCCGGCCTCGCCTATCTGCCGCTCGCCAACCTGCTGTTCGGCACCGACCACCCCCATTACGACGTGCCGCGCACCGTCGCAAACTTCGCCGCGCTCAGCATCGGCGCACGCGCGAAAGTTGCGATCCAGCGCGACAACCCGCGCCGCCTCCTCACCCGCCTTCCAAGGATTCCCGCATGACCCGCAAGACGATCGCACTTGTATGGCTCGCCGCGCTGGCCGGAACGGTCGCGCAGGCGGAGACGGTGCGCGAAGGGCTGGTGCTCGACCGCGTGACGGTGATCGACGTCCGCACCGGCAAGCTCCTGCGCAACCGCGCGGTGGTGATCGCAGGGGGCAAGATCGTGAAGGTCGCAGCCGCCGGCAGCGTTACCGCAGCGGACGCGGCACAGCGCGTCGACGGCGCCGGGCGCTTTGTCGTCCCCGGCTACAACGACATGCACGCGCACAACCTCAACACCGCGAGCCCCGAGACCAGCCTGCCGCTGATGCTGGCGAGCGGCGTCACCGGCTTCCGTCAGATGGCGCCGGCTTTGCCATCCGGCAAGCCGCCGCTGCCCGCCGACTCGCCGGCGCTGCTCGCGATGCCGGGCACGTTGCTCGCCGGCCCCGCGTTTGCCCAACCCGCTGCGGTTATCGCCGAGGTCGCCCGGCAGAAGACCGCGGGCGTCGACTTCATCAAGGTCGTCGACCTACCCGCCCCGGCGTTCATCGCCGCCGCGGACGCAGCGCGCGCTAACGGCCTCCCCTATGCCGGGCATCTGCCGCCATCGGTCGACGCGCGTGACGCGATGGCGCACGGCATGGTGGCGATCGAGCACTTGGGCCCCGGGATCAGCGTGCTGCTCAGCTGCTCGCGCGACGAGGCGGCGATCCGCGCGATGATCGCCAGCGCACCGCCGGTCCGCGCGCCGGTCGACTTCAGCCTGCCGCCCGCGCAGCTCGCCCGCGCACTGGCGAACCCGAACTTGCTGAACTCGCCGGCGGTGTTCGCCCTGTTCCGCCGCGTGATCGCGACCTACGACGAAGCGAAGTGCCGCGCCTTCGCCGCCGATGTGGCGAAAAGCGGGACGTGGATGGTGCCGACGCTGACCCGGCTGGAGGCAATGGACCTCGGCAACGACTCCGCGCTGCGCGACAATCCCGACCTGCGGGATGTGCCGCCCGTCGTCCGCACGATGTGGCGCGACGTCGGCACCGACTTCGACGCGAAGCTCAGCCCCGAGCAGAAACAGGTGCTCGCCGACCTATTTGCTCGCCAATCGGCGTTGGCCAAGCTGTTCGACGCGAGCGGGGTCAAGATGCTGACCGGCACCGACTTCGGCGGCCAGTGGATCGCTCCCGGCAGCTCGCTCCACCGCGAGTTCGACCTGCTCGCGCGCGCCGGGCTGCCGCCGCTCAGCATCCTCCGGATGACGACGCTCGACCCCGCGCATTTCCTGCACCGCGAAGCCCAAATGGGCGCGGTCGAGGCCGGAAAGGTGGCAGACTTGGTGCTGCTCGACGCCGACCCGACGGCGAGCGCCGCCAACCTCCATCGCGTCGTCGCGGTCGTACGCGCCGGCCGCTACCTCGACCGCGCCGCGCTGGACGCGATCGCGGCGCGGGCGCGGCAGGCGCTCAACTGAGGGAGCGCGCCTCCGCCCCGCATTGCAGCGCGAAACCGAGTTGCGACAGCTGAAAGGCGCCGCCGATCGCGTGGAAGTCGAGGCAGTGCCCGGTGCCGCGGAGCATCGCAGCGTCGACGCGCGGGCTGCGCGTCAGCGCCAGCGCGAAGCCGTGCACCTCGCCCTCGTCGACCACCCACAATTTGTCGCCCTCGCCCTGTCGATAGTGGACCGGCACGGCAATCCGCCCGAGCACGTCGCGGACGTTCGCCGCCCAGCCGCCGGTGATCTCGAGCAGTTCCGACTTGGGCGCCGTGCGGTTCGCTGTACGCGCGGCAGTGACCGAAGCGGGATCGAAACTGCCCTCGGGGCCGAACATGACGACATCCTTCATGTCCTCGGGGAGGAGCACCAGGGGCGTGCCCGGCAGCGCATCCCAAGCCGCATTGTGCCCCTCGGGCGTGCGCAGCCCGACACCTGACACCGCGACGCCGAGCAGCGGCAGATCGCCCGGGTCGCTCGCCAGCGTCAGCGTGATGGCGGCCCCGATCGAGTGGCCGATCGCCACCATGCCGGGCCGTCCTGCACCATGCCCGTCCCACGTTTGCCGCAGCGCATCCGCAAGGAAGCGCGCCTGGCTCGCGAAGCTCATGTCGGGCAGTAGTGGCGTGTCGCCATAGCCGGGGCGATCGACGGCAACGATCGCGATCCCGTTCGCCTCCGCCCGGTCGAGCAGCGAGTGATCGGGGACGTCGAAATAGGCAGAATCGTAGCTGCCGCCGTGGATGGCAACGACAAGCGGCGTATCGACCGAGCCTTCGGGAAAGCGGCTGCGCCCGGATGCGGCGCCAAACGTCGTGACTGTCATCTCACCTCCTGTTAGCGCTGCATCGATTGGAGAGGCCGGTGAAGCTCAGTCACCTGCGCGACGTGCTCGCCGTCGCCGAACATGGCAGCCTGCGCGCGGCGGCGCGGGCGCTCGGCAGCGTCCAGCCGGGGATCACCCGCTCGATCCGCGAGATTGAGCACGAGCTCGGAATCACGCTGTTCGAGCGCCACGGCAAGGGCGTCCGCCTGCCCGACATGGGCCGCATCTTCCTCCGCCGCGCGCAGGCGGTGGATGCGCAGGTGCGCCGCGCGCGCGAGGAGATCGAGCAGCTCAAGGGACGCATGACCGGGGAAGTCTCGGTTGCGCTGTCGCCCGCGTCGATCATCAGCGTCCTGCCCGGCGCGGTGGCGCAGTTCCGGCAGCTCTACCCCGACGCCGTGCTCAACATCCACGAAAGCTTCCTGCAACCAATCGAACGCGACCTGGTGAGCGGCGCGATCGATTTCTACGTTGGCCCGGTCGATCCTCACGCCGACACCACGCAGCTGCTCGTCGAGCATCTCTTCGACAAGCGCAATCTGATCGTGGCCCGTCGCGGCCATCCGCTCGCCGGCGCCGCCAGCCTCGATCAACTGGTCGGCGCCCATTGGATCAGGCCCAGCCTCTCGCCGCAGTGGGTCGAGGGCGACTTCGACG
>CAXTNG010000209.1:5616-6241 GCA_964245475.1 uncultured Sphingomonas sp. | reverse complement strand
ATCTACAGCCGCTATCTCGAAAGCCCGGGGACCAAGGCGTATACGCCGGCCGGCGCGCTGGCGCTGCTCAACGGCGCCAGCCGCGATGCGACCGTCTCGATCGAACTCAGCCACGGCGATCTGCTCGAAAGCGGCGCGGGCCAGCGGCACCACCACCCGCCGGAACGCCTGCCAGGACGTGGCCCCGTCGGCCTGCGCGGCCTGCTCCATCTCCCACGGCAGCCCCCGGAAGAACGCGGTCAGCGTCCACATGGCCAGCGGCAGCGCGAAGGACAGGTACGGGATGACCAGGCCGGGCCAGGTGTCGTAGAGCCCGACGGCCCGCCACCCGTCGAACAGCGGCCCGACCACCGATAGCAAGGCTAGCGCGAACAGGCCGAACGCGCTGATGACGAAGCCGATCGCCGCGCACAGCAGCGTCCCGACCATGACCAGCACGACGAGGAAACCGGCGAAGACGGCGTAGCCGACGTCGGGCACCAGCCCCTGCGTTTCCTGATAGTCTGCCGCGATCTTCCGCATCGTGTTCGCGGCATCGAACCCCGAGCCCGCCAGCTTGTCGTAGAAGCCGCCGAGGCCGCCGACATCGGCGGTCGGCGACTCGCGCGGACCTGCTGACCAAGGA
>CAXTNG010000209.1:0-5606 GCA_964245475.1 uncultured Sphingomonas sp. | reverse complement strand
GCGCGGTGGCGAACTGGCCCGGCAGGCCGCCCATCGCGAACATCCCGATTTCCGCGCCGTAAAGCGAGGTTACCGCGAAGTAGAGCGCGGCGAGCTGGACGCCGCGATAGACATATTCGCGGAACGGATACTGCACCGCGCCGCGCATGATCGCGTAACCGAGCAGCGCGATGTAGATCACGATGCCGACGCGCAGCGCGGGCGCGACGATGCCGACCACGGCGGCGTATTTGCCGGCGATGCCCGCAAGCGCCGCGTCGAGCGCGGCGAACATCGTGGTGAAGACATGCCCGGTGAAATCCATGCCGCGCTCAGCCCGTCATCTGACCGCCGCGCCTTGCTGCGCGAGCATCGACTTCGCGAACGCGGCGGCGCGGCAGTTGCCGGCCACCACCGCCGGTTGCGCCCCGACCGGCGTGCTCGACTGCGCCCATTGACGACAGATCGCCTGCATCGGTCCGATGTCGTCGGGATGGGCGGTGTAATATTTCCAGGACCGCGCCGGCATGTCGGCGGGCGGCGTCGCCGTGCCGCAGCCCGCGAGCAGCAGGGCCATAACGAACGGTCCCCGTCGCCTCACCGCTGGCCTCGATAATAGCGGCTCGCTGCCTCCATCTTCTGCGCGAGCGCCGCCTGGCCAGCCGCGGCGCGTTCGCGCTCCAGCGCTTGTTGCTGCAAGGCGATCGCCTGCAAGCGGAGCTGGTCGTTCTGCATCGCAGCCGATTCGAGCTGGAGCCGCGCGGTGAGGTCGGCGACTTCCTTCGCCGTTCCCGCCGTCCCAAGCCGGCTGCGCAGCGCTTCGAGCCCCTGCGCACGGGACGTTACTGCCGAGCCGATCGTGTCCGCCAGTCCCGCCTGCACGCCGATGTTGCGGGCTTTGAGGTCGAAGGCGGCGCGCGATTGCTCGCTTCCGCCAACGCCGAGTTGCGCAAGGAGGCCGCGATAGACGCCTTCGGCCTTGCCGCGCGCCGCGCCGACCACGTCGAGATTGCCGGAGCCGAAGCCCGGCAGCGCAGCGGACGAGGTGTCGAGTTGGCGCAGTGCGTCGGTTCGCAATTCCTGGGCGAGCCGAGGAATGTCGGTGAGCTTGTTGAGGTCCTGGTAGAGCCGCTGCGCCTCGGCGATCTGCTGCTTGCCTTGCGCGACGATCTGGAGCGCCTGCCGCACCGCCTGGATCTGCTGGAGCAGAGCGGCGCTATCGTGGACGGGCAGTCCCTGCGCGGCGGCGGGCAACGGGGCGACCAACGCGATTGAGGCCGATAGCGCCAAACCGATAGTTTTCATGTGCTTGCCTTTCAGCTTGGTCGCCGCCGTTGTTGGAAGATCGGAAGCCAAGCGGCGGGATCGGGTCCGGTTTCGGCGATGGCCGCCTCGGCGACGGCGGTGGTTTCGGCGCGGCCCGACAGGACGGCGATCGCGTCGTCGAGACCGGTCAGGTCGAGCTCGACCACGACGCTGTCGTGGCCCTGTTTGACGAGAAACCGGTGGCTTTCCGGCGCCAGCTCTTCGCGGATCAACGCGAACTCCGCGTCCGAGAGCGCGAACCCGTCGACATAGTCGCGACGCGCGCCGAACGGGTTGGGCAGCATGATCTTGGTCGCCACCTGTTCGAGGATCGAATGGCTGATGTCGCTGCGCAGCGCGTCGGCGGGCGATTGGGTAGCGAACACCAATACGGCATTGCGCTTGCGGAAGGTCTTGAGGCCGTCCTGCGCGAAATGCCGGAACGCCTCGTCGCCGAGCGCCTTCCAGAACTCGTCGATGCAGATGATCGTCCGCTCGCCCGTCAACAGCCGGTCGATGCGCTGGAACAGGTAGAGCATGACCGGCGTGCGGATGTCGGGATTGTCGAGAAAGTCGGTCATGTCGAAGCCGGTGAAGCGTGTGGCGAGCGACACGACGTCCGCCGGATTGTCGAACACCCAGCCGAGCGCGCCTTCGGCGGTCCACCTTTCGAGGCGGGCGCCGACGCCCCCCGGGTCCTTCATCCCCAGCATCGAGCGCAGCGCGCTCAGCGAACGGTCGACGACGTCGAGCCGCATGACGGCGGCGATCCCGTCGTCGATCAACCGCTCTTCCTGGACGGAGAGCGCCTTGCCGTCCGCGCGGACGAGCTGGCGCACGAACCCCGACAGGAACGTCCGATCGGCGGGCGCGTCGCTGAGTGCCTTGAGCGGGGCGAACCCGGTCGCCGCGCCGCTCCGCAACGCGAGATAGGTGCCGCCGCTCGCGCGCACGAAAATCTCCGCGCCGCGATCCTTGTCGATGAAGATCTGCCGCGCGCCGGTCTTTTCGGCCTGCGCCATCAGGAAGTTGAGCAGCACCGTCTTGCCGCCGCCCGAGGGGCCGATGATCAGCGTGTGGCCGAGATCGCCCTTGTGGAAATTGAAGAAATACGGGCTGCGGGCATTGGTCTTGAGCAGCGCGATGGCATCGCCCCAATGATTGCCGCTCGCCTGTCCGGCAGGGTAGGTGTGGAAAGGCGAGAAGGCGGCAAAGTTGAGCGAGGTGATCGGGGCCGGCCGCGCCCGCCATGCGAAATTGCCGACCAGCTGCGACCAATAGGCCGCTTCGAGCGCCGCGCCTTCGCGGGCGGCGACCATGCCGGTGTCGGCGAGTGCGGCCCGCGCGACCGACATATGGTCACGCAACGCCTTCATCGTCTCCGCATAGACCGCGAGCGTGAAATGATGGTCGCCGAGGACGAAGCGATTCGACATGAGCTCGTCGCTCGCATCGCCCAGTTCGGCAGCCTGGCTGCTTGCGCGGTCGCCGGCATTGTCCATCTGCGCCATGCGCAGGCGGAACTTCTCGGTCGCCGTCGCGCGGCCGAGGAACGTGAACGACTGGGTCAGAACGTAGCCGAAATCGACCGACAGCAGCGGCTCAAACTGCCGCGGCGTCGTCTGCGCGGGGTATTCCCTAATGCCGAAGATGCCGCCGAACAGCGAGGCATCGGCGTCGCGGACCTCGATCGTTTCCGCGCCGAAGATGGTGCGCGACCGATAGAGCGCGCCGCCAAGGTGGCCGCGCACGACGGGCACGCGTCGGTGGCGGCCGGTCATCACCATGTCGGCGACTTCCATTGGCTCCGAAAACGTGAGCCCCCGATGCTCGTAGGTCGTGCAGCGGCGCGGCTCGCAGCGCGCCATCAGCTTTTCGAAATCCCGCCCCTTATCGTCCAGCAACTCGACCAGCGCCACGTCGATGGGCGGGCACCCCGGCGAGCCAGCCGCGACCTTGCGCTTGAACAGCTGAATCAGCCTATCGCCGCCCGTCGCTGCGGGACGGACGACGAGCGTCGCGAAGAAGCGGTTGACGAACATCCGCTCGCGGTTGATCCGGCGGAAATAGCCGCGATCGAGGTCGGCAGCGAACGCCGACATGAAGGCGCCGCCGGGATAACGATCGACCCGCAACCGGACGAGGTGGGTCCAGACCGACAGCCGCTCGTCGTGAAGGTTGCGCAGCAGGCCATTGAGCTTGATGTGCCAGTCATTGAGATCGCGCACGTCGGCGGTCTCGAAGGCGCGGCCCTGCAGCTCGAACGTCAACATGACGTCGCCAGAATCCAGCATGACCATGTCGTCGCGAATGTGCCGTGCGTAGGGCAGAAATTTTCGGGCGTCACCTCCCGTGGGGCGACGTTGGGCGGGACGGCGGCGGTTGCGGTTCCGATCCTAGCCACGGCGGCCAAAGCCCTTGCGGCGCAGGCCGCCCAGCGCGAGCGGCGAGTAGCTGCTGCCGCCCCAGAACGCGCGGTTGCGATTGCCAAGCTTGGTCCGGCCCCAGAGGAACAACAACCGGAAGGCGTTGACGTCGTGACGGACAATCAACCGAGACATCGAATAGCCGAAGGCAACGACTAGCGCGGCATAGACCGGGCTGTTGCTCCAGATGAGCACGGTCGCACTGACGATCAACAGCAACACTGCCGCCTCGATCGGAATTCCCGCCCAGAGCGCGGGGCGGGTCACCGCCAGAAAGAGCGGGTTTCGGACCGGAAGTTCGACGGGCTCGCTCACCGGCTTATCCCGCGATCAGACCGACGATCGAGTCCGCGGAGAACACGATCGCGATCCCGATAATTACGGTGATGAGCACCGTGGTCGACGCGCGGCCGGTGAACCATAGCAACCCGCAAACGATGACCGCGATCACCGCAAGCGTGCGCAGCAGCGTTGACGACAACAGGCCGCGCACCTTGCTCGCGAAACTCTCGAGGTTCTGGGCATAAGCGGGATCGGGGGCAAGCGCGGATGCGGCGATCGCGATCGACAGGCCGACGCCCCAAAACAGTGCGGCTCGCCGGCTCGCCGGAAGTCGCTCGCACCAAGCCGTCGCCTTCGCCCGGAGGTGGGCGACCTGTCGCGCTGCGTCACTCACTCGGACCATACGCTCCTACTCCTGATTGAGGTTGAAGGGGGCGCTGTGCGGCGCGCATAGGCCGCGCGCATGAAGACATTCCAGTTCGGCGGCATGGCGTCGGTCGCCGCAGTAGGGGCGGCGACGGTCGTGTTTTCCGCGACCATCGCCAACCGTCCGTCCTCGACACCGAAGGGGGAGAACGCCGGACCCGGATTAGCCCGGGCCGATAAGCCTGCATTGCCAACGACCCGATCGACATAGCCGTTGCGAAAGCCCCGCGACGGGCTCCCGGTGTTGTATAGGGAGAATGCGATCCGCAGCGCAGTCTGCGGCTCGCGTCCCACAAGCGCCGCCTCGTAATTTCCGGTGATGACGCGACCGAGCGCGGCGATGTTCGTGCAGGGGTCGAAAACGATGTCCCAGGTCAGGCCGAGTTTGTGGATGTTGCGCGAGTTGATCTGACCCAGCCCGAGATCGACCGAGTATCCCGCGGCAATGTAGCGGCGGGCGGTGGCCGCCGCCTCGTCGGCAGTCGCCGGCACGCGGTGTTGTGCCGCGCCGTTGACGTTGAGCGCAAATTCTTCGCCACGACTTTCGGTCAATACGATGGCGGCTACCGTCTGCGGAGCGACGTTGGGTGCGCATTGCATTGCCAATGCGAGGATCACCGCCCTAGAATATATCACGGCGTATTCTCTGCGGTGCTGCCGCGCAGAAATAGCGAAGCCGCATTGTGGGTGCGCGGCACTTCGCGTCGTCCGCTATTGCTCCAAGTGATTCAGATCGGTTGCTCACAGCGTCAGATTATCAAGCGAGCGTGGAAGACCACAATGTCGCGACTGAGGGTGAGTGACGACTTTCTCCGTGCAAATTAAGGACTTCGCTTCCCGAGGCCTCAATATTTGAACCGCGATCTCGCGGTCGAGTGTGCCAAACCAGAGCCGCTGGCGCCCCGATGGGGCTGCGGTCGACGCCTCCCTTTTCTTGCTACGCGAAACCGGCATTCCGCACCGAACTCTCCGGGGAGATCAATAAACACTGAGAGCACAAGGCTTCGCGACAATCTATCAATACAAAAAAGAAACGATACGATCCCTGTTTATAAGCAAAGCAGCAATGTCTTCCGAATATGGAAGTGATTAGCTTGTAGACTAGCCGCAAGCTTTCTGCGATTCTTCGTCAAAACTTTCCGAATTAAGGCACATTGTCTGTTTCGGCCTTACCAAATCTAAAGCCTC
>CAXTNG010000208.1:0-6268 GCA_964245475.1 uncultured Sphingomonas sp. | reverse complement strand
GCTCGAGATCGCAAGCGAATAGGCAAACGCGCCCATTTCCCGCGGGCTCAGTAGCCTCGCCAGCACGATGGAGCTGCCGAAGTTGAGGACCAGCGTTAGCGCCTGGCTGCCGTAAGCCCAGGCCAGGGACTTTCTCATCGACATGGTTCGACCCTCGCCCGGTTCAGGATTGACTTAGACCGGCCTCGATGGCCAGCGTTGCAGGCGACATGAGGACGACGCGGACGATCATGGCTGCCCGGACACGTAGCGGCAAAGCGCGTCCCGAGGAAGGGCCACGATGATTCGTGCGCGGCTCGGCCGATTTCTCCCGTTCCTCAGGCCCAAGCCACCGCATCCCGGCGGCGACACAGCGGACCGCGTGCCCGCGCGCTGGCTGCGCAGGCCGAGGATCGCGCCGGGCGATCGGCTCTGCCTCTTCGTGATGGTGGCCCGAGACGGGCGATTGCTTCCGCACAGCGTCGATCATGCCGCCGCTTGGCACGCAAGCGGTTACAAAGTCGTGCTCATTGTCGCCGTGGACGTGTTTGATACGCCGATCGACCTCGCGCCGGTCGCATTCGCCCACGCGGTCGTGCTCCGCATTAACCGGGGATACGATTTCGGAGCCTGGGCCGCCGCGATCCGGCGCCTCCGGCGTAAGCTGCACCGCTGCGCCGTCGTGGCGCTGGCAAACGACAGCGTGCTCGGCCCGTCGGCACGGTTCGACGCGATGGTGCGGCGTGCTGAGGCGTCGCCGGCCGAGTTGATCGGCCTCGTCGCGAGCAACGAGGTGCAGCCGCATTTCCAGAGCTTCGTCCTGTTCTTCAAACCGGGGGCGATCGGCGCGGAGGTGTTCCGCCGCTTCTGGCATGACGTGCGCAGCGGCGACCGCCGCTACGTCATCGACCACTACGAACTCCAACTGCTCGCGCGCTTCTCGGAAGCGGGGGTGCGGGCCGAGGCGATGTTTCTTCCGGGCGAGCCGCAGGACGGCAATCCGACGCTCACGCGCTGGCGCGAGCTGCTTGACGCATGCTTCCCATACATCAAGGTGCAGCTGCTGCGCGACAACCCCTTTGACTCCTCGCTGACCGACTGGCGCGCAGCCGCCCGCCACTCGGGGTTCGACCTCGCGATGGTCGACAGACAGGTCGCGGCGCTGGGCATCACGGTTCGCGAACTTGTCGATACCTCCGACCTGCAGGAGGCCGATCATGGCGCGGCTTGATGCGGCGAGCCGCCGGGAGGCGCCGCTCGTCCTCCTCTTCTACGACGGCTACGAGCGCAAGGCACGCGAGGGCGTCGGCCCGCGCCTGTTCCACACCGCGCGCTGCGTAGCACGGGCCGTGTGGCGACGGGCCAAGGGCAAGCAGGTGAACACCGGCTTCTACGCCGCCTTCCTCGCGCTGGTGACCGGCCTGAGGCAGCTCGGCTGCGAGGTGCGGGTCAATGACTTCGCGGCGGCGCGGGCGCGGCCGGATTACCCGATCGGCCTCGCGGGCTACCCCAGCGTGCTGGACCAGGTGGACCTGCCGAACCCGGTGATCTTCGGACCCGGCGATCCCGGCTATCCCGACACCGCCGGCATCTGGGCGAGCCAGGACAAGGTCCGGCACGTCATCCAGCCGTCGGCATGGTTCGTCGACTATTACCGGCCCTATTGCAGCGACAAGATGCTGTGCTGCCCGGTCGGCATCAACGTGGACGCGCTGGAGGATGCGCGTGATCGGCCGAAGAGCGTGGACGTGCTGATCTACGACAAGATCCGCTGGCACCGCGAGACGCTGGTACCCGCCGTCCGCGACCGGCTGGTGCGCAAGCTGGAGGCCGACGGGCTGAGCTATACGATCCTGACCTACGGCCACCATACGCAGCAGAGCTATTTCGCGGCGCTCCGGGAGGCGCGCGCCATGGCCTTCCTGTGCGAGCACGAGACGCAGGGTCTCGCCTGCGAAGAGGCGATGGCGATGAACGTGCCGGTGTTCGCCTGGGAGGAGGAACGCCTGATCGACCCGCTGCAATTGCCGTTCGCAGCGCCGGACCTGAGGGTAAGCAGCGTCCCCTATTTCGACGAGACGTGCGGCCGCACCTTCACGCTCGCGCGGATGGATGAGGACTGGGACGGGTTCTGGAGTGCCGTGGGCGGGTTCCGGCCGCGCGGCTATGTTGCCCGGACGCTCTCCCCCAGACGCACCGCGCAGGTCTATCTCGATGCCTACGAGGCGCTGGTCCGCGAGGCCGAGGCGGGCCGGCCCTAGAAGGCGACGCGGATGCCGACGTTCCCGGTGACTGCATGGTAGCGCAGGAAGCTGCTGTCGGAGGTGCGGCCCGAGTAGCGCAGACCGCCCTGCACGGTGAAGCGCCGATTGATCAGATACCGTCCGGCCACCCCCACCGTATATTCGTCTCCCCCTATGCCGGGTCCGTTGGGCTTGAAATGGCCGTAGCCCGCATCGGCGGTCAGGATCACATAGCGGTACAGCTCCTGATCGACCCAGGCATGGAAGTCGCTGCGGGTGTTGCCCGCGACGAACGCCGCGCTGGTATCCTCCACCGAACGGCTCGCGCGGAAGCGGACGGAGGTGAGCGGGGTCGCGTTCCACAGGATGTCGCCGCTGTACGACAGGCCGCTAAAGTCGAACAGCCGTGAGTCTTGGTAGTTCCGCTTGAGATAGCCGACGCGCAGGTAGCCGAAGACCAGCCGCGTCAGCTCCAGCGTAATGCCGCCATCGAGGTTGAAGCCGGACGAATCGCGATCGACGCTCGTCCCGGCGACGAAGCCCGGGCTGCCGGGCTGGACCCGGTAATGCTCGCTCACCGCCGACCCACCGACGATCAGCCCGATACCGTTGCGCAGCGAATATTGCGCGCTACCGCCCACCGTCGTCACCCTGACGTCGCGGTAATCCTGGTCGAACGCCGCGCCGCCGGCCAGCCGCGTGTCGTGGAAGTTCCGGTAATCGACCGCGGAATTGACGTTGAGCGTCAGGTCTTTGAACTGCTGCGCTACGCCGATGTTGGCGCGATACGCCTCGAAGCTGACCGGCTTCGCCGCGGATTGGAACGCGCCCAGGCTCGAGCGGCTTTCCACATAGTGCGCCACGAGTGCATCGCCATAGACCCGCGTCTGACGCGAAATGTCGTAAGCGCCGCTCGTGGACACGCCATATTGCGTCGTATCCTCCTTTGGCAGGTTCGCGTGGAGGCTGCGCGCGAAATAGGCGCGGCCATCCAGCCGGTGCCGTCCCCAATTGCTGCGGGCATACACTTCCGGCTGGACGATGGCGTAGATGTCGCCTTGCCGATTGGTGTCGGTCGCCAGGTAGTTGTCGGTGGCCTCGATCGTCGTGGTGATCGAAGGCAGTAGCGTAAAATTGCCCACGCGGGCGCCGACCGGGTCGTAATCCGGTCTGGGCCGGTCAGCGACGCCCTGGCCCGTCCCGACAGTCTGCGCCTCGGACGGCATCGCCGCTCCGATCGCCGTCGCCCCAAACACAAACCATAGCACCTGTCTCAACGGTCATCCCCCCGACCTTTACAAATACCTCCTAAACATTTCCGAAGTCGTTGAACAGACTGGAGCGACGGTGCCGCACACCGCGCGATGCCACGCGCCAACGGACGCCGCGCTGACCCGCCATCGTGACGGTCCGGTCCGGCTTCGGCGGCGCGACTCCACGGTCGGGGCCGCGTCGGTTTTGCTGGAAAAGCGACACACCCGCGCCATCCACGCGGCTCGCGACTGCGTAGATGCCGGTCGCGAGCCAGATCAGCGTGATGAGACTGAACGGCGCGACGAGCCCATCCTCCACGTAGCTGCGCACGTAATTGACCGCGGTGATGCCGATTAGGCATGCCATGGCGACGCTCGGCGCGAACAGCTGCCGCAGCAAGGCAGCGAGACCGATGGCCACGCAGGTGAGCGCCAGCAGACCTAATCCCACCCATCCCAGGTCCACCCGCATCTCAACGAAAGCGTTGTGGAAGTTGAACCCCGACCGGCTGGCGATCCCGCCCCAGCGCCACAGCCCTTCGGCGTCGATGTTGCCCTGGCGCCAGAATGCCGAATATCCATGCCCCAGCACCGGCCGGTTCGCCGACAAGCGTTCGGCGAAATCCCACAGGTACGTCCGGCCGGTCAGCGTCGCGTCCTTGCCGAGCGTGTTGGTGCGAAAATTGGCGACCGCTTGTTCGATATCGCTCGCAAATGCGCTTGCAACACCGAGCAGCAGCAACGTGAAACCAACCAAGCCGATGCGGACCGGCAGCTTCAGAGCGCCCAAGGTGGCGAGCGGCGGAAAAACGATCAGCGTGAGGAGGATGGATGTGGTCGTGGCGCCAGACTGCGAGAGGACCACGATAAGGAGAGCATATGGTATCGCAACGGGGGCCACGATACGCGCGAGGAGCGGCTGACGCCGGTCTAACACGACCGGCAGAGCCAGGGCGGCGAGCATGTAGCCGATGAACCCCGCCTGATTCTTGCTGCCGAAGGCCACAAGCGGCCAGCCGGCCGAAACGCTCTGCGGGATCGACTTCGCGATCGAGAGCGCAAGGATCAGGAACGCTACGAACAGCGCCAGCACCAGCCTCTCGGCGTGGAGGCTGCGGCAGATGATGATCGCCGCCGCCATGGTCAGCAGCAACTGAAGCCCCGACCGCATCGAAGTCTGGGGCGAATCAGACCAGATAGCAGAAAGAATGGCGAGCAGCGGTATCAGCAAGAGCGGCGAGAAGCGCAGTAGCTCGCGCAGGTTGAACAACGGCCGTATCGCGAGCACGCCCGCTGCGCCCAATATGAACGTGAGCACGCCCATTGCACCGAACAGGGCAACGGAGGCCAGCGCCAGCACGGCGGTTCCAGCCAGTGCCTCCTCCGTCAGCCGCAGCCCAACCCGCTCACCCAGGCGAAGAGTCCGCAGTGCCGGCGCAGCGCCGCGTTGCATCGTAGCCATGGCCCGGCTCATGCCGCGAAACGGGTATCCGCGCAATCACGGGTCTCGATCCTGTCGTCCTGGCCTCGCGTGGTTGCCGTCCTGCAAACCATCGCCCTTTACCCGAGGCACACCGGGTGCTGGTGATGTCGGGGCCCTGAACAGATATAGGCAAGGGCGATCCGGCATGACGTTGCAATCCATTCTACTCGCGGGAGTTTCGCTGGTCGCGGGCGTCGCCACGGTATCTCAGGTCGCCGCAGACCGGACCGCATCATCCACCGCCGGCAAGGCCGTGACCGTCGTCACAGGCGGCACGCCATCGACCGCAAAGACGCTCGTGGCGGCGCTGCCGTCGGCGAAGCAAGCGCCGGCGAAGCTGGCGCCTCAGCCGGAAGCGGTGTCAGCCGCCGCGTTGCCCGCGCCGATGCCTTCGCTGCCCCCGCTCGACCTCTCGGACATGTGGCTGTGGAACTGGAACGGCAAATGGCATGCCTCCGAATGGGGCAATGGCATGAGTCCACTGCCCTGGAAGTACGATCATGTGTCGCAGCCCGCGAAGGCCGACACGACCTTCACCCTGGATGCGGCCGGCGCGCCGCAGCTGCAGGCGATGGGCGGCACACCCCCGGCCACCTCGGGCCTGTGGGAAGCGGACGTCACTCTGCCCAAGCTCAAGGACGGGCTGATTGTGGCGCCGCTCTGGCTATGGGAGCCGAACAGCCGCGACGAGGTCGATTTTGAATATGCCGGGCGCAACGGGCTCGACGTCACGCTCCACGCCGCGGTGAACGGCGCGATGCAGCAGAACACGGTGCGTCTCTTCGCCGGGCGCGACATGTCGGGGGAGCGGCACCGCTTCGGCATCCGCATCAACCAGGCGCAGGGCTTCGTCGAAATGTACATGGACGGTACGCGTGTTCATCGCTGGGATCGAGCGGGCATGGCGTTCTTCGTGTCGCAACCGCTCAAGCCCATGATCGAGATGTGGGCGGCGGACCCGAACAACGGCGGCTTCGTCTATTGGGCGGGCCGCTGGCAGGGGCTGACCGTGGGCGAGCGGCTCGCCATGACGGTGCACGGCTACCGCTACACTGCCGGCTGATCGCGCCGTGCGGCGGTGACGATTTGGCAACCAGCGGCCCGCTAGGTTAACCATGTCTCCAGCGTCTCAGGTGTAGCCATGGCCGTTCGTTCCGCCCTCCTCCACACGGCAGCTTTTACCGCGATCGGCATGTTGTGCGGGTGCGGCGGCAGCGGCGGAGGCGGGGTAAACAGCACGCCGGCGCCGACTGCCTCGACCCCCTCGCCGACGCCCACTCCTACACCGACGCCGACACCCACTCCTACAC
>CAXTNG010000207.1:1362-6269 GCA_964245475.1 uncultured Sphingomonas sp. | reverse complement strand
GCTTGATATTGCGGTCCTCGGCGAGCAGGCGCTCGTAGTTGTTCAGGCGCGCCTTGGACTTCTTGCGCCGGCCCTTGGGGTTCTCGCGCACCCATTCGAGCTCGGCCGCGATCGTGCGCTTGCGCGAGGAGTCCTGCTTCTCCTCCTGCGCGAGTCGGACCTGCTTCTGCTCCAGCCAGCTCGAGTAGTTGCCCTGGAACGGGATGCCGTGGCCGCGGTCGAGCTCGAGGATCCAGCCCGCGACGTTGTCGAGGAAGTAGCGATCGTGGGTGACCGCGACGATCGTCCCGCGGTACTCGGCCAGGTGGCGCTCCAGCCCGAGGTTGGACATGACGGGGGCGACCAGCCCGCCGCCCCTGAGCCGCCCCTGCCTGGCCCAGGCGGCGGCGATCGTCGCCATCAGCTGGTCGCCGTCGACCACCGCGCCGGTCTCGTCCACCACGATCAGCCGGTCGGCGTCGCCGTCGAGCGCGATGCCGATCGCGGCGCCGCTCGCGACAACGGTCTCCGACAGGGTCTGGGGCGCGGTCGAGCCGACGCGGTCGTTGATGTTGGTGCCGTTGGGGGTGACGCCGATCGCGACCACGTCCGCGCCCAATTCCCACAGCACCGACGGGGCGACCTTGTACGCGGCGCCGTTCGCGCAATCGATCACGATGCGCAGGCCGTCGAGGCGGAGGTCCTCGGGGAAAGTCGACTTGGCGAAGTGGATGTAGCGGCCCTGCGCGTCGTCGATGCGCCGCGCGCGGCCGATGCCGCCGGCGGGCGCGAGCACGGGCGCATCGGCGTCGATCGCCGACTCTATCTCGGCCTCGGCTTCGTCCGACAGTTTGTAGCCGTCGGGGCCGAACAGCTTGATGCCGTTGTCGGCGAAGGGATTATGGCTCGCCGAGATCATGACGCCGAGGTCGGCGCGCATCGACTGCGTGAGCATCGCGACCGCGGGCGTCGGCATCGGGCCGACCATCACCACGTCCATGCCGACGCTGGTGAACCCCGCGACCAGCGCCGATTCGAGCATGTAGCCCGAGAGCCGCGTATCCTTGCCGATCAGCACGCGGTGCTTGTGGTCGCCGCGCAGGAAATAGGCTCCCGCCGCCATCCCGACCCGCATTGCCATCTGCGCGGTCATCGCCCCGGTGTTGGTCAGGCCGCGGATGCCGTCGGTGCCGAAATATTTCCTTGCCATGCGTGCCGTGATCCAGTCCGCTATGTCCGTGACCCTACCCGTTCGTCCTGAGGAGCCGCTGAGCGAAGTCGAAGCGGCATCTCGAAGGACAGACCCCGAGCCATGTGGTTCGAGACGCGCCTTCGACTTCGCTCAGTCGCTCCTCACCACGAACGGGGAAGATACAGATGCCCAGCCTAATGCGCGTCGGCGCATAGCGTTGTCGAAGGAAAAGAGCGAGCATGTCGCAGCCGACCCGTATCCTCCTCTCGCTCGTCGCCGGGCTGCTGCTTGGCATCCTCGTCGCGGCGGTCGCGCCGGGGGCGGTGCCCGGCGTGCTGACGGGCTCGGAGCCGATCGGGACGGCATGGCTCAACGCGCTTCAGATGACGATCATCCCGCTCGTCGTGGCGCTGCTCGTCACCGGCATCGCGGCGACAGCGCAAGCCGTGCAGGCGGGGCGGGTAGCGGCGCGGGCGATCGTGCTGATCCTGACCGTGATGGCGTCGAGCGCGGTGCTGGCGGCGGTGCTGACGCCGCTGCTCCTCGACGTCGCGCCATTGCCCGCGAAGTCGGCGCAGGCGTTGCGCGGCGCGCTCGCCGGGACCGCGCCGGTCGGGGCGCCGCCGGGGTTGAGCGCGTTCTTCATGGAGCTGGTGCCGACCAACGTCGTCGCGGCGGCGGCGAACAGCGCCTTCCTGTCGCTGATGATCTTCACCCTGTTGTTCGCCTTCGCGCTCACCCGGATCGCGCCCGGCCCGCGCGCGACGCTGACCGGGTTCTTCGAAGGGCTGCGCGACACGGTGCTGGTGATGGTCAACTGGATTATCTGGGCGGCGCCGGTCGGGGTGTTCGCGCTGGCGCTGACGGTGGGTGCGAAGGCGGGGAGCGCGGCGTTCGGGGCGCTGGTCCATTACATCCTGACCGTCTCGGCCATCGGCGTGGTCGCGACGCTGTTCTCCTATGCGATGGCGGCGATCGGCGGGCGGCTGGGGCTGGTCCGCTTCACCCGGGCGGCGCTGCCGGCGCAGGCGGTGGCGGTCAGCACCCAGTCGAGCATGGCGTGCCTGCCGATCATGCTCAAGAAGGCCGAGGAGCTCGGCGTGCGCGGGGCGTCCGGGGGGGTGGTGCTGCTGCTCGCGGTGGTGATGATGCGCGCGACCGGGCCGGCGATGAACCTGGCGGTGGCGATATACGTGGCGCGCTGGTTCGGGGTGACGCTGTCGCCCACGGTGATGGTGGCGGCGACGGTGGTGGCGATGCTGACCTCGCTCGGGTCGGTAAGCCTGCCGGGGCAGGTGAGCTTCATCAGCGCGATCGCGCCGATCAACGCGGTGTTCGGCGCTCCGGTGGCGCCGCTCGGGCTGCTGGTGGCGGTGGAGACGCTGCCCGATATCGTGCGGACTTTGGGCAACGTGACGATGGACCTGGCGGTGACCGCCGCGGTGTCGGCGCGGAGCGGGGCGGTGCCGGTCGACGAGGCGGATGCGTTGCTGGCGGAGGAGTGATCCTCACTGCACCCCGTGCATCCATTTCTTGATCAGCGGAGAGAGCGCCAGGAGGAAGGCGCCGATGCCGGCGGCGACGAGGCCGATGGTCCAGAAGACGCCATTGTAGGTGTCGAGGCTGACCTTGAGGTTGGTCACCTGCCCGCCGACCGTCTCGACGCTCGCGACCTGCGCGACGATGCCCCCGACATATTGCGCGACCGAGATTGACAGGAACCACACCCCCATCATCAGCCCGACGATACGCGCGATCGACAGCTTGGTGATCATGCTCAGGCCGACGGGCGAGATGCACAATTCGGCGATCGAGTGGATGAGGTACAGGCCCGCCAGCCACCAGATCGCGACCTTGAAGTCGTTCCCCGCGAATGCGCCGCCCCAGACTAGGAACAGGAAGCCCAGCCCAACGCCGATCAGTGCCAAGCCGAACTTGACCGGGATGCCCGGCTCGATCCCGCGCCGCGCGAGATTGGTCCACAGCGAGGCCATGATGGGGGCGAACATGACGATAAAGATCGCGTTGAAGAACTGGGTCTGCCCCGCCGAGATCGAGAACAGCCCGAACACCGACAAGTCGGTGTTGCGGTCGGCGTAGAGCGTGAGGCTGGACCCGGCCTGCTCGAACAGGGTCCAGAAGACGACGTTGAACACGACCAGGATGACCGCCGCGCACATCATCTGGAACTCGCGCCGGTTGCCATTCAAAAAGGACCAGATCAGGATCGCGGGAACCCCGATCAGGAAGGTGCCGAACAGCAGCTTTCCCATCAGCGACAGCGAGGCAATGTAGCCGACGATGCCCGATCCCGGCGCCTGCGGAGCCGCATTCATCAAATTGACGAACAGCAGGTAGAATAGCGGCACGCCCAGCGTCGCCAGCGCAAAGATGCCGATCGCCCGGTTGGCGGGAACGCCCGCGGGCGGCTCGCCATAGCCGTCGAGGCGGCCGCCGTTGAACTGGATCAGCGCGAAGGAGAACAGCATGCCGATCGCGGCAAGCCCGAACCCCGCCCACCAGCCGACGCTTTCGGCGAGAAACGGGCAGAGGATCTGCGACCCGAGCGAGCCGAGGTTGATGCCCATGTAGAAGATGGTGAAGCCGGTGTCGCGCCGCCGGTCTCCGGTTGCGTAGAGCTCGCCGACCATGGTCGAGATGTTGGGTTTGAAGAAGCCGTTGCCGACCGACACCAGGCACAGCGCGAGCAGCATCACGGTGACGTAGAAGGGAGAGCGCTCGGCGTCGGAGACGAAGCCGTCGGGCGCGACGTGGCGCGCGACGCTACTGTCGGCGCGGAGCAGGTCGACCGACTTGTCGTCGTTGCCCTTGATCCTGAGCTTGTCGGCGCCCTGGATGACGTAGCGCGTCTCGGTGCCACCCTGGTCGACGACTTGCACCGCGTAGCGCTGCCCGTCGATCGTCGCGAAGGGGGTGGAGGTCTGGCCGCCGAAGCAGAGGGTGAAATAGCCGATGCTCATCAGCACCGCGCCGAATTTCACCGCGCGCTTGGACCCGAGATACTGGTCCGCCAGATAGCCGCCGATCAGCGGGGTCAGGTACACGAGCGCGGTGAAGCCGCCGTACAGGCCGGTCGCCTGACGGTCGCCGAAGATGAAGTGCTTGGTGAGGTACAGCGTGAGCAGCGCGCGCATGCCGTAATAGCCGAACCGCTCCCACATCTCGGTGGTGAACAAGCGGGCCAATTGGCGGGGGTGGCCGAACCAGGTCGCTTCGGCGGCAGGGTTGACGTGGCTGATGTCCGGCTCGGCGCGGGCGTCCGCAGTCGGGGTGTCCACCATATCCGTCAACGCTCCTCACTTGGTTGCGCGCGAGACTAGCGGCAAAGGCGGCGCTGTCCATATGCGGCGCTCGGAGCTATGCGCGGGCGCCATGCTCAACGACACCTCCACTGCGCTCTCCCTCCTCGCCACGCGCCGTTCGGGCAAGCCGCGCGACCTCGTCGCTCCCGGGCCGGACGCGGCGCAGCTTGCGGCGATCCTGGAGATCGCGGCGCGCACCCCCGATCACGGCAAGCTGGCGCCCTGGCGGTTCGTGGTGATCGAGGATCGCGACGCGCTCTCCCGGCTGATCCGCGACGCCTATCTCGCCGAGAAGCCGGAGGCGAAGCGGCTGGAGCTCGACGCGATGGACCAGTTCGCGCGGCAGGCCCCTGTGCGGGTGGTCGTGCTGTCGAGCCCGAAAGAATCGCACATCCCGCGCTGGGAGCAGGAGC
>CAXTNG010000207.1:0-1352 GCA_964245475.1 uncultured Sphingomonas sp. | reverse complement strand
CGCGGGCGGCTGGCTGACCGGATGGCCGAGCTATTCCGACGCGGTGCGCGACGCATTCGGCGCAGCGCCCGAGCGAATCGCGGGCTTCATGTTTCTCGGCACGCCGTCGAGGGAGCTGGGCGAGCGGCCGCGTCCGGATGCGGACGGCATCGTGGCGCATTGGCCGCAGTAGGACTCGACTTGCCGGTCCTATAGTGTACGATAACACCATGACAGCGCTCAGCAGCGAGGACAGCCCGGTCTACATCCGCCTGCGCGGCGGCATTGCGGCGGCGATCCTGCGCGGCGACTATCGGGCGGGCGACCAGCTTCCCTCGGTCCGCGCGCTCGCCGCCGAGCATGGCGCCAACCCGCTGACCGTCGCCAAGGCCTACCAGAGCTTCCAGGACGAGGGCTATGTCGAGGTGCGGCGCGGGGTGGGCATGTTCGTGCTCTCCGGGGCGGCGGAGCGGCTGCGCAACGCCGAGCGCGAGGCGTTCGTGACCCAGCAATGGCCGCGCATCCGCGCGCATATCGACCTGCTCGGGCTCGACGCGGACGACCTGCTGGAGCGGGCCGGCTAGTCTGCCGGGAACACCTGCGCGACCTCCTCGGCGCTCAGGTCGATGCCGAACATCATGCTCAGGCGCAGGCGGTAGACCCGCGGGTCGGTGATCGTGTCTTCGGTCGCGGTGTTGCCGGCCCCTTCGACGCCGCTCGGGACAAGCTTGCGGCGATAGGTGCGATCCACGAGCGAGGCGAAGCCGTGCGGGAGGACGATGCTGGCGACGCGATGGCGGGTGAAGCGGCCGAGCGGCGAGGTCGACGACCAGTGGTTGCCGAGCGCCAGGTCAGCGGCGAAGGCGGTCTCGCCGGTGAAGCTGTACTGGGTCTGCCAGCCTGGCCCGCTGCCGCGTCCGTCGGTGGTCACGGCGTCGCCGTCGCGGAATTCCATCGCCCACTCTTTGCCGTCGCGCCAGATCCGCAGCTTGAGCGATGCCGACAGCGCGTTGACGACCGAGACGCCGACGCCGTGCAGGCCGCCGGACACCTTGTAGCCGCCACCGTCGCCGAACTTGCCGCCGGCGTGCAGGACGGTGAGCACGACCTCGACGGCCGGCTTGCCCTCCTTCTCCATCACCGCGACCGGGATCCCGCGGCCGTCGTCGATCACCGTGACCGAGTTGTCGGGATGGATGGTCACGTCGACCCGGGTGCAGTTGCCGGCCAGCGCCTCGTCGACCGAGTTGTCCACCACCTCGTAGACCAGGTGGTGCAGGCCGTTCTCGCTGGTGGACCCGATGTACATCCCGGGGCGCTTGCGGACGGCCTCCAGCCCCTTGAGAACCTGGATCGAGTCGGCGCGGTACTCC